>CAZFOY010000012.1:3162-67960 GCA_964520865.1 uncultured Ignavibacteriales bacterium | reverse complement strand
GCGCCTGACTGTGGATCAGGAGGTCGGCAGTTCGACCCTGCCCCCCAGTATTTGAATGACGATACACACGGTTTCAGCTCACCAAACTGAATCATAGCCACTCAAGGTAATCCAACCATCTTGTCCGACTGCGTCGTACTGTAGATGGTTTACACTTTGAACGATATACGGTCGTGCGTCAACTAAACGGACAGGACAGAATGCTTCAGATGAAATCGTACAGAGACCTCAAAGACAGTGCCCGGGTCTGGGTATACCAGGCCGCCCGACCGATGTCGGAGGCGGAGTGTGATGAAATACGCGACCGGGGGAGAGACTTCGTAGCTTCGTGGGCGGCCCACGGCGAGATGCTCGATGCCGCCGTTGAAGTGTTCCACGGTCGGTTTGTTTTGTTGTTCGCCGATGAGGAGCAGGCGAGAGCATCGGGCTGCTCGATCGACCGCTCAGTCGGCTTCATCAGGGAGCTGGAAGGGGACCTCGGAGTGTCGCTGCTGGATTGGCGGACGGTCGTTTATCGCGACGGACAGAATATCGTCTCGACCAGCCGGGAGGAGTTCGAAAAAAAGCTCTCGGGGGGAATGCTCGGTCCGGAGACGATGGTGTTCAACAACCATCTGGAGTCAAAAGGGGAACTCGAGAACGGCTGGGAAGTCCCGCTTAAAGAAAGCAATTATCGCGGGCTACTGCCAAACTGAGACCGTTTGACCTGACGCTGGGCTTTCAGCCACACCTGCAAAAACAGCCGGCACGCCCATTTCGGAGCGTGCCGATATCAGATTTGACGTAGATTATTCGTTCTCAAGCGAAGGAGCCTGACTGACCGCTTCTTCTTTCAGTCCGAACAGCCCCCTGACTTTCACCACCAGCTCAATCGCATAGGAGAAGACCAGCGGAGTGAGGACCAGCGTAATGACCGTTGAGATCGCCAGACCGCCGGTGACGACTGCGCCAAGGCCGCGATAAAGCTCCGATCCTGCTCCGGGCATGATAATAAGCGGGAGCATACCCAAAACAGTCGTACCTGTAGACATGAAGATAGGCCTGACTCGGACTCGGACGGAATCTTTGACCGCGGCTCGAGCATCCCAGCCTTCCTTCATGAGTTGCAGGGCGTGATACACGATGAGAATCGAGTTGTTGATTACCGTTCCTACAAGAATTACGAATCCGAGCATCGTGAGCACGTCGAGCTGCTGGGCATGATCGAAAATGCGGACAATGTCGAGGCCTAAGACGCCGCCGAAAGTCGCCAGCGGCACCGTCAGCATGACCACGAGCGGATAGGTGAACGACTGGAACAACGCTGCGAGCAGGAGATAAGTCAGGATGATCGCAAGATGGAAATCACTGATCATGTCTGCTTTGAGTTTGGTCAGGTCGTCGGCCGTGCCGGACAGGTGCACATCGTACAATCCGCCGATTAGTCCTTTCTGGTGCAACGGTCCGACAATGTCAGACTGAATCCGCTGCATGGCTGCTTCGAGCGGGATCTCGTCGGGAAGAACCGTCTCGATGGAAACGACTCTTTGCTTTTCGACATGGTTGATCTGTACCGGACCCTGTTGTTGCACGACATTCGCGACATCGCCAACCGTGATCACCCGACCGGACTTGGTTGCCAGCGGGAGTTGTGCGATATCCTGGGTGTGTTGGGTCCATTGGTCGCTCGCCTTCACGACAAGATCGATTTCACGACCGTTGAGGAAGTAGTTGCTCACTTTAGAGCCGTCGACCATATCATTGACCGCCTGTCCGATATCGGTCGCGCTGAAGCCGACATCGGCGGCGCGAACTCTGTCCGGATAGACCCGTACCTCGGGGTTTCCGAGATCGAGTCCGGGGATGGGCCGGGCATTAGCTCCGGGCAGTACGGTTCTGATCTGGCCGAATATCTGACCGGCGATATTGAGGATTTCCGGAAGTTCCGGTCCGGTTACATCGATACGGACGGAGCGGGTTCCGGCAAACCCTCGGCCGAACAACGACGTCTGATTGGCGAATCCGATAGCACCCGGAATAGTGAAAAGCGCTTTGTTTGCCGCCGGGACCAACTCTGCCGCCCGACTGGCATCGCGCGCCTCCATGCCCATGAACATCTGATTGGGCAGAGCCACGAGGAAGAAGTTGTTGATTCCTCCTCCCGGCAGAGTGTCGGCCGATTCTCCCTTCGCCGTCCAGAGCGGTCTCATCTGATCTTCGATTACTTTGCCCGTCTTGACCATCTCGTCGAGATTGTAGCCGGGGGGAGGAAGCATGAATCCGATCACGAGATTCCGATTCCCATTGGGCAGGTACTCCGCGCTCGGCAGGAGGTAGTAGCTGAGGCCCATGGTCACGATAACGATTCCGAGGATCGTGCCAAGGCGACGGGCACCGTTGGCGTTAATGTAGTCTACGAATTGCGCGACACGATTGGAGAACCGGTTCAACCATCCGCTGTCTTCGTGGGTGCCATGGATTTTCGACGACACCTTCAGGATACGAGCCGAGAGGGTGGGTATTACCGTGATTGAAACGATCAGCGATACGGCGATTGCGCTGCAGATTGCGATTGAAATATCCTGAAAGAGCTGGCCGGCCTGCTCGCGGATAAACATGATCGGCAGGAAGACCGCGATCGTGGTCACCGTCGAAGCAAGGAGGGCACCCCAAACTTCGCTGGTCGCATCGACCGCCGCCTGCCATCGGGTTTTCCCCATCTGCATATGTCGATAGATATTCTCGAGCACAACGATAGAGCTGTCAACCACCATTCCTACCGCGAACGCCATTCCCGCCAGAGAGATCACGTTGACCGTTCTTCCGAACAACGCCATCGCGAGGAAAGTCGTTATGATCGAAATAGGAATGGAAAGGGCAATTACCAGAATCGACGAGATCGACCTCAGGAAGATAAACAGGGCCAAAATAGCGAGAAAGCCGCCGAGATAGATGTTGGAAAGAACGAGATCGATCGCTGAGTTAATGTAGACAGTCTCGCGGTAGACATTCTCAATGTGCATACCGCGCGGCTCCATCACTTCTTTATTGATGATATCGACCTGGGCCATGAGACCGTCGATCACTTTGATTACATTTGCTCCGACCTGGCGCTGGGCGTTAAAGGCGATTGCGGGGACGCCGGCCTGACGGACCAGCGCGGTCGCCTTCTGGAAACCGAGAGAGACGTCGGCAACATCGCGAACGTAAATCGGTACACCGTTCTTAACCGTGATGACAGTATTCCTGACATCATCGACATTGTCGAATCGGGACATCGTTCGCACGACATACTTGCGCTTGCCTTCGCCGAAATCGCCTGCGGAGATGTCGCGATTCTGTAAATCGAGAACGCTGCCCAGCTGCTGATACGTTATGCCGGAGGAGGCCATCAGGTTCGGATCAACCGTTACATGCAGCTCGCGGTCAAGGCCCCCGAAGACATTGATCGATGAAACTCCCGGGACCCGCTCAAGCCGCGGCTTCACCATGTCCTCGATAAGATCCTGCTGCTGCGGTACGTAGACGCCCGCACTGTCCGCCTTGATCACGAACCAGGCAATTGCCCCTTCGATACCGCTGGTGGAACTCACAATCGGCTGGTCCGCGTTGTCAGGATAGAAAGGAACTTCGTTGAGTTTATTGGTGACGCGGACGGTGGCGCCGGTCAGGTCTGTACCGACCGGAAACTCCAGTGTGATGACGCCGCGGCCATCGTGACACTCGGAACGCATCTCCAGCAGTCCTTCGACCGACTTGAGATACTCCTCCTGTTTCTGGACGATCTCTTTTTCGACCTCTTCGGGGGATGCTCCGGTCCAGTTCGTGGTCACTGTAATAAGCGGACGTTCGACTTCCGGAGTTAGCTGAACAGGGACTTTCTCGAGGGCAATAATCCCTCCCATTACGGCAATGAACACTCCGACAATTACGGTGACGGGGAATTTTATCGATGTAGATATCAGGCTCACGCAGATTTTCCTTCAGTTTGTATATTCAGATCAACGGTGAGATCACTGGGCCGACTGACCCTTGGCAGCATCGGTAGCTCCAATCATCTGTACCGGAGCGCCCGGGAAGATTCGTTCGTTGCCGCGAACAACCACCGGCATTCCTTCGGATAGTGCGTCGGACTTGACCGCAACCATGTCGCCTTGCGTTGAGGTAGTAGTGATGGAAATCGGCGATGCTTTGCCATCGACTACGGTAAATACTTGTGTCCCCCCGCCGTTGCGGACCACCGCATCTTTCGATACGGCGAGGCTCTCGAACTTGTCGTTGAGGGAGAGGGTCGCCTGAACAAGCATTCCGCCTCCGAGGCGGCCATCCGGATTGGGAACTTCGACAATCACCGGGAAGGTATGCGTTTCCGCGGAGGCGGCGGGTGCGATCCCGGTTACCTTGCCCTTCATCTCGGGGGTTTTATCGCCGGAGAGTTCGATCGCCACCGGGCTGCCTACTTTAACATGGCCGAAATTCCGTTCGGGAAGATCGACCCGCACCCGAATGCGCGACAGATCGATGAATTCGTAGACCGGCGTACCCGGGTTGACCCACTCGCCAACCTCAATAAGCCGCCGTCCGGTGTATCCGCTTTGCGGCGCGGTGATTGTGCAGTGTTGCAGATCAAGCGCCAGATTGTCCTGCTCGGCCTTCAGCTGGTCGTACTGGGCCTGCGAAATACCGGCCCAGGCGTTAGCACTGTCCATGCCTGACTGTGATATCAAAGTCTTTGCGAAAAGTTCCTTAGCTCGTTTTAGTTGCGATTGAGCGAGATCGGCCCGCAGCCGGGCCTGCTCAGCCTCGGCCTTTTTCGAATCCAGGTCGAGCCGTATTTTGTCGGCGTCGATTGAAACCAGTGACGCCCCCTTTTTCACGTAAACACCTTCGTTGGCATCGATAGACTCGACCCGGCCGGCAATTTCTGCGACCAGTTTGCTCTCGACCCAGGCTTCGGTTCGCCCGACCAGCCTGATCTGGTCAGAAAACTCCATCCGCTTGACGTTATCCGTCTTGACGAGGACCGGCTGCTGGGCAAGGGCCGCAGTCGAGAGAAGTAGAGATATAGCTACAGGCAGTACCGTTGACCTTGTTTTCATCGATTTATCCTGATATTTAGGGTTTTGGTCCAAGCACACTGTCGTTTCAACCGAAATGCCCGACGGCGATCCGACTTGATCCTGTAACACAAAGATAAAAAGTCGGTTCCTCCGGCGGCATCACATTAACAGAAATAATTTACTTTATGACCCGATATAGCCCATGTTAGCATCCGGCGCATGACCGTATGGCTGAATACGGGAGAGTTGGTACGAAGTTGCGGGCGATTCAATCTTACGGACAGGCGACCGGCGGCGGTCCCGAGCCGAACTGGTAATCGACCAGGTAGATCAGATCGGCCACGTCCAGGTTGCCATCGCCGTTTACGTCGGCTTCCGCCGGACAGGGTGGAACCGGCCCGATCGGCGAACCGAACTGATAGTCGACGAGATAGATCAGATCGACGATATCGATCGATTCCGCCGGATCACGGTCGATATTTCCTCTGATTCCGACACAGCAGGTTTCGCACGAGTCCCCGATGCCGTTGGAATTCAGGTCTTCCTGAAGCGGGTTGTAGATCCCGGGGCAGTTGTCGAGGTTTCCGCAGATGCCGTCGCCGTCTTGATCGTTGAGCGGGTCGGAAGGACAGGCGTCACACACGTCCCCTATTCCATCGCCGTCAGCATCGGCCTGTCCGGGATTCGATATGGCGGGGCAATTGTCGCAGGCATCCCCGGCACCATCGGCATCAGTGTCAACTTGCGAGACGTTGGGAGTGTTGGGACAGTTATCGACTCCGTCGCAGATACCGTCTCCATCGGCGTCGGGACAGCAGGCAGAGGAGTTCGTCTCTCCGAGGACTCCGATCAGCGGATAGCCGGGGAGGTTATTCCAGAAATCGAACCATTCGTACCACGCTCCCATGTAGTAGTACCAGTTGTCGCAGGAATCGGGTGCGGAAGTGGTGTCGAAAAGCATCGATGGATACGGTCCGGTGGTCGTGTCATTGTATTCAACGCCAATGTACACCGGCCCGGTCACGCACCAGCCTGAGGGAACGTTTACCGTTCCGATTTGCGGAGCGCCGAAGACTGCCTGATCGCAAGACACATGCGTGCGATACAACTCGGTGCCCGGACCGGAGCATGAAGAACCGGCTGCAGGCTCGAAGACAACCACATCCATGCCCACCGGCCAGGGTGTGCCGACAAAACCGATCAGCGAAAACGACACGGACTGAATCTCGAACGGAAGAGCCGGGCTCGCACAGGTGGACGGGTCAAAATAAGAGACAATCCGATCGTTCGGGGCCTGACCCGTAGCATAACCGGAGAAGAAATTGCCATAGTGGCGCAGAAAGCAAGATGCTCGCGCAACGGGAGGGTTGAATACAGTCTTCTGAATGCTGTTTCCGGGGGTGAAATCTACTTTTTGCCGAGTGGCCTGTACGTTCGAGAAGGTACAAATCACGACCATCGTCGCGGACATCAATGTCAGTTTCTTCATGAGGTAGGCTCCTGTAAGAATTCGCATTGGCAGAATTGACAATCCTGCCCGGGTCAGCGCGCTGTCCGGCGCAAACTCGTTTGCCGTTCAATCATATCTTAAGGAAGGACTGAAGGTAACATAGCGGGAGTCGAGTCCGGGGTCAAGCGGATTTTAATCGATCTGGATGCGAAAATGGAGGGATACAATCAATTATCGACGCCGAACTCGCGCGTCGAAGCGATCACGGCGGCCCCGACCGAGTCACCCATGACGTTCACGGTCGTGCGGCAACGATCGAGAAACCAGTCAACCGCCCAGATCAACCCGATTCCTTCGAGCGGCAGACCAACCGCGCTCAGGACGAATACCATAGTGACCGTTCCGGCATGGGGGATCCCGGCCGCTCCGATCGAGGCCAGGGTCGCGGTCAGGAAAATTATTATCTGTTGCCCCATCGAAAGATCGATGCCGTAGATCTGGGCGATAAACAGCGCCGCAACCGCTTCATACAACGCAGTGCCGTCCATGTTGATCGTTGCGCCCAGGGGCAGAACAAAAGACGAGGCCCGCGAGTCAACCTTGTTCTTTTCCTCTACGCACTCCATCGTGATCGGCAGGGTGGCCGAAGAAGATGCGGTGGTAAAGGCGGTGGCGAGTGCCTCTCCCATATTCAGGAAATAGTCGAAAGGATTGCGCTTTGCGTAGACCTTCAGAATAAGCGGCAGCACGATGAAGGCATGAATGAGCAGTCCGACAATGACGGTGACGGTGTACCAGGCGAGACTTGAGATCAAATGTTCGACCGACCCGCGATTCTCAGCGACGATCCCCCCGATGAGGGCCATGACGCCGATCGGGGCAAAATAAATGATGTAAGTCACCAGCTTCATGATCGCATGATTGAGACCGTCGAAAAACGCGATTACCGGCTTTCCTTTCTCGCCGATTGTGGTTAGCACGGCTCCAAATGCGAGTGAAAAGACAATGAGGGGGAGGATGCTGTTCTTTGCTGCAGCATCGATGATGTTCGAAGGAATGAGACTCTCTATGACGTCGATCAAAGTCTTCTGATGGCTCTGTGCCACGATGTCCGGCACGAAGGCGCCGAAATTGTCCACACCCTGACCCGGCTGTATGATGTTGACCAGGACGATTCCGATAATTACCGCGAATCCGGTCGTGACCAGATAGTAGGCAAGCGTCTTGGCGGTTGTGCGACCAAGTCGACGGATGTCTCCCAGAGATGCCACACCCATGATCATTGAGGCCACGATCAGCGGAACCACGACCACCTTAAGGGCATTGAGGAACATCGTTCCAAGGAACTGAATATCCAGAAACAATCCACTCAGCAGATATCCGCCGAGAGCGCCGAGGACAGCCCCGACAATCATTCCGAATAGAATGAATTTTCCGGCTCGGGTAGTCATTGTTTACTGAGCTGTGATGGGATAGGGGACTTCATTAGTGTTACATTAAGGACTCAAGCGGTTGTGCGCAAGCAGTTTCTAACTACTGCACGACAAGCGATCGGCGATATTAGGACTTGTTTACAGTCGGGGTACCCCCCCGGATGCTGAACTTGACTCTGACTTAGGACGCTCAGGATCGATCGAGCGGCCAACAGGAAA
Source organism: uncultured Ignavibacteriales bacterium (assembly GCA_964520865.1). GTDB lineage: Bacteria > Zixibacteria > MSB-5A5 > GN15 > FEB-12 > CAVQCT01. The sequence goes on along the minus strand of CAZFOY010000012.1, from coordinate 59,819 downwards.
ATCCTGCCGGTCGCTCGGCATTTTTCTGTCATTTTCTTTCACTCTTGACTAAAATCAAGTCATTTCCTGACGCTATTACCGACCTTGCAAGCACAGGAAAGGACAGGATTATGGCAAAGACAGCAACGCGAGTGGAGCCGGGAAGAGTCCTGAGAAGGAACGAGAGAAAGTCGGTTCAGAAATATAGATTCTACAGCCAGCTATTTTCACTGGTCGTGAATATCTGGATCGGTGTTCAATTCTATCTATTCGTCAGATACATCGGAAGCCAGGGAGCGGCCGAGATTATTTCCCGGCCTCCAGGGGTCGAAGGCTGGCTGCCGATAAGTTCGCTCGTTTCCCTGCGGTATTGGTTGAATACCGGAATCGTGAACGGAATTCACCCGTCCGGGTTGATAATATTCACTGTGATTCTGTTAACCGCTTGGCTGTTCAAGAAGGGATTCTGCTCCTGGGTCTGTCCGATCGGGTTCATTTCGGAACTCCTCGGGGATATCTCGGATAAGATTTTTCGCCGACGCCTGAAGGCTCCGCGATGGCTCGATTATCCGCTCAGATCGCTCAAGTATATTCTGCTCGCCTTCTTCATTTATGCCGTGTTCATCATGATGACTCCGGCATCGATCAAGTCTTTTCTCTATTCCAACTACAACAAAGTCGCAGATATTCTCATGCTGAGGTTTTTTGCCGAAATTAGTCCCACAGCGCTGATTGTTATCGCTTCGCTCTTCGTCCTCTCGCTCGTTCTGAGGGGATTCTGGTGCAGGTATCTTTGTCCCTATGGCGGCTTGCTCGGCCTTCTAAATTTCATATCTCCGACCCGCATCATCCGCAACGAGAAAAGCTGCATCGATTGCTCAGCCTGCTCCAGAGTCTGCCCGGCTTTCATCCAGGTGGACAAGATTCGTGAGGTCCGTTCCGACGAGTGCAGTGGGTGCATGGCGTGTGTCGACAGCTGTCCGGTGAGCGAAACTTTGCAGGTACATTTGATCTCGAAGAAACGTCCTGTTTCCAGAGTCAGGTGGGTTGCTATACTCATCCTGGTGTTCTGGGGAAGTCTGCTGTCCTTCAAGCTTTTCGGTCCCTGGCAGAACGATATTTCCACACCGGAATACCGGCACCATATGACGGCGGTTGAGAAAGGGCAGTATACTCATCCGATGCCGTAGTCACCGTTTGAATTTTCCGTGAACCTGTCGTCACTTGCTGACGTTCTTCTCAATCTAACTGTCTAAATGAGTCAGGAGGCGTATCCTTGGCAAAACGAACGACCAAATCATTCTTCGAGACATATCCGGAGGAGTATGACGCCCTCACCGGTGCCGATGCCCGAGCGGTGCCGCACGGCAAGGAAGTCGACGCCCTGATTGCCCGCTTCCGGTCGACGGCTGTCCTCGATGCCGGCTGTGCGACCGGGCTGACCAGTTCGCTCTTTGCTCGAAAAGGTGTCTATGCTGTCGGATTGGATCGGTCGAGACCGATGCTCGCTTTCGCGAAGAAGAAGTTCGGAGTCCTCAAGGGCAAGCTGACCTTCAAGTACGGTCAATTCGAAAAACTGCCCATTGCGCTGACAGAGAAGTTTGATCTGATAGTATGTCTCGCCAACGCGATAACCGGTGTTGGAAATCAGAAGGGGCTTCGCGAAGCTCTCGCCGGATTCAACCGTTGCCTGAAACCGGGTGGCTATCTTGTCATTCAGTTGCTTAACTATGTGTCGATGGCCGAAGGTCAGCTGTTTCCAATCAAGGCGACTAAAGCAGGAGAAATCGTATACGAAAGATTCTCCGAGCGGCTTGGCAAACGGATCAATCTCTATGTAACGCGGGCGGATCTTTCGAGATCGCCGGTCAAGTTGGAAGTCTTCAGGCATGAATTCGACAATTTTACGGTCAATCAAGTCGAAGCCGCCGTTCGTCGGAGCGGTTTTGTCGGCCTGAAACGGTACGGAAATCTCCGGATGGATCAGGCCTTTCAGAAGACAGGCCGGGATCTTGTGTTGACGGCTCGAAGGTCCGAGTAAAAATAGCCCTGATCTTTTGTGTTGACGAAATTTCCAATTTCCCTATCTTCACGTCATCGTCATGAAAACCTGGATCATCTTCTTCACCATTCTGGCTCTCGCTCTGCCTGCCGCGGCCCAGAGAGCTATTAAGAAGAGCGAATCGGTCGAGCAGTACCGTCCGTTGGGGGAGATGCGCGTCTGGACTTTTGAGGCCAAAGACTCAACCGTGGGGAATCTTGTCTCGACGGTGAAGGCCCGGACGGAGGTCGATGGGACCGAAGGTGTGGAAATTGACGAGGTTCTCAAGCTCGATTACAACAAGATCGGTTCCCCCCTCACGATGGACATCACCAACCAACGCACGGTCGCCGAGTCCGGTTCGTATCTGGGGGATGACATGAAACTGAATATCTCCGATCAGAACGAGCAATTATTCCTGCAACGGTCGGGCGATGAGATAGTCGGATATTCGACCAGGGGCGGGGAGAAGATTCAGCAGAAAGTCGCTTATCCGGAGCAGAGATTCGCGGTCGAATCCAACTTTATGGATCAATACGAAATGTTTCTCGCAATGCGCGATATCAAAGTAGGGGACACCCTCGTCGACAGTGTCTTCTCACCGCAATCCCTCAGTTACACCCGCATCAAAGGGAATGTCGTGGCCTTCCTGAATCTTCGGGTCTACAATGAAATTTTCGATTCGGCGTTCGCCATTCACCTGAGCGAACCTCAGGAAAAGCTTCTTTATTTTACTCCGGACAAGCGGCTGATCAAGGCAGTCATTCCGGCGCAGGATATTAAGATTTATCTTGATGTTGTCAAACCGGCCGCACAGGCGCCGCCGCCGTACAAACCGGTACGCTCGATCGGGCTGTTGGTTGAAGCCTATCTCATCTACATATTTATCGGCGCGCTGTCAGCGTTGCTGTTTATCGGCGGAGAATTCAAGAACCCGCTCTCTTACATAGTCCTGGTAGTCGGGGGCATTCTTTACTTTCTGATGATCTTCACACAGATCCCTCTGCAATTAATCATAGTACGAAAGCTGTTTACACCAAAAGTCATAGCCGGAGCTTCGCCTCTGTTCTGGGGGATCTTCCCGGCTCTGGTTGTTGGTATCGTTCAGGAGCTGGTCAAAGCAGGCGGGATGTTTGGTCTCGTCAAATTCGGTGCCTTCAAACGAAACAGGGCGATCGTGTTCGGCGCGATGTTCGGAGTGGGGTTCGGAATTATCGAGGCGAGTTATCTGGCTGCAGGCGTCAACTCGACTCAGTTGTTCGGTATAGGTGTGCTGGAGCGGGCATTTACGATTCTTTTCCAAACGGCTTCAGGTGCTCTGATTGGGTATGCTCTCGCGACCGGAGTACGCAAACTCTCATTCATTCTGCCAATCACGATCCTGCTCAACTCACTCTTCAGATATCTGCCCGTCCTGGTTCAGGCCAAGTTGTCAACCCCTGAGTTGCTGCAAATCGTACTGGCGTTCGTGTCAGTGAGTTTCGTGCTCGTCGTTCTGATCCTCTTCAAGCGAAACCGCACGGTCTGACTCGATATCTTCTGACCAGCCTGAACTAACTTCCTTCCCGCAATCTGACTCTACATGATGACCACGAATTTTCCGATTTGCGTTGCGCCATCGGGTGACTCTACCACCCAGTAGTACAATCCGCTAACGACCATTTCGGTGTTGCGCGTGATCAGGTCCCAGCTGTCATGAGTTGAGTTGGCATCGTTCGAAGGCACGTCATGCTCGATTCTGCGTACCAGATCACCATCGAGCGTGTATATGCTGATTGTGCACCTCGGCGGGAGGTTGGCAAAATTGAGTGCTCTCACGCGGTTGTCCGGTCGATCCTGCCGCGTCCGTCCCTCGTACCCCTGTGATCGGTACCCCGCTTCAGCCCGGTACGGATTGGGATAAACGTAGATCTTGTGCGAACCTCCGGGAAGCTCGTCTTCAGAACCGTAAGGAAATCCACTGACAGCATTGTTTACGATCGAACTTTCGAGCGGACCGAGGTTGGACGCCGGCGAACCGAAATCAAATGCCGTTACGCTTATCCAGTAAGGGACCGTGGGGAGCAGAGTGGTGATGTCCATTTCGTATTCGAAGTACTTGAAATTCCCTTCAGGTGTATACCTGTCCGAGGTCAGGGAGTCAAAAGGCAACGTGCGCGGGTCGGGTTCGTTCGGATAGACTTTTCGAATCGGCGTGGTCTTACCGAACTCGGAGGTGTTGTTGTCATGGGGCAAGAAGAATAGCATTGAATCAGGATACTGGGTCGGGTGAAACGGATAGGTCCGGGTATAGATAAGCGGGTCAAATGTTGTATCGCTACACGGATCGGGTCCCTTTCCGTAGAGGCATCGAAGACTGTCTAGAGTGAATGGAATATCTCTTATGACGAAGCCGCCTCGATTATCATCGTACATGTACTTGTCGTAATTCCGTTTGTCGTAGGAAGCCATGAGGCTGAAGCTGGCGGGTCGATCGTCCCGACCCATATAGACGCGATACCCTTCGAAATCGACAATCTTACTGAAAATGTCTTTCTCAGTTTCTGATCTGCTGCCGTTGAACCTCACATGCAGCCCGCCTACGATTGGCCGAATAGCTACAAACGGAGCAGGCGGTGGCCCCGACGCTTTCCAGTCCGGAACCCCATCCCCTTTGTAGTAAACGGTGTCGGCTCCCGTAATCTCCCAATGTCCGTCGACATACTCCGAATCGTACGGACAGATATCATATTCCCCTGCATAACCGTCGGAATTAGTGTCGAATCCGGGCGTGTCGTAGATCCATCGCGCCCATTGAGAGTTTTTCACCAGATCGGAGAAATCGAGTTTCCGATAGTACCCGGCCGGATTGTAAGGAAGGTTCTCGCCGTTCGAAGGATCGTGATGGAAATGCTCACCACCGACGTACGCGAAGGGAATTTCCAGCACGTCTCCGGGAGGCAGTTCGAACGGTCCAAGTGAGAGCATGTGCGACATACTCCAGCTCCCGCCTGCGATCCTCTTGCCAATTTCTTCGCGTGGCACTGTCCATATCGGGTCGGATGGCAACTTGGTCGCGGCATATATCTGGTTGTAGTCGATTTCCCCGTTCGCCATCGTGTAGTAGTACAGTTTGTCGGTAAACGGCCGGCTCCACGACCGGAAGTTGTCCTTGTGCTGCGGCATGAAATCGTCTTCGGCCGGCAGAGTCGGAGCCCAACCGTACCACCAGTTGTAGGATAAGTGCGGATGGACATCGATACTGTGCGGCCAGTCAAGAAACATGACTCCGGTCACGCCGGTTACGGAGTTCTGCAGCTTTCCGTTTACATAGGTAGGTTTCTCCAGAAAAGCTCCGTTGATAGGATCTCCATCGTTGTCCGCCCCCCACATGATATTGACAGTGTCGATCCGATCACATCCGACCGAGGCTTCGTATGCAGGAAGAAAACCGCCGATGTCATCGTAGCAGCAGGTGTCATGCCCCGGACCATAACGAGCGTCCGGCTCGACCATCAGCCCGACGTAAACCTGGTGTATTGATTTGGTCCCGATATTACGAATCTGCAGCTTGAAGAGAATGAAGTCACCGGCATACTGGTAGGACCAGGCGTACGAAGACTGCACTACTTCGATATGAAGCGGTTTAGGCGGCCGATTGTCAGGAGGAAGTTGCCAGATGATATCATACCAGGAGGTGTCAGACATATCGTTGATTATATCCTGCTCCGAGACGGCGAGCGGACTGAAATAGGGAAGCCGCTCGTTGATAGTGCGCATCATGGTTGTTTTCGTGGGCATAAACTCCGCCCAATAGTCTTGCGATACCAGAGAGTCTCCGTTGAGAACACCGCCGACTGAAATGGAGCCGGACATGTAGGTGATACCTGAGGAAGTCGGGTAGATCACTCCGACGGGGGCGTACTCGGTCGAGTAACAGGCCAGATAACCGCCGTAGCTGCCGAATCCGAGACCGTTCACCGACATGTTTACTCTGTTGACGTAGTGCGTCGGGAGGCAGAAGATTGAGTCGCCGGGGACAAACGCAGCCTTGCCGGCCTGATATGGGCGGCACCATCCCCGTCCGGACCATGCGATTGCTGCCAAGACCATAAATAGACTCAACGGGCACAGCAGCTTTCTATGAGCTCGTGAGCTCTTCACAAAGCGCCTCTCGCTCAGGATGAGTTGATCGGAATCAGGTGAATTACACGGATGTCAATTCGTTCGAATGAATCTATACTCCGGACGAAATAGCTTATCTAACGTGCAATAACACCTTTGCCGACCCGACCGTCAATGAGAATTTCCAGCGGCCGTTTCAGCCTGATATGCGAAATGTAATCGGTGCTCTTCTCAACCGACTGTCCGAGCAGCCAGTCGAAATTGACGGACCCGTTGCTCTTGTTCGGATTCACTGTGAAGTAGCCAATCTGGAATGAGGTGAGATTTTGAAAGAAATGCGTACCGAACGAAGGATCGGGCGCGAAGTCGCCGTAGGCTGCCTCCATGATCACTTTCGCCTCGGATATCTGTTTCCAAGCAACCGGGATGCCGAGCCATCGTTCGGTCGTTCCCCAGCGTCCCGGTCCGATCAGAAGGTACTGCCGACCCTCTTCTTTAAGCTCTTGGTTAAGCGTGCCTACCTGTTGTGCAATCTCGACCGTCTTGTTGCGATCGAACGCGTCCGGCCTGACAAGAATCACATCCGATATGGCAGAGGAGCGCATATTCCCGAGCGTCTTGTCACTTCTCGCTATCACCCGGTTCGCGTCTACCGATGAAAGATCCACCGTCTCAAAGAGCGCCTCCTTGATCATCGGGCGAATCTGCAGAAAATAAAATCTGTCCACGCTGCTCTTGTCCGGACTGAGGGACACGGCAAATTCGATCTCGACCGGGCAATTCAGCCCTTCGCTGCCGAGCTGCAGTAGAAATTTGGTGATCTCCGGCAGAGGGAATGTCTTGGATTTGAGAATAGGGGCGAAGGAAATAATTCGCGATCCCTTCTGAGAACTCCCGTCGTACACCCGATTGTTCTCGGCTGAATAGGTCGAGCAGATTGGAGCAAGGGTGCCGTCTGCTTCGGCGTGAGTTACGGATAATCGTATCAGCCCGTCATAAGCGTCGTGTTTCAAAGGGGCGCCGGGATGTGAGAGGTCTATGGCAAAAAACTCATGTTGAGAGTTCTTGAGCATGTCTTTCACGGTAGAGAATTGCGGCAGTTTGTCGGGATAGCTGGGGGAGAAGCGAAGGCAGTTCATGCCCTCGACAATCGTCTTCCCGAATCCGAGGGCAACATAAACCACGCCGTCTTCATGCCCACCGTGATCGAGCGAGTAGTAGTTGTACGACAGGGCAACGCCGGAAAAGCTCGGATAAAAGACCCGATCGTGCTGTGAGCCCACCGCCTGCTGGATGATGACGGCCATCTTTTCTTCTTCGACGCGATTGCCCGATGCCTCGTGATATGCCTTGGCATTCTTAAGAAAGGTCGAAGCATAAATCATCTTGATCGCATCTTCGAGTTGTTGGCGGCGCACCTTTCGATTGCTGTGGTTGTTCGGCAGCATATGTGTTTCATAGACCCCCGCGAACGTCTGAAGATGCGAGTCCTCGAGCATCGATGAGGACCGGACAGCGATCGGATATTTTACCACGGTCAGTAGCGCATCAAGATCCGATAGAATGTCTTTAGAAAACTTTGCCTTCTCGAAGGCAGCGATGATTTCATCATCCGGTCGGTCACTCAAGCCGACCTGAAGCAGTTCGTTGCTTCTTATGAATTCGTCGAAGACGTCGGTTCCAACGATGATCGAAGTCGGGACGGTGATTTGCACGCCGGGAAATTTGTTGTAGAGCTTGTGCTGGCTGAGCAAGGCGTTGACAAAGGCGAGACCGCGACCTTTTCCTCCAAGCGATCCACCGCCGATTCGGGCGAAATCGGATTGCAGGTCGAACTGCTTTCTCGCAAAGTCGGAAATGACTCCTTCCTGTTTCTCATGGCGAAAATCGCGAATGGTGTCGATGAGGTACTTCCTCAGCGACGCGGCGTCTTTGAACTCAGATACTTTTACCGGTCGAAGTTTGCTGGCCAGATCGAACTCGGTCCGGGCCATCAGCCAGTTGGAGAAGTGATTCCTGTTCGCATGGTAGATAAGCGACCGTTCATCGATATTCCGGATGCATTTCTCAAGTGACCTGAAATCGCTTGCCGACGCCATCGGGGCGCCGGTATCCGGATCGGTGAAAACGAAATCGCCGAATCCGAATCGGGAGGCCACAAAGCTGCTCAGTTCGGAGTAGAGCGTCTGCGATCGTTTCGACAGAAATCCGACTTTATGTTCTTCGGCGACCAGGGCGTTGCTTTCGTCCGATGACTGCATCAGGATCGGGAGATCGGGGATTTCGGACCGGATCGTATCGACCAGCTTAAGCCCGGCATCCGCGCGTTCCTTGCCGTCGACGTCGAAGCTGAAATCGGAAATGACCGCGAGGAGGTACTTACGATATTTGCGGTACGTCTCGCAGGCCTGTTCGTAGGTGTGAGTGAGCAGGATCTTGGGACGAGCCCTCATACGGAGAATCTTATCGGAAATGTTCAGACCTTCGGTCATCAGGTCGCGGGTCTGACGCATGATTTCGCTGTAGAGCAGCGGAAGGTACGATGAATAGAATTTTACCGAGTCCTCGACGATAATAATCACCCGTACGCCGACAAGTTCTGTGTCGCTGTCCACGTTGAACCGATCCTCGACCAGCTTGATAATCGACAGCAGGATCGAGGCATCGCCGGTCCATACGAATATATCGTCGATCGAATGGCCGTTCTTTTCCGCCAGCATCCGTTCCAACTCGCGCTCGTGATAGGCGAGAAGGATGACGGGAAGCTCGGGATAGATATCCTTCACGGCCTTGCCGAAAGAAACCACGTTGATGTCGCTCACCCGTTTGAAGATGAGGACCATGTCGATTTCCTGCGACTCGAGGATATCGAGTGCTTCCTGCGCCGTGGAGGCGCGGCGAACGTTGGGGCTGACGGTGAGGTTTAATTCGAGATATTCGTTGTAGATCAGATCGGTAAGCTTGCCGTCCTCTTCAAGGACGTAGGCATCATACGAACTTGCCACCAGCAGGATATGCTTGACGCGGAATCGCATCAGGCTGTCGAACTTCCCGAATTTCGACTCGAATTTCTCTATGTTCAGTTTGTCAACCATCGCCGCTTTCTCGCTCCCAATCGACAAGTTAACGCAGGTGCATATTGTGAATCAAATAAAAAGGCGGGGAAGTCCCCGCCTCTCGATTTGAAACCGGTCGTCGGGGTTGCTCAGACAACTCCCTGATCCAGCATCGCGTTGGCCACCTTCAGGAAGCCGGCGATGTTGGCGCCGTTGATATAGTTGCCCGGTGTACCATAACGCTCCGAAGCTTCGATACACGAAGTGTGAATGGCAATCATGATGCCGTGCAGCTTCTTGTCAACTTCCTCGCGGGTCCAGGACAACCGCTGGCTGTTCTGGGACATTTCGAGACCGGAGACAGCCACGCCGCCGGCGTTGGCAGCCTTGCCGGGACCGAACAGCACTTTGGACTTCACGAATACATCGGCACCTTCCGGAGTCGTCGGCATGTTCGCACCTTCGGATACGCAGAGACAGCCGTTCTTCACAAGCGTCTCGGCGTCTTTGCCGTTCAGTTCGTTCTGGGTAGCGCAGGGGAGGGCGACGTCGACTTTGACGTTCCACACACCAGTACCTTCGAAATACTTCGCGCCTTTGAACTTGTCGGCGTATTCTTTGATCCGTCCGCGACGGATATTCTTGAGCTCCATGACGAAGTCCCACTTGTCGCCGGAAATACCGTCTTCGTCGACGATGTAGCCGGAAGAGTCGGACATGGTGACTACCTTACCGCCGAGCTGATTAACCTTCTCGCAGGCATACTGGGCAACGTTACCCGAGCCGGACACGGCCACTTTCATTCCGCTGAACGACTTGCCCTGGGTCTTCAACATTTCTTCGGCGAAATAGACGCATCCGTAACCGGTGGCTTCCGGACGAATCAAGCTGCCACCCCAGTTGAGACCTTTACCCGTCAATACGCCTTCAAACGCGTTGCGGAGTTTCTTGTACTGACCGAACAGGTAGCCGATCTCACGACCACCGACACCGATGTCGCCGGCCGGCACGTCGGTATTCGGGCCGATGTGACGGAAAAGTTCGCTCATGAACGCCTGGCAGAAAGCCATGACCTCATTGTCTGATTTCCCTTTAGGATCGAAATCGGAACCGCCTTTGCCGCCGCCCATCGGAAGCGTAGTCAGCGAATTTTTGAAGACCTGTTCGAATCCGAGGAACTTCAGAATACCCAGATTGACACTCGGGTGGAAACGCAGGCCGCCTTTGTACGGGCCGATTGCGCTGTTGAACTCAACGCGGAAACCGCGGTTGATCTGAACTTTGCCCTTGTCATCGACCCACGGCACCCGGAACATCAGCTGGCGCTCCGGCTCGATGATTCTCTCAAGAATTCTGGCTTCCTTATATTCGGGATGTCTTTCAATAACTGGGGCAAGTGATTCTACGACTTCTTGCACTGCCTGATGGAACTCCGGTTGTGCCGGGTTCTTGGCTTTCACATTTGCCATGATTGTGTCAACGAAGTTTGACATTTTCATCTCCTCAAGGATGTTTAGTTTTGCCTCCAAGTCCCGCCGGGACAAAGAGAATCAAGTCGAAATCCGGTCATAGACAAAGAAATCTACGTAGCTCTTCTATGACAATCAGGGAATCCCTGATTTTTGGCTTCGATAATCCTTGGAAATGCCAAAATTACGTGAAATCGTTCACATTTGGCTGATTTCTACCATGGCGTAAGACGGCAAAAGATTTATGGTTGGCAATCGCAGCGATTTCGTCGAGTGATAATTTCTATGATAACACGGAAGCAAACTTTTGTCGAGCGGTTCGTCCACTTACAGAAAAAGGTCGCCAGGTTTTGGCGACCTTTCATGTCCGATTTTAGGCCGGCAGAATTAGCAGCTACAGCCTCCGCTTGAGCAGTTCTTGTCTCCGACAGTCACTGAATAACCCGAGGCGCCATAAGGCGTCGTGATGAAGTCTATCGTTATGCGTCCCAGGTTCTTTATCAGATTCTTGAGACCCGAATCGAGATAGGCTGATATCCCGTTCGACTCAAGCATTTCCATTCCGTCCACTGACTCTTCCAGAGCCATTCCCAATGAGGGACCCCCTCAGCCATATCCCTGGAAATAGATGATTAATTGCTTGTTCTGAGCCGTAGCCGAACCAAGCAGCTTGGTTAATTCTGTTTTGGCGCTATCAGTTACCGTAAGCATATGAAAAACAGTCCTTTCCTATGTATATATCGGATCAATTTACCCATAAAATGATGCAGGAAATTTCGAGAAAAGCAAGAAATTTATCCTAACGAGCAGGGAGAGCAAAATATCTTGAGCCCCTTGCTCGGCGAAGCCACGGTTCGACCGATTCTGTCACCGGAAATCGCTTGCCCAGAGGCATTTAACATTTGATTTTGAGGCACTTGGCAAATTCGGCCGGATAACCGATAGAAACCAGGACGACGGCCGCCAACCGATACCACAGAGACGGAAGTTCAAAATGCCGATTACCATTTGTTTCTACGAAGACGACAAGTACACCAACTTTTATCCATTGACCCTGGTTCGTCCAGCTTATGCTCTCCGGGCCGGTATCGTTCCGCTGTATGCTCGCGCCAAGCGCCAATTCCCGGAAGCCGGACTTGTCTTTTGTTGTCGAGCGCAACTTGCCGGCATAGTGGCCGAGCAGTACAAGGATTACCCGGTAAACATTATTAAGCGGACGACCCCGCAGGTCCTGCTGTTGAATGGAAGGATCCGTCAATATGGCAATCTGCCAAAGTTGGTTAGTGAGGCGCGGCTGTCGACGAGATTTGTGTCGCAGGGGGAGACTGTTGCCGTCCTGTTTATGGAAGACTCTTTGAAAGGCATGCCACCGGTGTGCACTCCCGAAGATTTCAGCAAACAGGCGACCGTCGAAGGGGAGCAGTTGCCGGAACACGAAACTTCGGCGACGCTCTACTCCTACATCTGGGAAGTGATGGCAGACATTGAATCGGAGATCACATCGGACTTTCGTGCAATGGAGTCTTCGTTTCCGGTCGCGAAGGGGATGAAGATACACGATGGGGCTTTCTGGGTGAATCAGGACGACGTCTATCTGGGTAACGACGTTGAAGTACTGCCGGGCGCAGTGATCGATGCTTCGAACGGCCCCGTCTATATCGGTGATCTCTGCCGTGTTGAACCGCACGCAGCGATTTACGGACCGACCTTTGTCGGGCCAAATTCGGTCGTACTGGCCGGAAAAGTCAGCTCGTCTTCGATCGGTCATACCTGCCGGGTGGGGGGAGAGATCGAGCAGTCAGTGTTTCATTCCTACGTTAACAAATATCACGATGGCTTCATAGGACATAGTTATGTCGGTTCATGGGTGAATTTCGGGGCCATGACAACCAACTCGGATCTCAAGAACAATTATGCTTCGATCCGCGTCAGCATGAACGGCCAGCAGATCGACACCGGTTCGAACAAGGTCGGCTCGTTTATCGGCGATCACACCAAATTCGGAATCGGGACATTGCTCAATACCGGGATTAACATCGGTATTGCCAGTAACATATTCGGCGGCAGTCTGGTAGTTGACAAGGAAGTTCCTCCGTTCAGTTGGGGAACCACCGGCAGTTATACGAGGTACGAAATTGAGAAGGCGATAGACACGGCCCGAACCGTTACGATGCGACGACATCATACGCTGACCGATAACGAAATCGAGCTGTTGAGAGCGATCGCGGCGGGGACCGCGAACGATATCGGTGTGATCAGGCTATGACCTGCGTTATTGGCGGGACGGAGTTGACTTTTACTAAATATGATGATATGTTGTCAGACCAATTGAGGAGATAAGATGCCGGAACTGCGAAAAGATCCGATTCTGGGGCGATGGGTTATTATCTCTACCGAACGCGGTAAACGCCCCTCCTCCTACAGCTCGGTCTCGAAACGGGTGGCGGCGCGGATGTGTCCGTTCTGCCCCGGTCACGAAGACAACACCCCTCCTGAAATAATCGCCTACCGCAAGCCCGGCTCGGAACCGAATCGACCCGGCTGGTCGCTCCGTGTCATCCCGAATAAATACCCGGCCCTCAAAGTTGAGGGGAGTCTCAACCGCGAACCGAAAGGACTCTACGATAAAATGAGCGGCATCGGCGCTCATGAGGTCGTTATCGAGACGCCCGATCATTCGAAGGACATGGTTGACATGACCGACGAGGAGATTCGGGATATCCTCTGGGTTTATCGGGAGCGGATGATAGATCTGGAACGAGACAGCAGACTGAAGTACATACTTGTGTTCAAGAATCATGGTGAAGCTGCCGGTGCCTCGCTCGAACACTCCCACAGCCAGTTGATCGCAACCCCGATCATTCCAAAGCGGGTTGCGGAAGAGCTCGACGGATCCAAGGTGTACTACAACTTCAAGGAACGCTGCATTTATTGCGATATCATTCGCCAGGAGCTTTCCGACAACGAACGGATCGTCAGCGATTTCGATGCTTTCATTACCTTCCAGCCATTCGCTGCCCGATTTCCGTTTGAGACCTGGATTGCGCCGAAATCACATCAGTCCAGCTACACTGAAATCAGCAGTTCGGAGTTCATCTCGCTGGCTAGGTGTCTCCGCGATGCATTGCTCAGGCTGAAGATGGCACTGAACGATCCGCCGTTCAATTTCATGATTCACTCGCGGCCGGTGTCGCGCGAATGCAGCGAGTATTATCACTGGCATATCGAAATCATTCCCAAGCTAACGAAAGTAGCCGGATTCGAATGGGGCTCCGGTTTCTATATCAACCCAACGACGCCCGAAGAAGCGGCCGACTATCTGAAGAAGATCAAGATCGACGAGTACACCCGGCAGGTGAATACCGAGGCCGCGGGAGCAGAATAGTCACTCATGAAGATTCTTACGGTCGCCTCTGAGGCGACACCATTTGCAAAAACCGGAGGGCTGGGAGATGTGATCGGCTCTCTGCCTATGGCTCTGGCCAGGCTTGGCCACGAGGTTTCCGTTTGTATCCCGAGGTACCGGGGGATGGAATTCAAATCGGCGGTTCCGACCAGGGTCGAGCTGACCGGTACGATCGCGATCAACGGCCAGGACCATCCGATAGCCGCATCATCGATCGCTCACCGAAAAAAACCGCTTACACATTATTTCATCGAGAATCAATACTACTTCGATCGCCCCGAGCTTTATCGCAATCCTGCTACGGGTGTTGATTACGACGACAACGATGAACGGTTCATCTTCTTCAACCGGGCCGTTTTGGAATTGACCAAGCAACTTGACTGGAAACCGGATATCATCCACGTTCACGATTGGCAGGCAGGGCTCATTCCGGCCTATCTGAAGACCGTGTTGTCGATGGATCGCTTTTTCGAGGGGACGCGAACCGTTCTTACCATTCACAACCTTGCCTATCAGGGGTTGTTCGCGAAGGAGAACTTCGCGCACCTGGGTCTTCCTCCGGAGCTCTTCTTCGCGACGGCTCCGTTCGAATTCTACGATAAGGTGAACTTCCTGAAGGCGGCGATATCGTACGCCGACAAGATCACGACGGTATCACCCCGCTACTCCCGGGAGATTCAGACCGAAGAGATGGGTGCCGGACTGGACGGAGTACTGAAGGGAAGAAGTGCCGACCTGCACGGCATTATTAATGGTGTAGACTACACTGTCTGGTCGCCGTCGCGGGACAAGAACATTTCCCATACCTACTACGCCGCCAATCTCTCCGGCAAAAGGATTGACAAAGTTGATCTCGTTCGTGAGTCCGGTCTGCCGGTCAGGGAACGAACGCCGCTCATCGGAATCATTTCTCGCCTGGCCGACCAGAAGGGATTCGACCTGATTGCGGAGGCGGCCGACCTTATTTTTGCGATGGATCTGCAAATGGTCGTGCTCGGTACGGGGGAGAAGAAGTACCACGAATTATTCAAGAAACTCGAAGAGCAATATCCCGACAAGATCAAGGTCTATCTGACGTTCAATGACAAACTGGCCCACCAGATCGAGGCCGGATCGGATATCTTTCTCATGCCTTCGCACTACGAACCTTGCGGGCTGAACCAGATGTATTCGCTGAAGTACGCGACGCTTCCGGTTGTGCGTGAGGTCGGCGGATTGGCCGACACGGTGAAAGATGTTAGCGAAGATTCGCTCGACGGGACCGGTTTCGTCTTCAAGGAGTACACCTCCGATGCAATGCTGGAGGCGCTGTCTCGAGCGGTCAAATTGTATAGGAAAACGAGAGTCTGGACCGGACTGATGAAGCGGGCGATGAAGGAAGACTTTTCCTGGGACAGCTCGGCACGGCAGTATATCAGCCTGTTTGAACAATTGGTCGGTTCGGATCGTCACTCCGGATAATAGTGAAGAAATATCTCTACATACTCCTGCCGCTCGTACCGGCCTTGCTTATCTACGCCCTCCTTGCGCATATCCACAATTTCACCCAGGACGACGCTTACATCTCGTACCGGTATGTCGCCAATTATCTCAGTGGTCACGGACTCGTCTACAACTACGGTGAGCGGGTCGAAGGATTTACCAATTTCGGTTGGGTAATCTATACGCTTTTCTGGGGCGCGTTGGGAGCCAACTACATCTTTATCTCAAAGTTGACCGGTTTCGTACTCGGCGGCGGGGTGATCATCATGACTTTCTTCATTGCCCGGGAGATTCTCGATGAGAAGGACCGATGGTTCGCGCTTATACCGGTGTATATTGTCGCCTGCAATCAATCCCTTTCCTACTGGTCCTCGGCCGGGCTTGCGACCGCCGCATTCGCCTTTTTCGCGATGCTTGCAGTCTGGCTGTACCTGCAACGGAATTACCTGTTGATATTTGCGCTGGCAATTCTCGTCTTCCTCAGACCGGACGGCGCAGTTGTCACCGGCGCTCTGATTGTGGTCGAGGCGATCGAACGCAGAAAGATCCCGGACTTCACCCTGCGATGCGCCGGCGCCGCTTTTGTCTTCTCAATTCCGTTTGTCGTTTTCAAGCTGGCCTACTACGGATCGATTCTTCCGAACCCGTTCTACGCCAAAACCGGTTTCAGAATGACGCAACTAACCAATGGAATCGAGTACACCAGCCGTTTCATGCGGGACTATGGATTTTACGGCGCCGCGTTATTGCTGCCGGTTTTGGTGTTCAAGAAGATCAGCGTTGGGGCCAGGAGCGTTTTCGCTTTTGTGGTTCTGTTTATGCTCTATGTCACGCTGATTGGGGGGGATGTCCTGAAGGTACATCGGTTCTATCTGCCGATTTTCGGATTGACTTCGACTCTCGTATGTGTCGGGCTTTTCAAGATTGCGAAGGGAATGAAGAAGGCGCTTCGGGCGACCGTCTTGATAATAGCCGGAGTCGTTCTGTGTGCGCTGACGTTCGCGCTGGCCGATTCTTATGTTGCTTCATATAACCGCCTTGAGGTAGGGTTCACTCGCAAGATGGATTTTCTCGCGAAGGATATGCTCAGGGCTGATCACAGCGATTTCTCGGTGGCTGTCGCCACAATCGGAGTTCTCGGCTACAGGCTGCTTGGCCACGACGTGATCGATATGCTCGGTCTGACCGATTCGACCATTGCGAGACATTCCGAAGATCCCGTGCCCGGAATGAGTTCTACATGGAAGGAGCAGAAGCACAACTCCAGGTATTTGCTCAGCCGGGGTCCGGATTATATCATTTTCTCGACCGGGGTTAAGCCGTCAGCCCCGGCGGAGAAGTCGCTGCTGCTCTACCCGCAGTTCCTCAACTGCTACCGTACGATCGGTTGGTATTACGAAGCCGATACGGTTCACCATACCGGTTCCGTCCAGATGGCTTACAAGAAGGTCTGCCCGATTGAGGGGGACCTCGAGCCGACCTACCCGCTTTCATTTGTCGAGGACTACAAGACCGGACTGGACTACTATGGTGCGGGTCGCAACGATTTGGCCGTGCAGTACTACAATCGGGCAATCAGTGAGTCGCCCAAACCGGTCTACATTTATCTGCTCTATCAGAAAGCGTTCAGCCTTGAGATGTTGAGGCAGCATAAATACGCCGAGGCGTTGCTGGACACGGTCGTGGCCCGAGATTCAACGATATTCATGGCTCAAAAGGACCTGTACACGTATGCTTTCCTGACCCGGAATTACCAGAAGGCGGCGATTCATCGAAACGCTTTGCTAAAACTTGTCCCCTGGTATGTCCCGAGGCTTGATTCATTGGTCACTCGAATGTCCCGCCAGATCCAGCGGCTTCAGCAACAGCAGCAACAGCAGCAATCCGGCCAGGAATGATTATTCCGTCAAAAGAAGTTGACAAGGCGGTTTGTCCGCATATATTTGGGATACTTCGTAAGCGGGAATAGCTCAGTTGGTAGAGCACCACCTTGCCAAGGTGGCTGTCGCGAGTTCGAGTCTCGTTTCCCGCTTTTTTTATGGCGGCATAGCCAAGTGGTAAGGCAGAGGTCTGCAAAACCTTTATTCTCCGGTTCGAATCCGGATGCCGCCTTATCATCTCTTTTGAAACTCCCCGATCTATAGCCCAACCACGACGCCTGTCGACTCAGCGTGCCAAAGGTGCCGATCCCGGTTCGATGACGTCCCGATTCGTTACTCTTAGTACTTCGCTGTGGGGCACGTCTCGTTCTATTTCCTTGACGTAAATATAAAAGTCCGATATCTTGTATTGCAGGGACATTCGTCTCAAATCTCGTCATCATTGGTGTTCCTAACCGCCAGATTCTGTTTACAGCGTTTTCATTTGTTCAGCGACGTGAAGCCCAATTGAAGGAGGTACCATGAAACGCATCCGATTCTTGACGATGCTGGGGCTTGCCGTAGTCTGCGGGGCGAACATCACACAGGCCGAACCGGCCGCGACATCGGACCGGGGAACAATCGTTACGCAGTCCGTTGATCAGATGCCACCGGCTGTTGGTGCCATCCAACCGGGAGATCCCGCCGCCTCTTCGGTTAAGGCCGACACCTGCGCCGGGCAGATGCCGGGAGATCTCGACGGCAACGGAACGATCTCCATTTCCGATCTTGCTTTCTTGCAGGCGTTCCTGTTCCTGGGTGGCCCGGCTCCCAATCCGCTGTCGAACGCTGATGTTAACGGAGACTGTCGCGTCAACATCGGCGACATCCTATGCCTGGTCAAGTATGGTCAGGGCTCGCCTTCCTGCGTTGTTACCTGTACCTGCGTTAATCCTGATCTTACGCAGTGTTGCTATGGTGAGCGGGGGAATATCGACTACGACGTATTGGATCAGGTCGATATTTCGGATCTCATTTACCTCACAGACTATTCGTTCAATTCCGGTCCGGCCCCGTTCTGCTTTGAAGAGGCCGATGTAAACGGTGACCTCTCCTGCGACATGTCCGACGTAATCTACATGGTGGATTATATGTTCAAGACACCCGCCGGACCACCTCCCGTCAGCTGCCCGTAATTGAATTGAACTGAGATAGCATCGGGAGAGTCATCGAACGATGACTCTCCCGTATTCACCCGGGGGGACACCCAGTTTAGCCTTGCAAAATCTCCGTTCTTTGTTACTTTGTAGTTAGTTACACACTTCAAGGAGCAGGGATGAAATCAATTATAACGACCACGGCGCTCGTGCTGTGCCTATTTTTATGCACTAATCTCGCCCGGGCAAACGATCCGGTTCAATCACAAGTCAGAGTTTTCGTAGACAGTAAGGTTCAATGGGACGTTGTCCGCCAACTTGGTCTTGATATTGTCTGGGATTCGACCGGTTGTTTCGACGTCATGGCTACGCAGAAAGAGATCACCGAACTTCAGGACAAAGGGTTCCGGTTCAAAGTTATCCATCCGGACATCACGGCGTTCTATCAGAGTAGACTCGATACCAAGCGAACGATGGGTGGATACCTGACCCTGGCGGAAATATACGCTCACGTCGACAGCGTAATCGCGCTGCATCACAGCATAATGACCAACCGAATCAGCATCGGCACTACCATCGAAGGGCGAGATCTCTGGGCGTTCAAAATATCCGACAACCCTGAGATCGAAGAGAACGAACCTGAAGTTCTCTACACGGCGGCGATACATGCGCGTGAGGTCATCACTCCGCTCATCCTGCTCAATTTCGTCGACTCGTTGGTCACGAACTATGGCAGCTCGCCGGAGATCACCGATCTGGTCAACAACCGGCAACTCTGGTTTGTGATCCCGGTCAATCCCGACGGCTACTACCACAATCAGGTAACCAATCCCGGTGGCGGCGGGATGTGGAGAAAGAACCGGCGGAACAACGGTGACGGTACCTACGGAGTGGATCTCAATCGTAACTACGGTTACGAATGGGGCTACGACGACGACGGATCGTCGCCTATAACCAGCTCCGAAACATACCGCGGTACCGGGCCGTTCACGGAGCCGGAATCTCAGGCAATGCGGGACTTCATTAGCGCGCATAATTTTGTAATCACTCTTTACTTTCATTCCTATTCAAATCTCATTATTTGGCCGTGGGGATACGATCGGATATATACGCCGGACGATGATATCTTCACTATCATGGGTGATTCGCTCACTGCCTACAACGGCTATACTCCCGAAGCAAGCTGGGGACTCTATGTTACTAACGGAAGCAGCGATGACTGGGGGTACGGAGAACAGACAGCCAAGAACAAGAATCTTGCCTTCACAATTGAGGCTGGAGGAAGTAGCGACGGCTTCTGGCCGTCCCTGTCCCGGATCACGCCGCTTGTGAACGAGAACTATGGCGCGTGCATGTATATGGCGCGTGCAGCCGCCGATGTTTGGACGATCCGTCCGCCGGCGAAACCTGCTCTCACTGTCGCCGACACGGTCGATGCGGCCGGCTTCGAGGTGAACTGGCAACTCGACGACACCCTCAATCCGGCGGTATCGTACGAACTCGACGAAATGCAGGATCTCCAGAGGCTGACTGACAGCGCCCGGAATTTTGACAATTGGGACAACAATCAATTCAAGATCGATAGTTTCGTCGGACATCCCGGCGCTCCCTCGTTCTATTCCGATTCCGGGGACAATCTTGCACACCATATGAGGACGAAAGAGCCCGTGCTCGTCGAGCCGGGGGATACCCTTCAGTTCTGGACGACCTACGCCATCGAATCCGATTGGGACTATGCCTACGTCGAAGTGTCTACCGACGGCGTTACGTTTACACCGATCCCCGGCAACATTACCACGACTTCAGATCCGCACGGCCAGAATCATGGCAACGGTATCACCGGCACTTCGAGCGGCTGGGTCTACGCCAAATTCGACCTCAGTGCTTACGTCGGGCAGCAGATCTATGTCAGGTTCTCCTACATCACCGATGTATCCGTAGTGGAATTCGGTTTCTATGTCGATAACGTCTATCCGGTGGAGTCATTTGGTAGTACCAATGTGGTATCTTCATCTATCGTAGATACCTTCTACACTTTTGGCAGTCACCCGGACGGTCTGTTCTACTACCGGGTGCGAGGCAAGGATGCTCAGGATCAATGGTCCGCCTATTCGGACGTGAGAAGCACCTACGTGCAGGCAGCCGAAGTCTGCTTTGATTCGGATGGCGACGGGTTCGGTGATCCGGGACATCCGGAAAATACCTGTCCCGACGACAACTGCCCGGGAATCGCGAATCCTGACCAGGCCGATGCAGACGCCGATGGTATCGGAGATGTCTGCGACGCCTGCCCGAACGACCCGCTGAATGACATCGATGCCGACGGCATTTGTGGCGATGTCGACAACTGCCCGTCAATTGCAAACAACGACCAGGCCGATGCTGATAGCGATGGAATCGGCGACCTTTGTGACAATTGCCCCTCGGTTTCCAACGTCGGACAGGCCGATTCCGATGGCGACGGGATCGGCGATCTTTGCGAATGCTGCCAGGGAATGCGAGGGGATATCAATTATGACAGCGAGCATACAATAGATATCTCCGATCTGATCGCTCTGGTCGACTACATGTTCAACGACCAGGGAACGCTGGCCTGTCCCGACGAGGCGGATGTCGACGGCTCAATGGAGTTGGATATCGGCGACCTCGTGTACATGGCGGAATATATGTTCGGTGAAGGTCCTGATCCGGTTGCCTGCTACTAATATTTGCGGGCGGAACTCGTTTCAGGTGTATAACCAGCAGAAGACAGTAGTGGCAGGATGCCCGTTGGGCGGATCGAACGGGAGGCTCTGACACGCGAAGAAAACCATACGATTTGGTAAAGATTAATTCGCGTAAGTTGTTAGCCCGTTTGGGAATAAAAGCAAACATTTTGAGCCCCCTCGCCCACTATTTGTCTTGTGTCGACGTATTTATGTCGTATATTGTCGACCGACCAATTCGTTGAACCTTGAAACTTGGAGGTAATATTCGATGGCGATGAAAATAACCGATGAGTGCACGGCTTGCGGACTCTGTCTTCCGGAATGTCCGACCGAGTCGATCTCCGAGGGAGATATTTACGTCATCAATCCGGACACTTGTAATGAGTGCGAGGATCAGGACGACGGCCCTCAGTGCGTCTCCGTGTGCCCGGTTGATTGTATTGAAAAAGCCTAAAAGGTTTTGTTCTATAGTAAGCCCCGCTTCGGCGGGGTTTTTTTTTGCCTGAAAATCTATGCAAAAAAAAAAGAGGGCGCTACTCTGGTTGGGTAGAGGGGGCTAGGAAACTACCCAGGGACAGCAGAGAGTCACCCTCGAACTCTTTTCTCAACAGCACCTAATTTATGTCAAACATTCCCTCAAAGTCAAGGCCTTTATGCAGTGAAAACGGTTATTATTCGCGCCTAATATCGTACTATCTTAATCGGTATAGTCAAAATTGTCGTAGTTTCGTCACCCTTGGTGATTTCCAATGTCAAATTGGATAAGTAGGTTCCTTTCGTGAGGCCGGGGGCCGGGGCAAACTCGATTTCAATTTTATCCCCTTTGTCAGCCTCTTTCTTAAGGATCTTGAACGTGAAAGTGGAATCGTACTGGAAATAGTCGGTTACTTCGATACTCGAGTAGTTGAAATTCGGGATCGATACTATTTCCGACTTCTTTCCCGGAAGGAAGAAGAGCGACAGGGGAGTCGGTTTCAGGCCGTTAAACCACTGACCGACTATCGACAAATCAAAGTACTGAATTTCAGGAGCGTCCGGATTGTCAGTTTTGACCTTGAACGACTTATTGGTCGGACCGTAGAGATTCCGAGTTGCCATCGATAACCTGAAGAACACCGTATCTCCCGGATTGATTACTGTATCGGAGGCAACGACATTCGAGCAGTCGCACGGGACATCCATGCCCAGAATGTGTATCGGCTTATCCGTTTCGTTGATGTACTTGAACGTATGAAGGACGGTAAACTCTATCCCCACGTGTCCGAAATCAAACACCTGGTCATTGTATTGCATGATCTTTTGGGCGAAAAGGCTGCCGGGAACGGCAAAAAGAAAGATGATGGCGAGGGCAAAGCGCCCGGTCCTTAGCGGTCGAAACATAGTTACTGAGTCACCTCGCTTTTGGGCAAATAGCCGTGCTGTCGCATCCACGAGTCATTATAACACTTGCTCAGGTATCGGATCCCGGCATCGGCAAAAATCCCGACAATGACTGCATCCGGACCGACATCGTGGGCCACTTTTTCGATTGCGTAAGCAACGGCACCGGAGGAGCCACCGCCTGAGATTCCCTCACGACGGGCAATCTGACGCGCCCGGTTGAATGAATCTTTGTCGGATACCGTGATGACGTCATCCACGAGGTGCGGGTGCAGAGCTTTGGTCACGACGTCCGAGCCGATTCCTTCGACTTTGTATGCGTACGGCTGGCCATGTTTGTTGCTCTTGATGTATTCGGCAAAAATCGAACCTTCCGGGTCGACCGCAATGGTTCGTATTTTCGGATTCTGCTCCTTTAGAAAGCGGGCTGTACCGGAGAATGTACCGCCGGTGCCAATCCCGCAGACAAAGTGGGTAAGCTTTCCTTCGGTATCTTCCCAGATTTCCGGACCGGTCGAGACATAGTGCGCCTCGACGTTGTCCTGACTATCGTACTGGTTGAGATCGAAGTAACCGTGTTCCTTTGCCATCCGGCGGGCCACCATAAAGCACCCCTCCGGGTCATCGTGCAGATCAACCTCCGGGGTGACAATTACTTCGGCACCGTACGATTTGATCAGATCGACCTTTTCCTGACTCGTCTTAACGGGAGTGGTGACAATAGCCTTCAGGCCCATCAGAGAAGCAATCATCGCCAGGGCTGAACCGGTATTACCGGAAGTATTGTCGATAACCGTGTCACCCGCTTTAATGACCCCTTCGTTCAGCGCTTTCTTAATGATGTAGAAGGTCATCCGGTCTTTTACCGACCCGGTTGGATTGTAGAATTCCAGTTTCACGTACGCCTTCGGACCGTCCTTCGGCAGGCCGGTGCGAAGTCTTACGAGTGGGGTGTGACCGATAAGATCAAGAATCGATTCGTGTACTCGCATTATCCATCCTTAATGTTTGCAGATGTTATACAATTCCGGTCGGAAATACAACTATTTAATTTTGTCCGAAGGTCCGCTTTTTTAGTTTGACAAGTCCGGGCAACCTTCTTTAATAGCAATGGTTATAATAAGATAGGATGAGCAATGGACCGCACGTCGCGCGGCGTCGGACCTTAGGCAGGAGGTGAGATGAGAGATCGACGTTATATTTTCCTTTTCCTTTTGCTCCTGCTGGCATTTGCCGGCTGTTCGAAAAAGAAGCAAGAGGCTAAGAAGCTGCAGAATGAGATGATGCAGCGGGATACAGTTACCGATACGGTTGTGGATACGGTTGCGACCATGATGCCGGATACAACCCGGATGCGGCCCAATGCCGGCGCCGTCCCCAGCGACGAAATGCCGTCACAGTATATGCCCAGGCAGCCACAGGGTGAAGGATACACTGTACAAGTCGCCAGCACCACCGGTCAGGACGATGCCCATCGGTTGATCGATCTCTACACGAAGCGCGGGTACGAGCCGTACGTGACCAAGACTGACATCGACGGTACTACCTATTATCGAATTCGCATCGGGCAGTTCCAGACACTGAGTGAAGCCAAGCAGCTTAAGACCGAGCTCTCCGACAGGTTTTCCGTCAAAGGATGGATCGACGAATTCAGCAGTTAGTTTGAGACAAACACCACAAACCTCTCCGGACATCTGGCAATCAGATGTCCGGATTTTTTATAAGCGCGTTAGCGCATCAATCCCAAATTAAAATGACGAGGTACAGCAATGAAGAGTCACACGGAATATATGGTCTTCAATACCGAGCGTCGCCGGGAGTACATAAACATCACCCACGATATCGAAAAGATGCTGAAGGCAAGTGGGATTAACGAAGGGCTGATTCTCGTGTCGGCTATGCACATTACGGCAGGCGTATACGTAAACGATGCTGAGGACGGTCTTATAGCGGACATCGACGAGTGGGCGGATCGGCTCGCGCCGAAAGGACCAGATTACCGGCATCATCGAACCGGCGAAGACAACGGCGATGCTCACTTGAAGAACCTTCTGATCGGTTCGCAGGTAGTGTTGCCGGTCACTGCGGGGAAGATTGACTTTGGCCCCTGGCAACAGGTCTATTATGCTGAGTTCGACGGTCAAAGACGGAAACGAGTTCTCGTGAAGATCATCGGGGAGTAAGCTCTCCCGCAAAAAATAGGAGCCGGACTCCAAAAAATCCGGCTCGTTTAGAACATCTAAAGATCACTTGATGAGAGCTCAGTCATCCATCTTCGCCTGGTCCTGCCTCAAATAGTGATTGAAGAACTTGACCTGCTTCTCGTACTCCATAACAATGTTGGAGCGTTTCGACGCACCGTGACCTTCGTCGGGGAAAATCAGCGAATCAACTTGCCCGCCGTTGTTGAGAATACCGGCGATAATCTGCCGCGCTTCGCCAACCGGAACGCGCGGGTCGTTCTCACCGTGGACTACCATCAGCGGGGTCTTGATCAGATCCACTTTGTTGATCGGAGAGATCTCATCGAGAAACGCGGTGTCGGACAGCGGTCCGTACTCTGACTCACGCAGCGCCCGGCGATAGGGAGCGGTGTTCCGCAGGAACGTCTTGAAGTTGGCAATGCCTACTTCGTCGACCGCCGCTGAGAAGAGATCCGGATACTCAGTTATCATTCCGAGAACGACATAGCCGCCGTAGGAGCCGCCCCGGATTCCCACCATCCCTTTTTCGGTATATCCTTCTGACATCAACCAGTCAACGCCGGCCTTATAGTCCTTGAGGGAGTTCTTGCGCAGCTTGTAGTTGTCCATATTGAGATATTTGAGCCCGTATCCCGAAGATCCTCGCGGGTTAGGCGCCAGAATGCCGTATCCGTTCAGCATCAGGTACTGGTAGTTGCGCAGAAAAGCGGGTTGGAACTGACCTTCCGGACCGCCATGAGCATCGACTATGAACGGAATCGGAGTGCCCTTCTTGTAGTCAGGAGGAAGGTAAAGAAAGGCGGGGATTTCGAGTCCGTCGAAGCTCTTATAATGAACGAGCGTCGGATCGGTAAAGATGTCCCGGTTTATTCCGGCATAAGTGGCGAAGGTAAGCTGCTTGAACTCGCCCGTGGTCGGATTCCATCTCCAGATGTCCGGCGCTCTCGTCGGGCCGGTGAAAGAGGTCAGGCACGATCCGTTTTCATCGAAAATCCCGCCACCCTGAATTCCGGCCAGCGGAGGTGACTTCAGCACTTTCTTGCTGTCCACCTCGCGCAGTTTGAGATTGACGTAGCCGTCTTCGTTGACCGTGGCCGCCATCCGTTTGTAATCGCGCGAGAACCCGAGACCGTCGATCTCCCACTTCGGATCGATCCAGCCATCGTCAACGTAGTTGACTTTCGGAGATCCGACCGTCATGGTAGCGAGACGCGAAATCCCGTCTTCGTTTCCATTGCATGTCAGCCAGATTGTCTTGTTGTCCGGCATCAACGTGGGGGAGCCGTAGATGACGTCGCTGTCGTCGTCATTGAGCTTCTGGAATTTCCCGGTAGTCAAGTCGATCATGTACAGGTCGCAATTGACGTTGGACGAGTAGTTGACGACAAGGAGCCTGGTGCCATCCTGGGAGACGTCGGCCACTGCATTGTATCCGGGGACCTCGCCGAAGACCTTCTTGAAAGATCCGTCGGCAATATTCATTTCATAAATGAAGAAATCTCTTTTGTTCTCTTCGTTCGAACGATAGTAAATCGATTTGTTGTCCGGTGACCAGGCGACCGAGCCCATCTGAACGCCGTCGAATTTCGTCAACTGGACCACGCGCCCGGTCATAGCGTCCATCAGGTAGAGCTGTGACTGCTCTGAGCCGCCGACCGATGCCCCGACAATACCTAAATCGGCGTTGTGCGAGAGCACGAAGAAGTCAATGCCGTCGGGGAAGGCGCTCAGCTGATAGGGCCATCCTTCCTTGTTGATCCGATACACTTGCGCCGCGCCTGACATGCTCGAGACGAAGAACACTTTGCTTCCGTCCCAGCTATAGCCGGCAATGCTGTTTCCGCCTATCTGCAGAAAGGTGGCGATGCTCGGAATATACTGGCCTTTGTTCAGGAGCGTTTTCTCCTGAGGCTGTGAAGATTGACAGTAGGCGGCAATGCTAATTAGCAGACAAAAAAAGAGGAGGGTGATAGCTACGAATCCTGATCGCTTCATCGTCGACTCCAAATATGTCCGAAGACGTTCCTGTGTTTGTTCTAATGACGATGATACGGGCAAAAAGTTCGGTCGGCAACCTCAAAAAGGCCGATTCGGCGCTCAAGGTAGCAAGATGAAATTTGTCGGGATTTGTCTCAGAAGGGTGAAGGCACTCCGTCGGGCGACGGGAGGTGTAAATCAGGCTTTATTGGCGGACGTGAACTTGAAGCAGATCTCCTGATCTTGCTCGAAGACGACCCGCTTGTAGAATTCGCAGGAATGGCACGGAGGGCGTCCCTTGACGCTCGCGCGCACACAGGCGGAATCCGGGACCATCCAGCAGGCGCGGCCGGCGCCGATCCCGTCGTTGAGCCCATCGAATTTCATCGCTTTGGCGACCGGACACTCTCCGAGTATGGGAGTCATCAGACCGTCTTTTTCGCGCCCGCAGTTTTTGAATTCCCAGCAGTTGAGGCGTTTTACCATGGTGTCGGAATCCTAACGCATATCCACTATTTTCTTGACTGTCTCGTACTTGCTGTTATCGGCGAACCGTCCCTTTTGCTCTTTCGAGGCATACTCCATGAACTTCTCGTAGCTCTTTTTGACGTTCTTGTAGTCATCGGCGGCGAGATATGACAGCGTCAGGTACTGATAGACAAGAGCGTTGCGTTCGTCGACTGAGCGGGCGTTTTTGAATTGTTCGATTGCCTGCTTGTACTGTCCTTCGCGGTAGCGTGCTTCGCCGAGCCCGAAATAGGCCTGGAAGTTACGTCGGTCCAGATAAATCACTTTGTCGTAGTCGGCTATGGCCGCGAGCTCCTCGCCCTTGTTCATGTAGGCGGCAGCCCGACCGAGGTAGGCCGTGATCGACTTGCCGTCGATCTCGATCGCACGATTGTACGCGGTAACAGCTTCGTTGAAATTCCCTTTCACCTGATACAGTTCTGCCGCGTGCACGTAGTCATCGTGAGCTTTCTGAACCCGGAGGAGACCGTTGTTAGCTTCAGCCCGATGGAAGAAGGCGTCGGCACTGCTCGGTTTGTCGTTGATGTAGTGCGTCAGATCCTTGATCGCGCCGTCATAATCCTGACTCTTGAGCGCGTTCACGCCGGAGTAGTAATAGTCGTCCTGCTTCATTGTCGCTTTCTTTTCGGCGGTTTTCATAGGGCTGAGCGTGACCTTGAGGGTCTTGCTCTCGCCGGCGGCGAGGCTGAACGAGCCTTTGATCGGATGATATCCTTCGAGAGAGACTTCGTAGTCGTGCACTCCCGGTTTGATTCGCTTGTAGTTCAGATTCCCGGCACCCATCACACTACCGTCCACTTCGAACTTTGCCCCATCGATATTGGCCGCAAGGGTAACATCACCGTAGCTGCTCCTGGAAGAAGTAGCGGTCGACTTCTTTGTTTTGGTACGAGCAGTCTGCGACGGTTTGTTCTCTTTGGCGGGAGGGGGAGAAGGCGGCTGATACGATCGTGCTACTTCCGGCTGTTGTTGAACGGGCTTGCTGGCGACGGTACGGGGTGGTGTCGTCGATGTTGTCGTCTCCGCTTCCTGGTTATTGGCGGGACGCAGGGAGACGGTGCTGATTTCATTACTCGCGACGGTGGCGTAATCGACCTTAAGGATGTCATTTCCGACGATGTACTCT
Source organism: uncultured Ignavibacteriales bacterium (assembly GCA_964520865.1). Classification (GTDB taxonomy): domain Bacteria; phylum Zixibacteria; class MSB-5A5; order GN15; family FEB-12; genus CAVQCT01. Next base: position 31,343 of record CAZFOY010000012.1, on the reverse strand, counting down.
ATCTTGTGCGATCCGGCCGGAACGTGATCGGCTTTGAAGAACCCCTGTTCGTTCGACTGGACACTCATCCCCAGCTCGGGAAATCGGATCGTGGCCCCCTGGATGAAAGGAGAGTCGTTGCTGCCGAGTACAACGCCAACCACTTCACCGTAGCCTGAGGTGTCCTTAATGAAGAAGGATGCGGCGACCGCCAGAAGGATCACGAACGCGCCAATGGCGCTTCCCATGAGATAACCGCGTTTGATTTTTTTGGGCCGCAGGATGAATTCCCGGTTGTTCACCACAATTTCATCGTCCGCGCATAACTCGCCTGCGCCTTTGAGTTCGATATAGTTCTTATAGAAGTAGGCGATCCCTTTGCCTCGTTTGGCCATTTGTGGAGAGGGAAGGTCACTCGAAGGGGCTGAATCGGCCGTATGGTGCGGATCGATCGGTTGAGGTGCAGGCTGGTGGTCAATCGGCTGATGCGAAGCCGCGGTGTCCGAAGCAGCTTCTGCAGCAGCCTTTTTGGGAGGAACGATCGGCGCGTTGCCGAACGGAACCGGCTCGATATCTTCGAGCTTATTGATAAGTACGTTCTTCTCTTTGTCGCTGACGTACGATTTGGAGCCGTAGAGATTGCGTTCGATCGTCTTGAGTTCTTCGTCCGAGAGACGTCTGATACCGCCGGAGTCTGACGGTTGCGGTCCGGCCGGTGCACTCGGTTCGGGTTCGGGATTGGATGACGCCATTTGGTGGTCGTCGTAAGCGGGTGGGGGAGGGGGCGGTTCGGATTGTCCGATCGGCGTATTGGCCGACTGATCATTCAACGAGTGAAATCCGCCGGTATCACCGTTGTGAGCCGCTTCCTGCTCCATCAGGTTGGCGGTCGTTTCTATCCCCAGATCGTCGTCTTTCGGCGGCGAACCGGTCGAGTGGTCCTCACCCACGAAATCCCGTTTCTCTTCATTCGCTTCATAAACAACAAAATCGAGGTCGTCATCGTCTGCCGGAGTATCACCGCTGAATGCTGCCCTGGAGTCAAAACTGTACCCGCAGTAGGCGCAAGAAGTGGCGTTGTCCGAGACTTGTTCGGCTTTGCAATTTGGACACTTTTTCAAGATTTCACTCCCTTGCCAATAGAACGCAATTTTATTGAATTATCGACTTTTAAGGCAGATTTCTTTAGACATGCAGGCCGTCTCGTGCGTCTGTCAAAATGAGATAAAATCTTTTTTATTAAGGACTTGACAAGATTGCGAAGATGGTGTTATTATTCTGACTTCTTATTTTTGAGTATTAGTTTTCCGGAGAGACCGGAGGAGGAAATAATAGATGAAGCGTAATAAGTTATTGTTTTTCTTTTTCTTAGCCCTTGTCTCAACTCTGACCTACTGGGGATGCAGCCAGCCCGAAGATGTCTTAACGCCGGTGAGCCAAACCAAGATGTGGCTGCACGAAGAAAGGCTGCCGACTACTCCTCCAAATATGGTCTATGAACTCTGGCTGGGCAATATAACGCAGACCGATACGGTGATTATCAAGGATGCTGTTTCGCTCGGTCGGTTCAAATACGATTTTGACAGAAGAACTTTCGAAACCGAGGCCGGGGCCGACCGTCCCGATTCTTCGGAATTCCATATCAACCACGACATCCTCAGCTACAATTCGATCTTCATGACGGTTGAGGCGATGAACGATCCTGAACCCGCCGTCCCCGGACCGGTGATGCTCATTTCGAGCGCCACCATTCCGACGATTCGTATGACTTTCCCTAAGTCCGACTCGCTCTGGGGATCGACCGTGTGGTACAACATGCAGTCTCCGTCGAACGGAAGCTCCCTTTCCGATGCCGGCAATGCCATCTGGTTCTCGCTCTATAATTACAAGGTTGAACCTTTTGACGATACAGTGGGAATCTCCAGTTGGTCAATCGATACTACCGACAGTGAGGTACTGCCTGGTGTGCCGGACACAGTGTTGCTCGGCATTGATTCTGCGGATATCAAGGTGGAGACTCTTCAAGTCGTGAAGGGGCTTGATACTCTCCCGCATATTGTCACTACGTATTCAATTATGGATACGATCATAGATCAAGATTTGCACTATATTACAAAACTGGTCGTCAACTACGACACAATCCCGAGGCCCGCAATTCAGTGGGACGACTTCTCTCAGGGTGAAAATAACGCGGACTTTGGATTCCCCATAATCAAGGATTGGGGATGGAAATATAAGGGATGGGTCGTTGCTCCGGAGATTCCTACTTCGGCTGTCGGCCAGATGACCAAACCGGCCTGGTTACTGCAGAACCTGTATCTCACTCAAACCGACGGCGGACTGATCAGTACCGGGACATTCTATGATATCAGGAAGCCTGACAGCGCCAATCCGTATAGCGCGAGCACCAGAGTTCCTCCGTATCCGGGTGAAGACTTCCTGCAGAATCTGCCTCCGGGAGTTCCGACCCCTTTGGATCTGGTCCCGAACGCATCGGGCGGCAATCCCGGTCGGGTGTTCATATCTCTTGAACCGATCAATGCTCAGACCGATACGACCAACTTCCCGTTGGTGCTGTTTATAGGTCCGCTGCCGAGTTCGTACCATATGGTTCAGGACTCCACTACTCAGCAGTTCACCTTGCGCGGCTGGATGCAGACCGACGATACGTACCGCGGCTTCCCAGCCATTACGGTGGAGACGCAGAGGTATTAACGGTACTTCTGTGCTGTAAAGACATATGAAGCCGGTCCTTTGGGCCGGCTTTTTTGATTGTGGACTTTTCCTGTAAAATTAGCTTGCCATCGACCAGATCAGTCGATATATTCGGGTCTGATTTTCAAGAACGGTAAATTATTTGTAACTTATTCACATACATAATCTTGACAGGAGACTTCTGGATGAACTACGGGTTATTGTCTGCCGTCATCGGACTGGTAGGCCTTCTCTTCGCACTTATCTTGTTCACCTGGATAAAGAGCAAGTCCTCCGGTACCGACCTCATGCGGGAGATTTCGGGGGTGATTCATGACGGCGCGATGGTCTTCCTCAGGCGAGAATACTCGATCCTGATCTTTTTTATCATCGTCGTTTTCGCTCTTCTTGCATGGAAAATCAATCTGCAGACGGGCTATGCCTTCCTCGGCGGCGCAACCTGCTCGATGCTTGCCGGATTCTTCGGGATGAAAGCGGCGACACGGGCGAACGTTCGTACCGCCGCGGCCGCCAAGGAGTCCGGTCAGCCCCTGGCGCTGTCGGTTGCATTCTCCGGCGGAGCGGTTATGGGGATGTCGGTTGCCTCGCTCGGACTCGTAGGGGTAGGCATCGCCTACTATTTCTTCGGTGACAGCCCGACCGACGCTGCCATAATCAACGGCTTCGCGATGGGCGCCTCGTCAATAGCTCTCTTCGCTCGCGTGGGCGGCGGAATCTTCACGAAAGCGGCCGATGTCGGCGCTGATCTGGTGGGAAAGGTCGAAGCAGGGATTCCGGAAGATGATCCCCGCAATCCTGCCGTTATCGCTGACAATGTCGGTGACAACGTCGGAGACACGGCCGGTATGGGTGCGGACCTGTTCGAATCTTATGTCGGATCGGTCATCGCTACGATTGCGATCGCGGCGACTTCGCTCAGCCCGGGCATCGCTTCCAATCGTCCGGCCTTCATGGCGCTCCCGTTGCTCATCGTTGCTTTTGGCGCGATTGCCTCAATGCTGGGTATTCTCTCGGTCAAGGTATTTACCAGGCTCAATCCGGCCTCGGTGCTCCGCCTCGTCACGTACGTAGGTGCGGTGGTGATGCTGGTAGCAGCATATATAATTATCACCCGGTTTGATCTTGGTGAGATCGGCAACGAAATCTTCTGGGCAATTCTCGCCGGAAACTTGGCCGGTATCGCCCTGGGTCTTTTGACCGAGTACTATACAGCGGCCAAACCGATCCGGGACATCGCGGCCGCCTCCGAAACAGGGGCGGCGACGAATATCATTTCCGGTCTTGCGGTCGGAATGGAGTCGGTGCTTTTGCCGATTCTGGTCATTTCCGCTGCGATTTATACCGGCTACTATTTTGCTGGTTTGTACGGCATCGGGATTGCCGGTGTCGGTATGCTGGCAACCATCGGTGTGACCATGTCGGTTGACGCCTACGGTCCGATTGCGGACAACGCCGGCGGTATTTCGGAAATGGCCGGCCTTGGCCCGGAAGTCAGAAAGATCACCGACACGCTCGATTCGCTTGGAAACACGACGGCAGCGATCGGAAAGGGGTTCGCCATCGGTTCGGCCGCTCTTACCGCGCTCGCTCTGTTCTCGGCTTATTCGACCTCGGTCGGTCTTGAGACGATCAATATCCTTGAGCCGAAAGTGGTGATAGGATTCTTTATAGGCGGCGTATTGCCGTTCTTTATTGCGGCGCTTACGATGACCGCGGTTGGCCGGGCGGCCTCAAAAATGGTCGCCGAAGTACGTCGACAATTCCGCGAGATCGCGGGCCTGATGGAAGGAAAGGCCAAGCCGGATACCTCGCGCTGTGTCGATATTGCCACCCGCGGCGCTCTTCGTCAAATGGTCGTTCCCGGCCTGACGGCGGTATTTGCCCCTATTATTGTTGGGTATGTCCTCCAGAAGGAGGGACTCGGCGGGATGCTGGCGGGTGCGACGATGTCGGGTGTGATGCTGGCCCTGATGATGGCCAATGCCGGCGGCGCCTGGGACAATGCCAAGAAGTATATTGAATCGGGTGCATTGGGCGGAAAAGGTTCACCGGCCCACAAAGCGGCAGTGGTCGGCGACACCGTTGGCGATCCGTTTAAGGACACTTCCGGACCGTCGATGAACATTCTGATCAAATTGATGGCGATTGTGTCATTGGTCGTGGGATCACATCTGTTCCGTTAATCCTTTCGACCGTATCGATTGTCACATAAGAGGGTACATCTCTGGGATGTACCCTTTTTCACTTTTCCGGGTGAATAACGACGAGTATCTTGAGTAGTTATTCAAAAAGCAGACCCTTGTGAAACTTTTAGTTAGGCCGTCCGTTAATTGAAACGATGATGGAGGAAGATACTGTGGAGCAGGCAGGATTCGAGCAGGCTGTCCCGGAGATACCAAAAGAAAGTGGATTGTCTCTTAAGGGGCTGGTTCAGGTTTTCTTTAAACCGACAGAGTTTTTCCAGAAGCTGAAGGATGATCCCAAAGTCCTTGTGCCGTATCTCATACTCGGAGTTGTGGTGGCGGCCTTCTTCTTGCTGGCGTCCGACCTGATCGCCAAGGTCAGTGTGCAATCGCAGTCCTTTCAGGATCGCATGCAGGGCCAACCGGTTACCCCGCAGCTCATGACGTTCATGAAGTACAACATCATGATAGGGGGGACTATCGCCTATCTGGTCGCGCCGCTGCTCATAGCGGGACTGGCGTACTTCTGGGGAAGCTTCGTGATGGCGGGAAAAGCAAGATTCAAGCAAGTGCTCTCGGTAAGTCTTTACTCAGAGCTGATCTGGGGAGTCGGCATGCTGCTCGCCGTGCCATTCATGATAATGAAGGGATCGGCGATGTTTTCGTTTTCGCTTGCGATTCTGGCGGCGCAGAGCGGCCCGGAGAGTCTGCTATTCGTCGCTTTATCTAAAGTTAACCTGTTTCTCATCTGGGAGATAATCGTCGCGGGTATCGGATTCTCGATCTTTTACAATGTGCCGCGCAACAAAGGATACTGGATATCGGTCCTATCGGTAGGACTCCTTTCTGCGGTGCAGGTTATATGGACTGCAATTTCGAAAATGATATTTTGAAGGAGATGATTCATGAGGTTTCTCTCGTCTCGGGTTATCATGACACTGCTTATGGGGATACTTCTGGCCGGAGCGGCGAATGCGGGCGACTTATCGCTCGATGATTGCATTCAGCTGGCCCTGCAGAACCGAGCTTCGATCATCGCGGCTCACGGAAGCGAACAGATTGCCAAGGCAAATCAAATGGCGGCGCTCGGCGCCTTTCTTCCAAGCGTAAGTGCGGGCTACTCTTATTCCAAGAGCAAACAGCGAGATATCAAGAGTGGCGAAGTCGGAGCCCCGTTGAGCGATCGACCCGACCAGAACGGATCCAATAAGAATACGAGTATATCGGCCGGCATGACCCTGATCAATTTCGCCGACTGGTTTGACTATTACGCGGCGAGAGCAAGCCGGGCACAGGCGGGATTGGACGTACTCGGGTCAGAGTTGGACCTCATCTATTCGGTGAAGGTCGCCTACTATGCATATCTGGCGGCAGCCCAGAATGTAGATGTCCAAACTCAGGCAGTGGCGAGAAGTGAGGAACAGCTTAAGCTGATCAACTCTAAGTACGATCTTGGTTCGGCTTCGGTCTCCGATGTCCTCAAGCAGAAGGTGCTGTACGGTAACGACAAGCTTGCCTTGCTCCGAGCCAACAACGCCGTGGTAACCTCGAAAGCGAGTCTCGCCTACACAATTGGGGTCGATCCTAACGCCGACTACGAGTTTTCGAGCAGTTACGAGACGAAGGAATACGATGGTTCTCTGGAAGATGCCATTACGTACGGCTTGCAGAATCAGCCGACCGTCCTCGCCGCCGAGAAGGGTGTGGTTTCCTCCAGACATAGTCTTCACGCCCGCAAAGCGTCGTACCTCCCGTATATCACCGGATCAGGATCCTATTCGAAATCAAGCGGGACCTCGGGCGATACGCTTCTCTTCGACTTTCAGTCCAAGACTCTCAACTACGGTTTCCGCGTCAACTGGAATATTTTCGACGGATTCCTCAGAGAACGTTCGCTCACCTCGGCGAAAGTAGGCTTGAACAACGCACGGGCGGTGGCCGCAGATCAGCGCAACTTCGTGAAGCAGAACATCAAGACCGCATTCTACGATATCCAGCAGCAGTCGGAGGCCCAGAAGGTGGCCGGAGAGAACGTGGACGCGGCGCAGGAGGATCTCAAGATCACGCAGGAAAAGTACAATCTGGGCTCGGCAACGATTCTTGATTTGCTCGATGCTCAGGTTTCCCTCAAGCAGGCTCAGGTGAACAAGATTCAGACGGACTTTGATCTAAATCTGGCAATTGCGCAGCTTGACAATGCGATGGGCAAAAGATAGGAAAATTAGACTGTGAAATGTGTATAATTCCCCGAGAGGCAATGTAACATGAATAAGAAAAAAGTCCTGATAATAGCCGGCATCGTTGTCGTTGCGCTGGTCGTCGTTTTCCTCAACATGAAGATAAACACGACCAAGACGACAAAGGTGCAGGCTGAAGTGGCTACGCCTCGGGAGTTGGTGGAGAAAGTATCGGCGTCCGGCCGGATTCAACCTCAGACTAAGGTGAACATCACGTCGCAGGTCAACGGGGAAATAATTGCCCTTCCGGTGAAAGAAGGGAATTACGTAAAGACCGGCGACCTGCTCGTAGTGCTGGATACGGTTCAGCTGCGATCCGACGTGGATCAGGCGAGCTATGCCGTTGCCGAAATCAACGCCCGGGTGACCGGAGCCAAGGCCCAGCTTGACCAGGCCAAGGAAGAGTTCGATCGGCAGACCAAGCTGTTCGATCGCAAACTGACTTCCGAGACCAGTTACAACGACGCAAAGTACACGTATCAGAATCTCAAAGCGTCGTATGATGCGATGACGGCTCAGGCCAAGCAGTCCGAGGCCATGTATGAGAAGCAACTCGATAATTTGAGCAAGGCCAAGATTGTTGCGCCGATGTCTGGTATTGTCACGTTCCTTGACTGTGAGGTGGGAGAGATCGCGGCGGCCCAGACGGCGTTCACTCAGGGCAAGACGCTCATGACTATTTCGAATCTCGACGTGTTTGAGGTTGAAGTCGACGTCGACGAAACCGAGATCAACAAAGTCGCGCTGAATCAGCCGGTCGATATCGAAGTGGACGCGTTCCCGGATTCGACCTTCCCGGGGCAGGTTGTGGAGATCGGAAATACTGCCATTGTTTCGGGAAGCGGTACTCAGGATCAGTCGACAGACTTCGCGGTCAAGGTGATCTTTACCGACCCGAATGTGAAGATCCGTCCCGGGATGTCAGCGACCGTAGACATCATCACGAACAAGAAGCCGGAAGCGCTCGCGGTCCCGTACTCGGCGATCGTGGTGAGATCGTTTGATCTCGATTCGCTCGAGAAAGCGAAGTCCGGAGTCGCGGATTCGGGCAGCGAAGCGTCGGCCTCCGATCTGCACGCGGCCGACAGTACATCGGCGACCAAAGTCGACGACGAAGAAGATCGGCGCAAGGAGCTTAAGGGTGTCTTCGTGATTCATGACGGCACGGCGAAATTCCGGCAGGTGGAGACGGGGATTGCCGATCAGCGCAATATCGAAATTACGAGCGGGCTGGCCAAAGGCGACTCAGTAGTCTCGGGTCCGTACAAGGTTTTAAGAACGATTAAAGACGGCGATGCTGTTGAGCCCACGAAAGACCTTGGTGTCGCCTTCAAGAAAGATTAACCATGGCGCTAATTGAAACCAAGAATCTGTGGAGAACTTACGTCATGGGCTCGGAAAAAGTCCACGCCCTGAGCGGTGTTTCGATGCAGATCGAAAAGGGGGAGTATGTGGCCATCATGGGGCCATCCGGCTCCGGCAAGTCGACGCTCATGAACTTGATCGGCTGCCTCGACACGCCGACCGAAGGGGAGTATTTGCTGAACACCAGATCGGTCTCGCATATGAACGACGACGAACTTGCCAACATACGTAACCGGGAAATCGGGTTCGTGTTTCAGACCTTCAACCTGCTGCCGCGGGCTACCGCGCTCCACAATGTAGAACTGCCGCTGATATATAACGGCACAAGTTCAAGAGAGAGGGAAGACAAGGCCAAGCTCGCATTGGAACGAGTGGAGCTGACCGACCGCATGTACCACAAGCCGAGCGAGCTGTCCGGAGGACAGCGCCAGCGAGTCGCAATCGCCCGCGCCCTCGTGAACGAGCCCTCGCTGCTTCTCGCCGATGAGCCGACCGGTAACCTCGACAGTAAAACTTCGATCGAAATCATGAAGCTGTTCGACGAGCTGCACCGACAGGGGAACACCATTATCCTGGTGACGCACGAGAGAGACATCGCATTGCACGCGCACCGGGTCCTGTCGATCCTCGACGGACAGATAGCTACGGATGAAACGATAGCTGCCGAGCAGCGTAACGGCGTACACTAACATGGTAGTACCGGCCCTGTTCAAGATATCAGTGGACGCTCTCAGAGCGAACAAACTAAGGAGCGGCCTTACTCTCCTTGGTGTGGTGATCGGCGTGACTTCGGTTATGACGATCATGTCGGCTCTTGAAGGGATGGCCGGTGCGGTGGCTAAGGAGTTGTCCAGCCTCGGACCTTCCACGTTCGTGATACAGCGTATCGGGATCGTGACTTCGGACGAGATGTTCTGGGAGAAGATCAAGCGAAAACCGATCGATTACAAGGCGGTAGAACTGATTCGCAAGAGTTGTCCGCTCGTCGACAAGGTCTGTCCTCGCGCGTACAATTCGGCAACTGTGAAGTACGGCGATGACGCCCTTGATGACGTACTGATAGGCGGGGCCGAAGCCAATTATATCGATATTGTCGATCTCGAGGTCGCCGAGGGGAGGTTTACGACGTTCGAAGATGATCTTTATCGGCGGCCGGTGGCGTACGTCGGTGACCAGATTCGCGAGACGTTCTTCCCAACGGTAGATCCGATCGGCAAAGAGATCAAAATAGGCGGGAGGAAGTACACCATCATCGGCGTAAGCAAAAAGCGAGGCTCGACCTTCGGCAACAACGAAGACAATTTCATCATCATACCGCTGTCCAGCTTCAGCAAGCAATTCGGCGTTCCACGCCGTGGTCTCAGCCTGGTCATTAAGGCGAGATCGGTTGCCGTGCTGGATCAAGCGATGGACCAGGTGCGCGTGGTCTTGCGTTCCGAACGACATGTACCGTTCGACAAAGACGATGATTTCGATATTCTCACGGCGGACGTCATTCTCGACGTGCTCAACAGTCTCACGCGCATCTTCAGACTTGGTCTGATAGGGATTTCTTCGATTTCACTCGTCGTCGGTGGCATCGTGGTTATGAACATCATGATGGTCTCGGTGACCGAGCGGACTCGTGAAATCGGAATACGCAAGTCGATCGGCGCCAAACAGAAGCATATTCTTCTGCAATTTCTGTTCGAATCGTTGCTACTGACACTTACGGGAGGGCTGGTCGGCATAGTCGCCGGCTTCGTCATTGCCAAAATACTTGTGCGAATGATAAACATGGAAATAGAACCGTCCATGCTGGCGATAATTGCCGGTCTCAGTATCTCGACCGGAACCGGACTGATTTTCGGCATCTACCCGGCGATGAAGGCGGCCAGACTGGATCCGATAAAAGCGCTGAGTTACGAGTAACCTGTTATGATGCTCACCTGGGTTGAAATTAAAGACGGCATTTTGATGGCCCTTTCGGCGATTCGCGGAAACAAACTCAGGGCGATCCTGACTATCCTCGGAGTCATGGTCGGAGTGAGTTCGGTGATCGGCATGGCTTCGATCATCGATGGCCTCGATGGCGCGATGAACAAGGAGATCGACAACCTCGGATCCAATGTTATCTGGATCACCAAGTATCCGCCGCAGGTGAACCATCATGACGCCACCGAGGAGATGCGGAACCGCCCGCCTATTACCGTAGGCGAAGCGGAGGCGATTCTCCATTCGGCGGTGTATGTCGATGGAGTGTCTCCGCAGAACTATTACTTCCAGCGCGGCGGGAATGAGGCCAAATTCAAGAACCGCAAATTCAGTCGTCCAAGATTGATGGGCTGTTGGCCCGATTTCCTGCGGGTGAACAACAAGAACGTCGCTCAGGGAAGATTCATAACCGAAACCGATGAACAGTTCCGCACGATGGTCTGCGTGCTCGGCCACGACGTCGCCAACGTGCTGTTCGAGTCGGAGAACCCGGTCGATCAGGAGATCCGGGTGAACGGGCGAAGGTTCCTCGTGGTGGGGGTACTGGACGAAGTAAAGTCAAGTTTCGGTAACGAAGACGAGAACAGCCTGATTGCGATTCCGCTGTCGACTTTCCAGAAGATCCATCCGGACGAAGAAGAGCTGTTTCTGGTGGCACGCGCGAGCTCCTACGATAATATTGAAACGGCGATGGACGAAATCACCGGCATCCTGCGCAACTACCGCAGGGTTCCGTTCGGGAAACCGGATAATTTCGCGTTAGCCACACAGGATCAGTTCAAAGATTTCATTGGGAATATCACCAAGTATATCTATATCGCGATGATCGTCATTACTTCGGTCGGTCTGATGGTGGGCGGCATCGGCGTCATGAACATCATGCTGGTGTCTGTCACCGAAAGGACCCGGGAGATCGGTATCCGCAAGGCGATTGGCGCCAAACGATCGAATATCATCCTGCAGTTCCTTACCGAGGCAATGACTCTTGCCGGGACAGGGGGAGTATTGGGCATCCTCTTCGGGGTCTTTATCGGCCTGGTCGTGAACGGACTTCTTCACTTCCCGCTGTCGGTGTCGGTGATATGGGTGGTGATAGGGTTCCTCGTCTCAGTGTCCGTGGGACTGGTTTCGGGGGTCTACCCGGCCATCAAGGCCGCCTGGCTGGATCCTATCGACGCGCTCCGTTACGAATAATCTACACGAATCATGACCTCCGTCCGTCTCTTTTTTATATTGCCAGACAATGAGTTGGGTCGTACCCTGGGAACGAGGATTTCCGATAGTTGTTTAAATAAGTATGAGTAAACGTGTACTAATCCTTGGGCTGGTCGCGTGCGGATTGATCCTTGCAGCCGGTCCAACCAAGAGCCAGGAAACTTTCGATGTCTTCAGCCGGAAGGGGATGAGGTCGTACTTCATCGTCGATCATGCCGAGTTCAAATCGGAAATCCCCGGCAAAGTCCATCTCGAACTTTATTATCAGATATACAACACAATTCTGAATTTCACCCGTAAGGACAATCTCTACGAGGCCGAGTACGAACTGGCGGTTAAGGTCTACAACGATGACGACGAGTTAATCGATTCGTACCGTCAGTCCAAAACCGTGACGGTTCCGAACGAAGTCCGGGCCAGGTCGAAGTATGACTACCGCACGAGTCAGGTAAATTTTGATCTGCTGCCGGGCAAGTACACCGTCGATTTTATCCTGAGCGACCCGTCTTCCCGGGCGGTTGAAAGTCAGCACCTCAAACTTAAGCTGAAAGATCCGGAACAAAAGAAGCCGAGCCTTTCAGATATCGAGTTGGCTCAGGCCGTCGACACCGTCCACGACAGCGGGACAACGGAATTCGACAAAGGCGATTTGATGATTATTCCCTCCGTGACTCACGTGTTCGGCAACGACGACAAACTGCGCCTTCTGTTTTACGTGGAGCTCTACCAGGGGACGGATTCGGCCAAGGACGTCAGGGTGGAGACTAAACTGCGCCATGACGTGAAAGGCATGGTCTACCGTGACTCTCTGACTACCGAGTTCACGCACCCGGTCGTCAAGCAGTTTCGGTCGATCTCACTGGACAGCCTGATTCCCGGCCACTATGAGTTAAGCGTGACGCTGATGACGCCGAGGCGAAAGAAGATCGATGTCGAATATCGGGATTTCACCATATTTTGGTCACAGAATGCCCTTCTAAAATTCGACTACAAATCGGTGCTGGGGCAGCTGGCGATCATCGCTGATCATCAGGAAATGGAACTACTGAAGAAGCCGGAAGACTATGAAGACAGGCTCGCGGCTTTCAACGCCTTCTGGGATGGTCGTGATCCGACGCCGGGAACGGTGGTAAACGAAGCCAAGAACGAGTTTTACCGGCGAGTCAATATTGCCAATCAGAACTTCACCCATATGTACCGCCAGGGCTGGCGGACCGATCGGGGGAGAGTGTACATCATGTACGGGGAGCCGGATCAGGTGGACGACTACCCGGTCGTTCCGGATCGGCATCCGTACCAGGAGTGGCACTATTATCGCGGAACAAAATACCGCAAATTTATCTTTGTCGACGTCAATGAAGACGGAGACTATCGGCTGGAGTATCCGTACGACGGATTGTACCAGCAGCCTGACTAACAGAGGAGTATGACAAGGGATATGGTTCGGAATTTACTTCTTGTGCTTTCAGCTATTGGCGTGATCGGGGGGGCTGCGGACAAGAGTCTGGCCGCTCCGGGGGAACCGCTGGCAGTTTATGCCGGCGACATCGTTTATGATAACCCTGTGTACGACTCGGTCGCACTGGTGGAGTTCCCATTCACGGTGAACCGGGATGAGTTTCAGTTTTATCATCCGGACTCGTCTGCGGACAACGAGCTGTACGCCCGTGTGTTCGCTCAGGTCGATCTGATCGGGACGGACGGTTTTCCGGTCGATTCCGCTCGAACGCTGTTTTCGCTGAGAGTGAACGACGAGAAGGAAGCGGCGACGAAGAACTACCGGATCTTCAACAAACTGATTCTGATGGTAAAGCCGGGCGTATACACCGCCCGCCTCACTGTGATCGACGCTAAAAGCAAACGGGAGGGTTCATATTTTATTGACCGAATTACCGTCGTGCCGCCCAAAAAGACCGGCATCAGCGTTGGGGGAAGTTTTCTCGCCTACGATCTCAAGTACGTCGGCGAAGACAGCCCCGATTATAATCCGAGACTCGCCAAGAACGGCTTCAACGTACTGATCAATCCGATCAATATTTTCTCCGTCGATGACACGGTGATGTACCTTTACAGCGAGTTATACAACCTGCCCGAGAAACTGCCCGATCCCCGGTATATGTTCGGTCTGACGATCTTCGATGACAAGGGTGCCCTCTTCCGGCCGCTCGGGTCGCTGGTCCGGCGGTCAGAGGCAACAACGACGGTTGTTACCGAACCGATTGACATCAAGGATTGGCCCACCGGAAACTACAAGCTTGAGCTGGTCGCAACCGATGTCTCGGACAATGTGAGCGATACGTTCGATATTCCTTTTCACATCGTCTCTCCTCAGGCAGTGCAGATTGCAGCGGCGAAGACCTTCGGAGGGAGAAGCAGATATGACAGCCTTTCCCTGGCCGATAAAGTGCACCTGGTGAAATACCTCCTGACCCCGGAACAATCTACCGCTCTGAACAATCTTTCCGACAGCGGCAAGCTGAACTACCTTGCGCAGTACTGGAGGGAGCACGACTCCGATCCGTCGACTCCCGGTATCGAGAATCAGACTGAGATGGTCCGTCGATACGCCTACGCGAACAGGTTCTTTTCCACCAATGCCGAGAAGACTAACGGCTGGTTGACCGACCGGGGAAGGATCTACATGACTTATGGTCCCTGGGACGAGCGGGATGATTTCGAGGCACCTCGAATCGGCAATCCGTTTGTGGTCTGGTATTACCGATCTATTCGCGAAGGCAAGCTGTTTATATTCGAGGATTACACCGGCAACTCGGACTATCGGCTTGTCCACTCCAACGTCAAAGGGGAGGTGTACAGTAAAGACTGGCAGGACCGCGTCAACCAAGGGTTTATCGATATAGTCGAGGATTGATCCGTTGCCTCCCGGCACGCGGAAGCATCCCGATCGAAGTTTACGTCCCGGACAGGCACTCGTCATAGGCGGCTCCGGAATGCTGGCCGGCGTCAGTCTTTGGATTGCAGGCCAAGGGTATACTACCTCCGTTCTGGGTCGAGACAAATTGAAACTCCAGCGACTGGTCGAAGCGAACCAGCAGATAGTTCCTCTCTCAGTCGACTATCGGGATTATTCCGAACTCACTCAGGAGGTCAACAAGTTGTGCGACAGCGGACCGGCCCGGTTAGTTGTCGCATGGATCCACAGTACCGCGCAGGACGCACTTCAGGCAGTGATCAATGTTATCTCTTCCCGGCAAGCCGAGGAGTGGAAGGTCTTTCATGTTCTGTCCAGTACTTCGTCGCGTCCCGCAGTAGCAGCCGGGCTGAACATTCCCGACCTTTGCGAATACCACCAGATTCAGCTTGGATATGAAGTAGAAGGCGGTTCTCGGAGATGGCTGACAGACGCCGAGATATCAGACGGCGTCATATCCGCAATCCGGAGCAACTCACGTTACGCAGTAATAGGAAGACTGGATAATGGCTCTCAAAAGTGAATGCTCCTTTGCTTCGCGGTGCTCCTCACGGAACAAAAGCACAAAAAAAGAGCCGCTCTATCGAGCAGCTCTTTGAATTTCAAGAGTGAATCGAGTCGATTCTATTTGCCCTGACCTGTCGCGTGCCGGGTCTGGCTCGTCTGAATGCTCGGGCGCACCGTACGCTTGACCGGAACGGTAAAGCGGGAGTGAGTGGAATCACTCAATTCGATGGTGAATGACTTCTCAAAGTCCTTAGTGAGCATGTCCTTGTCCAGCTTCAACTGACCTTCCACCGACTGCCCGGGGGCGATCGAAGAGGGTAGTTTCACCTTGAAGAATCCGGGAGCCGCGCTCACCATGGACAGATCAAGCTTCTGGTCGGACACGTTCTTGATACTGAAAGTCATCTCATCCCGGACCTTGTCGCCCAGCTGGGTCATATCCAGCTTGTACGGTTCGACGATAATCGGATAGGTCGAATCGGGACGTGTTTCAACCTGGCAAAGGATCGAAACGAACTTGTCCGGCGGACCTTCGCTTGTCTGAATTTTCGGTCGTTTCGTTACCCGACCGGTATAGGACTTCGTATTGAAGATAATTTCAAGCTGAGTGCTGTCACCGACAGCAAGCTCCTTCTTCGCAAGAGGAGCCTGGGTGCATCCTCAGCCAGGCACCACTTTCAGGATCTTCAATGAATCGTCACCGGTAGAGTGAAGCCAGAAAACATGCGAAATCTTAGCATTTTGGGGAACGTTACCGAAATTGAAATCGGTCTGCGGTATTGTCAGACGCGGGGCCGCGAAAGCGGTGCCCAACATCAACAATACAACCAGGATAGTCCCCAGAAGTAGTAGCAATCGTTTGTTCATACTGACGCTCTCTATCCTTTCGGTTTACTTAGTCGGCAAGTGACGTTGCGCCGGTCCCGTAGAATTTTCTCCGGATCGGCAGCGTTACACGGGTATTTTTCGGGTCATCCATCTGCAGAGTAATCGATCTCTTAAATTCTTTGTCGAGAAATTCCGGTCGGACTTTAATGTATCCTTCCGCTGTACCTCCGCCTTTGATCGAGGAAGGAACGAAAACGTCACACTCCTCGAGCGGAAAAGAAACGACTCGGACAGAAATCTCTCTGCTCAGGTGGTTCGTAAGTTTAAAACTCATGCTGTCGATGGCATGATCTCCGTATTTGGTCAATTCGAATTTGTATGGGCTTACGGATAAGGGCCGAAGTGAGTCGCCGGACTTAACAACATATCCCGTAAGGTAAATACGGTATGGATCGGCCTGGGCGTTGGTGTAAATATAAGGAAACCTTCCGATAGCGTTCAGGGCCTTGCCCATCTCCCAATAAATACCGACCTTCAAGCTGTCTCCGGGGGCAATCCAATCACGCTCCATCGGCATCAATGCGCAGGTACAGCCCGTTTTGATATGGTCGATTTTCAAGGTATCAGTACCGATCGATTTGAACCAGAAAAATTGACTGATAGTACAACTCTGCGGGATTAAGCCGAAATCATAGGAATTATCAGCTATCTCCAGTTTTGGTTGGGCAAATGCCGGTACGCACGCACACGCCGTTAGAATCATTACCAGTCCCAGTACCTGTCGCATACTAACCTATTATAATGCTCGTGGTGAAAATTGTTCCATGATTACATAAATATATCAATTGCAATCACTTAGTCAAGGACGGATTGCCGGGGAAATAGAGATAGATTCAGTCTAATAACAAGCCCTATGATAGGGGAGAGCAAAGGGTTAGATGAAACTGCTCGGCCGGCACAAAAAAAGAGAACCGATTTTGAGATCCGGTTCTCTTTTCAAGATACGACTAATGCCTGTCGCCGACAGGTTATATCAGGCGACAATCATTGGTCGTTGTCCTCCGATGCAGCCACACCGTTGTCGCCGCTGGGCCGGACCACCCGCTTGACCGGTACCGTAAATCGGGTATGCCCGGCATCGCTTAGCTCAAGCGTGAACGACTTCTCAAAATCCTGATCAATCGCCGACTTGTCGAGCTTCAGTTTTCCTTCTACCGTAGCTCCCGGAGCAACCGACGCCGGGATTTCCAGACGGAAGAAATTGGCCGGTAAACTGACGACAGAAAGAGCCAGCTTCTGATCCGTCACGTTCTTGATCGTGAACGACATCTCATCCCGCACCTTATCGCCGAGCTGGGTCATGTCCAGCTTGTATGGATCGATGACGAGGGGATAGGAAGAATCCGGATGGGTCTCCACATTGCATAGAATCGAAACGAACCTATCCGGCGGACCTTCATTAGTCTGGATTTTCGGTCTCTTCGTCACCTTGCGCGTATAGTTGCCGGTGGAGAAGATGACTTCGAGCTGCGTGCTGTCTCCCGCTGCCATTTCCTGCTTGTCAAGCGGGGCCTTGGTGCAGCCGCACCCGGGGATGACTTTCAGAATTTTCAGCGAGTCATCGCCGGTCGACTTCAGCCAGAAGACATGCGAGACTTTGGCGTGCTGTGGGACGAATCCAAAGTCGAAGGACTCTTCGGGAAGAGTCAGCTTCGGCGCGGCCATCGCCGCGGCGGCGACGAATGCTGCAAGGACTCCGGCCCACACTGCCGGTCGAAAGGGGATTCGCATAAGGAAAACCCTCCATCTTGAATGTTAGCGTTAAGTGCACACTGAAATACTCCATGAGAACGAATTCCGGAAATATTCCCTGCGCACGTGGTTTTTGAAAGGAAATCTACGACTGACTGATTATAAACGCTACTGCCGACATCGTTCCTGAAACCGGCCGCCAAAGTTCATCCCGGCTTGGTGTGATTGACATGTGGTCAATTCGATGCCAGTGTCACCGGACAGTTGCCCGGAGCGGGCCCGGTCCCGAACATGTAATCTACAAGGTAGATCAAATCCGATATGTCGACCACTCCGTCGGCACTACCATTGACATTTGCGGCGGTGATGCAAGTCGGGGCAGGGCCGGAGCCGAACATATAGTCCACCAGGTAAATGATGTCGCTGATATCGATGTTGTTTTGCGGATCCTGATCGATATTCCCGCGTTCTCCCTGACAGCAGTTGAGATTGCATTGAGAAGGGACACCATCCGGCACGATTTTGTATACACTTCCACCCAGATCGACAATATAGATCTCTCCCGCCGCGTCTTCACCGAAGGACGAAATCGAGAGGCCGCTTAGCCCTAACTCGTTCGTTCGGTCCTGCCAGTCGGTCACCGTCGTGCCGTCGTATTTAAAGCTCCAGACATGACCATAGCAGTAGTCGGCATAAAAGTACGTCCCGGATAGGTCAGGAATGGCGCATCCGCGGTAAACATATCCTCCCGTAATCGAACAGGGATTGCCGGGGTCGGAGTGGTAGTAGGTCAAGATCGGTGGGGTGAGGCCACCCGGGTCACAGTTGCTCGAGGGATTATAGCAGCGATCTCCTTCCATCAGCCGCCAGCCGTAGTTTTGACCGCCTGAACTCGAAGCCGGCTGGTAATCGACTTCTTCGACAGCGTTCTGACCCACATCGCCGATATACAAATTACCTGTCTGGCGGTCGAAACTGAATCGCCAGGGGTTTCGCAGGCCGTATGCCCAAATTTCCGGTCGGGCGTTCGAGTTTCCCACGAACGGATTGCTGGGAGGTATGGAGTAGGGGTCACCTGAATCGACGTCCACCCGGAGCAGTTTGCCGAACAGCGAATCGAGGTTTTGAGCCCGGTTCTGTGGGTCGCCTCCGGAACCACCGTCGCCCAGTCCGAAATACAGGTAGCCGTCGTTCGGGCCGAATGCGAGCATCCCGGCATTATGGTTGGAGTAGGGCTGGTTCACGAACAATATGGTCTTCTCGCTCGCGAGAACGGCCGAGTCGGGATCGGTTGCGGAGACGGTGAACCTCGCGATATGAGAATCCCCGTTGTGGTCGACGTAGTTCACGTAGAAGTAGCCGTTGCTCGCGTAGTTCGGGTTAAAGGCGAGCCCAAGCAGACCCTGCTCGGAACCGCTGGTTGTAATCTTGGAGGAAAGGTTAATGAAAGGCCTTGAAAGAACGGCGCCGTTCTTATAGATCTTAATCCTGCCGGTACGTTCGACTATGAACAGCCGGTCATTGTCTCCAGGCGGCGAGCAAACAAACAGCGGCTGAGTCAGGCCGGGGATCAGGAGTTGGGCGGTTATCGGCGTTGCCGCCGGTTGCTGGACAGTCTTTCCCGTGTTGTTATTGTCAGAGCAGGCAATGGTTGGAAAGGCAAGGGCTAATAAGAGAATGATAGAGAGACGGTTCATAGTCCGAGACTCCTCAGGTTTTGTTCGATTCAGCAGTAACTTTCCAGTCCCCGATGCGGTAAGGCTCGAGGTGATATGAAGACAGTAGTATTACGTATGGAAACCGCCGGCATTGGCGGAATGTTTCCAGCCCAACTCTTTTCGAATCGGGGGCTAACGGGGGATGAAATTAGATATCGAAGATCTTGCCCGGGTTCAGAATATTGGCCGGGTCGAACTGTCTCTTGATTTTGCGCATCAACTCGACAGAATTTCCGTGTTCAAGCGGGAAAAGGT
Organism: uncultured Ignavibacteriales bacterium; assembly: GCA_964520865.1. Lineage (GTDB taxonomy): Bacteria > Zixibacteria > MSB-5A5 > GN15 > FEB-12 > CAVQCT01. Next base: position 11,683 of record CAZFOY010000012.1, on the reverse strand, counting down.
CCTTGTGGCCAAGCCCGATCCCGTGTTCACCCGAAATGGTGCCGTCGAGCTCGATTGTTTTCCGGATGATTCTGTCATTTGCCTTCATCGCTCGACTCCACTCGTCGGCGTCCTCGCTGCGGGCAAGAATCAGGGCGTGGAGCAGGCCCATGCCTACATGGCCGAAGGTGTGAATCAGAATATTGAACTCATTGGCGAGTTGATGGCAATACTCGACCATCTCGGGCAGGTGCGAGATAGGGAAGGCGACATCGTTCCTGATGATAGTATAGCCGGGCTGGCGGTACTTGATCGCATCGGTAACGAAATGCCGAATCTCCCAGGGGCGTTTCCCTTCTCCGAGTTCGAGATGCGAGCCGTTAAGTTCCTCACAGATTGACTCGGCCAGTTCGTGATTGGACTGTGTGACCGGATCGGGACCGTGGAATTCGAGAAACAGCGCTGGAACTTCTTCGAGTTCGTACCCTTTGAGCATGTTCAGCGCTTTCATTACTTCGCGATCAAGGAACTCAATAGCAGCAATATCCAGCCCGTACTTGCGCATTTCGGAGACCGCTTTGGCCGCGTTCGACTCCGAGTCGAATTTGAAGGCAGCCTGAAGTCGTCCTTCAGGAAGACCGGCTAACTTAATGGTAATTGACGAGATGACTGCAAGCGTACCTTCCGATCCGGCGATTAGATCGACCAGGTTGTAGCCGCTGGATCGCTTGATTGCCCGATTGCCAAGCCGCATTTTCTCGCCGGTACCGGTGACTATATCGAGCGCAAGGACGTATTCGCGTGTGCCGCCATACTTGACTGAGTAGATGCCGCTCGCATTCGTTGAGACCATCCCTCCGACCGTGGCGATATCCCCGGATCCGCCCGGCGATGGAGGGAAGAAGAGGCCGTCGTTCTTGAGGCGGGCATTGAGGTTGTCATAAATAATACCCGGCTCTACCTGTACTTGCAGGTCGTCGGGCCACAGATTCACGACGTTGGTCATTCGGCTGACGTCGAGTACGATCCCGTTCTCAAGCGGAATGGTAGAGCCTTCGAGAGCACTTCCAGCCCCCCTGGTGGTCACAGGGATCTTCTCTTCATAGCATGTCTTGATGACCTCCGCTATTTCGTCGGCGTTCATAGCCCAGACAATAGCGATCGGGTTCACGCCGGGCAGCGTCGATTCATCGCGCGCCGCCACGGCGAGACTGTCCTTGTGGGTAGAAATCCTGTCGGACGGGAGAATCCCCGTCAGCCTATCCAGGAAGCTCATGGCATTCAGTTCAGGTTTCGAAGCGCCCGGAAGAACGGCTCCCAGTCGGCAATCTTATGTGGTTTCTGTTTGAATTTCTGCTGGTCTTCCTGACTCAGCAGGTTTTTGTCGACCACGATCATCAGCACGTACTGGTTGAACCAGTCAGGGTACATATACCAGAAGCCCTTGTCGCCCCGTTTAGTCCCCCAGCTGTTTTCTACCAGCCATTTGTCGGGTGCCCCGGCATCTGTTGTATCGACGCCGGTGAGGACCATGGCGTGATTGGGTGATATTTCATGGAAGTTGATCCGATTCGCCTTCGACAGAATGAAATTCATTCCGAAGGTCGTATTGTAATCATAAATCTGGTCTTCCATGATCGCCGAGTCGCCGTAATTCTGCTGACCGACATCGCACGCAAACCAGACCGCCTGGCTGTCAAGTAGAGACGTCTTTGCGTACTGCACCAGCTTGTCCATCGGGAGGTTCAATACCACCTGGTCCGGCTTCTCATAAATGTTCCGACTCTGCTCCAGGATGTACAGCGTATCGTACGGCAGGGTCGGAACGTTCACCAACCCGACATAGTCCGGAATCGATTCTCCGAAGAACTCGTGGAAGAAAGACTGCGGTGTGTAGGAACCTTCGGTTATCGACTTCACCGTATCCTTCTTGGCTTCGTATCGGAAGGTGAACTTCGCCGGCGGGACACCGTAATTGTAGACGAGAAGTTTGTAAACCTTGCCGAGGACCTCTTTCTTGTACTTCCTGAGGTCCTTGACCGACTTGCCTTCCTTAGCCATCTGCCGGATATCGGCCGCACCGCCCCGCAGAATTGTAGTCGCGAGTCGATTGATATTGCCGGTCGAGGTTGACTGATGAGTTTCGGGCATCACCGAAAGCGGGACAACGCCGTATTTTTGGACGAGATCCTGGAAGTAGGTCCACCAGCCGCCGTCGCCGAACGCATTGTCGATTTCCCCCTGCACCGACCGATCGTCGAGCGGTTTGTCGCGAAGTTCGATCATCCTCTCGAGGAAGAAGTTGGCCTTCTCCATCTTGTCGTAGAAGGTGAGGTACGGTTCCGACAGTTCGAACTCGGACATCTGGAGCTTGGTCATCATTCGGGGGGCAAACACATTATTGCCGGCGAACATCCAGCAGCGGCCGGAGCCGCGCTGATTCACTATTCCGGCCGTCTTCAGTTTGAAATTGAACAGCTTGTCCTGATTTATCATTTTAGCACGATTGAGCGAGAGGTGCTTAATGTCATTGTTGGCGACCGCATTGATGATTCGATTCGTGTTAGCGCTGTCCGGCATTTCCTTGTTGAATTGGTCCAGCATGCTCTGGTCGAGCGCTCCGTCGTCGGCCCGAAGCGTACCGACCAGTCCGCCGGCGAGAATCAGCGCCAGGGCGAGCAGTCTGATAGGATATCTCATAGGTGCTCCTTTATTTTTCGATCTGAAAGGTATATATTGGCGTTCTAAAACGCAAGCGATTGCTCCTGTCGGGTATGCTCCGATTCGGACAATTCCCTTGCCGGAAGCGTTTAATACTTTTACCAATATACTCACGCTTCGTCGTATAGTAGATATTCCGCATTGTCCCCACGGACCCCTTCACGTTTGGGAAAGGTAGTATGGGCCTGTTTCGAAAAGATGTTCTCGGTCATGTTGTGTTCCTGAAACGACTGTTGTTCCTTTCGGTCGGGGTCGTTACCTATCCGGGACTCCAATGGCTCAATCGTCTTCGGATATCGGGAACGGAGTATCTGGCGAATCTCAAAAAGAACAACGTCCTGTTCGTGTCCAACCACCAGACCTATTTCGCCGATGTCATTTCGATGTTCCATGTCTTCAGCAGCGTGAAGTGGGGACTTCGCAACAGCCTCGCCAATCCCGCCTATCTTCTGGACCCGTCGCTGAATGTCTATTTCGTGGCAGCGGAAGAGACAATGCGAGCCGGAATATTGCCCAGAATTCTTGCGTACGCCGGGTCAGTCTCGGTTCAGCGAACCTGGCGGGATAAGAACCGGGAGGTGAAGCGGCAGGCGAAGATGAAAGATTTCAGCAATATCGCTACCGCGCTCGACAATGGCTGGGTCGTGACCTTTCCTCAGGGAACGACTACTCCGTTCGCCCCCGGTCGAAGAGGGGTGACGCACCTGATCCGGCAGTATCGACCGACTGTGGTACCGGTCGTACTCAATGGCTTTTCGAAAGTCTTCTCGAAAAAGGGCATTCGACTTCGCAGTATCGGCAAGCAGCTCTCGATGCGGTTCAAACCTCCGCTTGAAATGGACTATGACGAGGATCCGGATCTGATGCTGGGGCGAATCATGGAAGCGATTGAGCAAACTACTCCCCAGTCATCGACTCAAAGCTGAACATCGTCGGAGATGGTGCGGCCGCCGTCGACCTTCAAAAAAGCGGTTTCATTTTTCCTTAAAATCCTCTACATTAGACGCTTTGAGGCAAATCGGAAACAGAGTGATAGTGCGATGAGCAACGACAAGGCAAGAAAAATAAAGCCACAGCTTCTCAAAGGATTTCGGGACTACCCGCCCTCCGAGCAACTGGCCCGCGAAAGAATGATCGGACGTATACGCGAGGCGGTTGAACTGATGGGCTTTCTGCCGCTGCAAACTTCATCACTCGAGTTGGCCGAGACCCTTCTTGGAAATCATTACAATCAGGACTCCCTGAATGAGCTGTTCGGATTCAGGGGCCCGGATGACGTCGATATGGCCCTGAGATACGAGCTGACTTTGTCTTTGGCTCGATACGTTGCTTCCAATCAGGATCTGGCCCTTCCGTTTCGGCGGTATCAGTACGGGAATGTCTGGCGGGTCGATAAGCCGGGGCCGGGAAGATTCCGTGAGTTCATGCAGTTCGACATTGACATTGTTGGGACCCGGAACCTGCTCGCCGACGCCGAAATCATCGCGGCAATGATCACCACCTTTCAGCATCTTGGCATCGACCAATTCAAGGTCAGATTCTCAAATCGAAAAGTGCTGAACGGGTTGATCAAGTATGCGGGTATCCCTGCGGACAAGGGACAGGATGTCATGCGGGTGATCGACAAGCTCGACAAACAGGGCCGGGAAGCCGTCATTCTGGAGCTTGGTCCCGGCAGGACGGATGTGTCCGGAGACAGGATCAAGGGACTTGAACTTCAGGACGCCCAGATAGACCAGCTCGTCAAGTTTCTTGAGGTTGCTCAGGATAAGGGTGAGGCTGCGATAGAGAAAGCCGAAGGGCTGCTTGGAACGATCGAGTCGTCGGAAGAAGGACTGAACGAACTCCGGCAGCTCCTGTCGTACTTAGGTGAAATGGGCGTCGACAAGGGAAAGGCTGAAGTCGATCTGACAATAGTTCGCGGACTGGGATACTATACCGGACCGGTATTCGAGACGGTTCTGCTGGATCTTCCCGAATTCGGCTCTGTTTTCGCGGGTGGGAGGTATGATAATCTGGTCGACCGTTTCTCCGGACGCTCGCTGCCCGCGGTCGGCGCGTCGGTGGGAATCGATCGTCTTCTGGCGGCCCTGATTCAGCTTCACAAAGTAGAGCTTACCGAGGCGACTTCGCAAGTCCTGGTTACTGTGATGGACCCGGAGCGGTTGCCTGACTACCTGAAGATTGTTCGAGCACTCCGGGAGGCAGGAATTCCCTCAGAAATATTTTCCGGGGATACGAAAAACCTGACAAAACAAATCAAGTATGGTGACAAAGTCGGGATCCCCTTTGCCGTGATAGCCGGATCGGATGAGTTTGAAGTCGGTTCGCTGACTGTGAAGAATCTGGCGGCCGGAAAACGTAAGGCGATGGAAACCAGTGACCGTGAAGAATGGTTGAAGGCGGAAGAGATACAGGAGACGATTCCGGCGATAAATCTGATCAACTATTTGAAAGAACAGTTCGAACAGACGTAGAAGGGTTGTTTGCTCGATACGCCTCAGTCCGATTATCGCTTGGATTAGTTAACAAAAGAATCTTAGATGTGATAAAACGATAATGTCTGAAGATCAAGTATATGCTGGGATCGACATCGGCGGTACGTCGATAAAATACGGACTTGTCGATACTACGGGGAAAATTCTGCACAAAGAACAGCGGCCGACCTTAGCTGAAAAGGGACCGATGCCGCTGATGCATCTCATAACCAACATTGCGGAACGCCTTCTGTACTATGCGGCCGAGGAAGATTTCTCAGTCAAGTATCTCGGTGTCGGATCGCCGGGCGCGATTGACAATCGGACGGGCAGAGTGATCGGACCGTCGCCGAACATTGAAGGCTGGCAGGGGATGGAGATCGGCGAGACGCTCAAAGACAGGCTGAATCTGCCGGTAATAGTGGATAACGATGTGAATGCTATGTCCCTTGCGGAACTCAGGTTCGGTGCAGCCTCGGGCGCAAGATCGGCGGTGTGTGTTACGGTCGGAACCGGAGTGGGCGGCGCTGTTATAATAAATGGACGGGTGTGGCACGGCGCGAACTTCACCGCAGGCGAACTCGGACATATGACGATTAATTTCGACGGCCCAAAATGCACCTGTGGCAACTACGGTTGTATTGAGGCGTACTGCTCATCGCAGGCGATCATCGATAGGACCAAGCATAAAGTAAAAGGCGGATTAACTCCGATACTTGAAGAAGTACTTGAACGAAATGTGGAAAACCTGACGGTTAAGAAGCTCTTCGCCGCCCTCAAGAAGGGGGACGCAGTGGCTCAGGAAGTAATATTGGAAACAGCAAAGTACCTTGGAATCGGTTTGGCCGGAGTAGCGAATCTTCTGAATCCGGAGATCATCGTGATCGGCGGAGGAATTACCGAAGGGGGGGGCGGCTTTATCGAAGCAGTGGCTGACGAAATTAAGAAGCATGCGTTCAGTTCCGCCTACGAGAAACTGTCGATTGCAAAAGCGGTGCTCGGTAACGATGCCGGGTTCATCGGCGCCGGTCTTCTTGGCGACGTGGAAGCGTTTACGAAAGGATAAATATGGCTGATCGAAATGACGACCGCCCCTGGGGGATGAAACTCGCAAGCTGGTACAGTTTCGTGTTCGCTGCCGTCTTTCTTATCTATGGTGGAGTAGAAATAATCCTGAGTTTTCTGGATCGGAATTATGCTGCGCTTATGGCGCCGATCATCTTCACGATCATCGGCCTCGTACTCGTGTCGTTTGCCTACGCCTTCAAAGAGTTGCGCATGTGGGGATGGTACGGGCTCATAGCCATCAACGGGCTGGTCGTCGTGTTCGGATCTATCGGCTTCTCGCAGTACGAAAATGTTATCCTGGCCATTCTTTCGGCCGCTACGCTGGTCGCTCTGTTTCTGCAGCCGACGAGAGAGTATTTGTCGCGGCATCAGTAAATTTCAATTGACATCCGCCGATATCCATGTAAATTGGCTGTTCTAAACCAGTTATAAAAGTTGGCGCCCTAGCTCAGTTGGTAGAGCAACGGACTGAAAATCCGTGTGTCCCCAGTTCAATTCTGGGGGGCGCCACTTTTTTTATTCTGCCAAGATTGCCATACGTTTTACAATCCGTTATATAGTTGCAGCCGATTAACCCTTGCCTGAAGGGAGAGCCTAAGCTATGAGAACACTCAGGATCGTTCTGCTGATGACGGTGCTCGGTCTGATCACATCGTCCGCGGTTGTTTCGGCGGCCGAGGCAGGAAGTTCTCTTCAAGATTCAGAGAATCCGCCCAATTTCAAAGAGCTGTGGAAGCGGGTGGAGCAGGCCGACACTTCGGTGGATTTCACTGCTCTTAGAATGGCTTACACCCGGACCTCGGAATATGACCCGTACGATCCCGAACGCCAGGACCTGAGATCCGACATGGACGCGGCGTTCAATGCCAACGATTTTTCGACCGCGGCCGAACTGGCGAACAGATTGATCAAACGGGATCCACTTCAGACTGACGCGTACATTGTCCTCGATGTTTCTTATGAGCAGATGGGAGATACCGCGAAAAGTCGTTTCCACCATTTCGTGGCCAACGGACTCATTCATTCGGTAATTTCTTCAGGTAACGGCCTGTCCCGCGACAGCGCGTTCAAGGTTATATCGACCGATGAGGAGTATATCATTCTGAACTTTCTGGGCGTGGATCTGCTCCGACAGGCGCTGGTGGAGGAGAAGGACCACTCCTACGATGTCATGACGGTGAAGGATGCCTCGAAAGACTCTACCTATGACCTCTATTTCAATATTGATATTCAGATGAATGCCTTGAAGAGCAAGTTGAAGGACTAATCCGGATATGACTAAGTCTCTTTACGCCTATGACCGGTTGTTCTACGCCGGGGTATCCTGACAAACGTCCCGCCGACAAGAATCTATGAAAGCCACCCAAACCGCATTACCTGAAGTCATTGTTATCGAGCCTAAGCTGTATCACGATAATCGCGGCTTCTTTCTCGAGACCTATCGTGAGGCGGCCTATCGGAAGATCGGTATCGACGTCCGATTCGTCCAGGACAACCACTCCTTGAGCAAGACGAAGGGGACGGTTCGCGGTATGCACTATCAGATCGAGCCGAAAGCGCAGTCGAAACTTGTCCATGTGATCTCCGGGTCAGTAACAAACTTCGTGGTGGACATCCGCGAAGGCAGTCCTACCTTTCTCCGCTGGATTCAAGTGAATCTGTCGTCGGAGAACCATCGGCAGCTGTTCATTCCGCGAGGATTCGCGAATGGGTTCGTGACCGAGCAGGACAACACCGAGGTGGTTTATAAAGTAGACAACGAATACGCTCCCGACTGTGACCGGGTATTCGCATGGGACGATCCGGGAATAGGAATCGACTGGCCGGTGACATCGCCAATCCTCTCCGAGCGCGACCGGCAAGCACCGCTGTTCGCCGATGCGGAGAACAACTTCAGATTCGAGAGGGCCAGGTGAGCACAGTATTGGTTACCGGGGCCGGGGGATATATCGGCACGATACTGGTCGACAAACTGCTCAAGGCCGGATATGGCGTCGTGGCGGTGGACAGGTATTACTTCGGCCGGGACAAACTCACTCCTGCGAACAATCTGGAAATTGTCGTCGAGGATTCTCGTAAGCTGAGCGACCAGTTGTTCGACGGAGTAGATTTCGTGGTCGACCTGGTCTCGATTTCGAATGATCCAAGCGCCGAGCTGTTCAGCGAGCAGACAATGGCGATTAACTTTGGCAGCAGAGCCCGCACGGCCAAGCTGGCCAGTGAACACGGAGTAAAGCGCTATGTGCTGCCGTCGAGTGCCAGTATTTACGGTTATC
>CAZFOY010000012.1:0-3152 GCA_964520865.1 uncultured Ignavibacteriales bacterium | reverse complement strand
AGCGAGAGTTCACCCACCAACCCACTGACTGTCTATGCAAAGGCAAATGAGATGGCCGAGCATGAGGTCCTGAAACTGGCGAGCGAGGATTTTGTCGTCACGGTTATTCGGCAGGCGACTGTTTTCGGATATAGCCCACGGATGAGGTTCGATCTGGCAATAAACGGGATGACCTATGGCGCCTGGAAGAACGGCAGCCTGCCGCTCATGCGAGATGGAAAGCAATATCGCCCGATGGTCCACGTGCAGGATACGACCGATGTGATCGTGAAGCTCCTGACCACCGACGCGTCTGTTATCAACGGAGAAATATTCAATGTCGGTGCGGCCGAGAACAATTTCCAGATCGGACCGTTGGCTGAACGGATCGCCCGGGCGGTCGCCGATCGCACCGGCAAGGAGATTGAAATTGCCTGGTACGGTCACGCCGACGTGCGCAGCTATCGCCTGAATTTCGACAAGATCGAATCGAAACTCGGCTGGCACGCTTCATGGACGGTTGAAAAGGGTGTAAACGAAATTATCGATCATCTGGAGTCAGGAGATCTCGACAAGACGCCACAGACAATTACCCTCGAATGGTACCGTGATTTGGAGTACTGGTACCGGGTCATAAAGGAAGTCGAGAAATACGGCGGGATTCTCGATATCAGGGAGGAATGAGTGTGAAACGGATTCTCCTTCTCGGGGCAAACGGCCAGCTCGGCCGGGCGGTGAAAAAGGTCGCAAAGGCGTCGGGCGTCGAAGTTGTCGGGCTCACCCGGAATGAGTTCGATGCGGACACCGACGATGTGCTCGAGGTATTGTCCGAGTACGACGAGATCACGCATCTCGTCAACTGTATTGCGTATCACAAGGTCGATCAGTGCGAAGACAATTTTGAGCAGAGCATGCAGATCAACGCCGAGTTGGTGATGAACCTGGCGAAATTTTGCGCCGGTCGGCAGATCGCACTTGTCCATATCAGCACAGATTACGTTTTCGACGGTCTCAAGCAGGAGCCGTACACCGAGGAGGATCTTCGCGGACCACTCAATGTCTACGGCGTTTCCAAGTGCGCCGGTGAACTTCTGGCGAGCGCTTATTGTCCGCAGCATTTCATTGTGAGGGTGTCGTCCCTTTTCGGCGATGCAAGTGCGAGCGCCCCAAGTGTCAATTTTGTCGAGAAGATGATCGTGGCGGCCCGCGAGGAACGGCCGTTGCGCGTTATCGACGATCAAATTATGTCGCCTACGTTCACCGAGGATGCGGCCCGGGCAATACTCTTCCTCGTCACTTCAGAATCGGCGGCATCAGGTATCTATCACGCATGCAACGAAGGGGAGACGAGCTGGCATGATTTTGCGCAGGAGATTTTCTCCCAGACCGGGCTGACCAATCGTTTGACTCCGGTGAGGTATACTGAATTCCACACGCACGCTCCGAGACCGCAGTTCTGCTCAATGTCGATCGAGAAGCTGAAGGGGATCGGGTTTGCGGCGCGACCGTGGCAGGAGGGTCTTCGCGACTATTTGAATTCTCGCGGATTTCCCGGAGTTTAAGGTGGCGCGGCGAAGCGCACGGAATTAGGTTGCAGCATGGGCATTGAGATCAGAAAAGGGATAATCCTGGCCGGCGGAAAGGGGACGCGGCTGTATCCGCTGACCCGAGGGATCACGAAGCAGCTTCTGGCCATCTATGACAAGCCGCTCATCTACTATCCGCTCGCCGTCCTGCTTCAGCTCAACATCAAGAACATTCTCATAATCACAAATCCTGAGGATACCGAGCGGTTCCAGGCGTTGCTCGGATTCGGCAGCGATCTCGGAATCAGAATCGAATATGAGTCTCAGGAGACCCCTACCGGGATCGGCTCGGCGTTCTTGATCGGCGAGAAGTTCATCGACAATGACAATGTCGCTCTGATTCTCGGCGATAACATATTCTTCGACAGTTCGGAACTGAAAGCCGGTCTTGAGAGTTTCTCCGGCGGCGGGATGATCTTTGCCAAGGCGGTGGACAATCCGGCCGAATATGGCATAGCCGAGGTTGACGGCAAAGGCAAGGTTGTCTCGATCGTTGAAAAACCGGAGGTCCCGCGCTCCAATCTGGCCGTCACCGGCGTCTATTTCTATGATTCCGAAGTTGTCGAGATTACGAAGCATTTGCCGGCGTCGGACCGAGGGGAGCTTGAAATAACGGATATAAACCTCGATTATCTTCGCCGCGAGAAGCTCGAACTGGTCCGGCTGAGTAAGAATCTGATCTGGTACGATGCCGGGACGCCCCGCGGAATGCTCGATGCTGCCTGGACGGTGGCCCTGAACGAAAGCCAGACCAAACAAATCTGCTGTCCCGAGGAAATCGCCTATCGACAGGGATTCATCACGCTTGAGCAGCTCGCGCGGGTTGTGGAGAAAATGCCCGATTCGGAGTATCGTTCTTACCTCTCAAGAATCCGCTGAATACCGCTGAATTCGGGTCCGGCAACTTTTCCGTTGATTTTTGACGACCATTGATATATTATTGCCAGACCTGTCAGGCGACAGGCGATCTAAACTGCAAGCTGGTGGGGTTCCCGAGTGGTCAAAGGGAACAGACTGTAAATCTGTCGGCGATGCCTTCGAAGGTTCGAATCCTTCCCCCACCACTTTGATCGGATAACGTGGCACCGGCTGGGCCCATTACGGTGAAGATGACAAAAAGCCTATCAGCCGAGTTCGTGTCCGTTATGATTGAACCTATCTGTTCTACGTCTGGGGATCACTGCCGTTACTTTGACATCTTGCTCGATTCACTTTGTGGTGGTTTGCATTTTAGGATTGCTTTGGGACGAGACTCCCAAAAGATAGGAAACGGAACGTAGCAGAAAACAAAATGTGAAATGATCGCACAAGCGACTGAATCACGACGGATTTCTGCATTATTGGTGGATCGACGTATACGGATTCGGTCAAGCATCTGGCCGTTGATTCAGTCAATCTAGAGAGCAGGGGTGAAGTTTTGGAGAGGCGATCAATAGATGTCGGTTAAGTTTCACTGGCGAACCTCGCAGGAATTCTCTCAGCGGTTCCGGAATCTCAACGATTTCGACCAGCTACTAAGGTTATACGGGTTGGTCCCGTTCTTGGATAGAGCTTGGCATTCTGATGAGTTCAGGTTCAGTGGAGACT
>CAZFOY010000011.1:20820-71769 GCA_964520865.1 uncultured Ignavibacteriales bacterium | reverse complement strand
CGAACAAGACGTAGACAAGCGAGGCTTTAGCCAGCGTCGTTCCGAGTCGCTCCGGGAAAAGTATCATCGGTATTATCAGGACCAACAGAGAAAAAAGCAAAATCTGTCGGGCTATGCGTCCGTTCATTTCCATACCTCGTCCTTTATCACCTACCGGTAACTCACCAGCAAATTCTCGATTTTCATTCTCAGCGTACCGAGGTTCGCCGACTCATTGGCCACGAACAGGAATAACCCGTCGTGCTTCTTTATCAGATAAAACGTAACTTGCGCGGTTTCTATGAGCACCGCCTGGAAGTTGCCGAACGAACTTTTTACAAGTTCACTGCTCAGGGCGTTGCCAATTTCTCCAAGCGCCGCTCCACAGGTGGTCAGGTCAAGTTTGAGGACCCACTCGGAGTCGATTACCAGACCTTCGTGATTGATGAAAAGAGCACCGTCGATCCCCGGAATCCGGATGGCGCGCGTGAGCAGTTCCTTCGGCGCGAGTTCTTCGACAGGCTGGTCGGCTACCGCCGATTCAGGTGTCGCCGCTTCGACTTCCGGCGGGGTATCGTCGTGGTAAGCTGAGATGCCGGTTATGCGCGTTTGCTCTTCGGGAATACGCTGGGCGATCTCCAGCAGCTTCTTGATCTGCGAGCTGGTCGGATCGGCCAGACTCAGCTTCTTTAGCAGAGATATAGCACGGTTAAAGTCACCCTTATAGATGTAGATTTCAGCAAGGAGCAGTTCATTCGTACGGGTCATGCCATCGACTTCTGCAGCCTTCTTCGCCTCAGCTTCGGCCCAGTCATATAGCCCACGATCGAGATTGATCTTGGCCATGACAACGTGAGCGGAACCGTAAGAAGGATGGATTTTCAGGCCGTTCTGACAGATACGGAAAGCCTTATCCAGTTCACCCTTCTTGCGATACGCTTCGGCGAGGGCCGCAAATATCTGCGAATTAGGATCGACTTCCAGAATCTTCTGGCATTTGCCGATCCGCTCGTCTAACTCTACTGAACTAATCATAAATGATGGCTATAACTTTTTCTTTTTCAACACGTTATGGCGTACGCAAAATGCCTACATGGCCAATTATATACCATACAGCAACTTGTGTCAACCTAATTGTCTTCCTCAGTCGAGTACTTTCTTGGTCTCGAAGATGCCGAACAGGAATAGACCGATAGCCAGGATCAGCAAGGCGGGCACTGCGAATTTGGGCAGAACCACGACCTCGAAATCATTGAGCAAGATAGCGACCTCGCTCAGGGCCAACACTATAAAACTGCAGAGGAATATCTGCCAGCTCTTGAACAGGAATCCCCCTTTCAGGAGACCGAGTACTTTGATTGATCCGACCGCGCAGCCCACTACCATCCCGAACACAACCAGATTGAGGGCGGTCGGCGGACTGGTAATCACCGCCAGATTGGCCGCCATAGCCTGGCTCGAACCGGCTATCGATAGCAACATTGTTAATGCGAGAACTCTTTTCATGTTTAACTCCGTACCATTTTTACGACTCTGTCAGCGCGCTTTACTGTTTTGTAGAAGTTTTCATCTATACCGAATCGCTTGACCAGTTCGCGTCTGACCGCGAGCGGCTCCGATATCTCCTTTTTGACTCTGACGACAGCTTCCCGATATATACCGATTCCAAGGAGCTGGAAAACGTATTCGAGCTGTTCCGTGAGCATCGATTCGAGACCGGTGAGCAGATGATGATATCGCGTCTGCGGCGGCATCGCGCGCACGGCGGCGAGGAATTTCTCGAACGAAGGGACCAGGTCCGATTTCGGATCCACACCCGGGAAGTAACTGAAAATGCCGGTGCGATACTGCGCTACGAACGCTCCAAAACGTGGATTATCCTCACCCAGGATCGAATCAACCAGGGTCCGAACCCGGAAGAAACAATTGGTGTACAGATGGAAGATGATCGAGAGGACCACCACTTCCTCGTCTTCCTTGGGTTCGTCCTTGGCTTCACGCTTTCCGACCACTTCGATCAGGTTGTTGATAATAAGCCGGTAGATCGATCGACAGGTGACGAATTCTCCCATAGGCGAAACGTTAATCAGATCAGGCAGCGTTCGCTCGGCGTTGATCAACGCCATAACCCGAAATTCGTCCACGGAGATGGTAATCTCTTCTCGGGCAATCTTGGGTGATTTGGCCAGCGACAGCAGCACGTCATCCGGTGGAAGGACCTTCTGGATCTCCATCCATTCGTCGATTCTGCGGGTTCCTTCCATGACGACATTCATCGTGTTCAACTCGATCAGGAACGGCGCGTTCTTCGGGGCGACCCCTTCGTGGAACACGAAATCCCCCTCCTGCCAGGAGAAGAGATTATACACGATTTCTTCGATCTGGAGTTTGAGGCACTCGGCGATTTCTTCTTTGTCGAACAGGTGCATGTCGATGAGCGTCGTGCCCAGCTGACGGCCGGTCTGCTTGTGCAAGGCGATTGCACGTTCAAGATCGGTTTTCGTAATTTTGCCCCTGCGCAGAAGCATGTTGCCGAGAAGATCTTCGGTGGAGTTCACCGAAGAAGCGAAAATGATATTGCCGTTTCTGAACGCAACTTCCTTCTGACGCGTGCTTGTCTTGACTTCCAGAATGCCAGTCTTCTTGCCAGTCGCCAGCAGTTGGAGAATGTCCGGAAACGAAACCGTTTTGACATTACCGGCTAAACTCATATTTGGTCCTCGAACAGTTGCTTAGAATAGTTCCGTAGTTCGGATTTTTCTATAATAGTATCGGGATTGCGAAGGGTTTTCTTAATGACAAAAAATGATGGTTGAAAAGCTGCGGGTTGGGTTAAGTCGCTATTACAAGGCGAGTTTCAGGCGACCCTCGGAATAGAGCTGGTGAACCTCGGTCTCCCACTCCTCCACCGGTATATCGGGCTGCTCAATCTTTGAACAGACGATCGAATTTATACCCCGCTCGCGGAGCGCCCGGACAGCTTCACCCCCCAAAGACCAGGTCTGTCCCAGCACCAGGACGGCCGATCTATCTTCAACTGCGCGAACTTGTTCGGGTAAATCGACGCCGTTCGAAAAGACGACCAGCCCCTGTTCTCCTCTGAGTGCCAGTCCGTCGGCGAACGTGAAGTACCCGCGGTCGGCCCGCGCTGAAAATAGGTCGGAAAAGGCCATAATCCTGGTTGATTCCGCAAGTACCGAGTCCCGGGTGAAGACTTCGCGCAAACTGGGCATGAGGACTTGAGCGACGAACACCGTGTCGACAGAATAGGCTGAGGCAAGTCGTCCGACGTCGTCCAGGGCTCCATATTCGCTCGACAAAAGAAACAGGCGTTTGATCGAGTGCACGCCGACCGACTTAAGCGCGGGGTCCAGCACCTTTTCGTCAATCCGGTATTTCGCCTGCCTGAGATTGAGCAAGACAAGATCGACAGATTCGTTTCCGCGAGACTGCACCGTTGCGGCAATTCCACCCGGGACCGTGAAACAGTATAGTTCGGCACGCGGCTTCTCCTTCAGGTGATGCACGACGAGTAGAATTAGAACTGCATTGACGACAACTGCGAACGATGTTACTGCGACGCGTCGAAGATAGCGGCTGGTGATCGATGCTGCGGACAGCGCCAGCAAGAGATAGAAGACAACAACGTAGGTCTCTGGTACCGACTCGAATCTCAGGCTGGGCGTGCCTTCAGCCCCGAAAAGCTGTACTGATCGGATCACTGCAATCAGCACGACATTCAGCCATGACCCGAGCATCAGTCCGAGAATTGGAAGCACCAGATCCGCGAGCAGGAGGACAAGGCTCCCCACTACCACGACCGATACGAGCGGGACGACGATCAGATTCGCGGCCGGTGAGAGTACCGGTACCTGTTGAAAGTAGAGAGCAATGAGACCGGTGGCACATATCTGTGCCGTCAATGAGACGAGCAAAGGAAAGACGAGATACCTGTACCATCGCTTGTTGTGATGCGCCGACAGAAGGCCGGTGACTTTCGGCAATATGAAGATCAATCCCCAGGCGATGACGAACGAAAGTTGAAAACCGACATCGAACAGCTGTGACGGATCGGCAAGGAGAATAATCAGCCCGGCCAATGCGATAACATTGTTCAGATCGTACTTCCGTTCGAGCACGTTCGCACCGAGCACCAGCCCGGCCATGACGGCGGCTCGAAGTACCGAAGGCTCCCCGTAAGAAAGGAAGCTGAATATAACGACGATCGCCATCAGAAGAAAAGCACGAGGTTTTCGACGAATGCGGAAAGGTCGAAGCAACGCAACGACCGATACAAGGATGAGGGCAACGTTGGATCCTGAGACGGCCAGCAGGTGCAGGGTGCCCGATTCTCTAAAGCGCTGATACAAATCGACCGGAATGTCCCTTGTCTCGCCGATCAGGAAGCCTGTTGCCAGGGCCGCAGCTTCGGGCGTCAGATTCCGATAGAAGCTCGATCGGATTGCGCTCCTGAGGCGGTCGATAAACGCAAAGAAGCTGTACCGATTTCTTCGATCGATTCGGACATCGAGCAGAGTCGGAAGATACACCGTTCCTGAGATTCCTTTCAAACGAAGGAATCGCTGATAGTTGAAGTTTGATCCTGATCCTCCCGCCTTCACCGGATAAATCCGCCCATAACATTCAAGCCGGTCCCCCCGCTGGATCGCCGTCGTCGTATCGGTGATTTTGAGCAAAACAGTCCCACGAACCGGGAGCGAACGCTGCGCCACGAGAGAATCGAGGCTAAGTCGTATCTCGGTCAGTTCAGGTTTGAGACGCGGCCAATCGGAGACGGTGCCGAAAAGCCGATAGTTGTGAGAACCGTCGGCGTAGCGAATTACATTGTTTGCGGAAAGATCGTAATACGACAGCGCGAATCTGAGGGCGGCGAAACAGAGAAAGGTCCCGATACACAGGAAGGCAAACAACAGCCGTCGACGTGCGGCCAGTGTCAGTATCGCCGCCGATCCGAGGGCGAGACAGAAGATCATGAATACCCAGGCGGGTATGCGAAAAGTGTCAGCCAGCAGGATGCCGGCTGCAACGCCGGCCAGCAGGCAGAGCGACGGATATTTCCGGAACATGGTACAGGATGTACCCCCCTATCGCAAGAGCCTCCGAGCGAGTTTATTTACTTCGTTGACCCTGAGTATAACACAGAGTATCAGGTACAATATAAACGCCATCGCCATCGGAATCAAGAGCCGATCAAGCCTTACAAGCAGCAGTTTGTCACCATGATACAGGCTGAACGGAATCAGCTTGGCGACGTAGAAAGCGAGCACGGCGGCAAGAAATATCCGAAAGAGATTTAACAGAAGTTTGCGCAGTGAATAATTCACTCCCCGACTCGGGAGGAAATACAGAAGAATTCCGAAATTTAGAAGAGCCGCAGCCGAACTGGCTGAGGCAAGTCCGGCGAAGCCGAACAGCTTGATGAGGGGATAATACAGAAGAATGTTGGCTGCCACGGAAGTCACTGAAGCCCGCATGGGAAGTTTCGAATCGCCGCAGCCGTAATAAAACGGCACAGTGACTCGGACGGCGGCGAACCCAATCAATCCGTACGAGTAGTGCAGTAGTGCCAGACTCGTGTCAACGGCATCAGCGGTCGAGAACTTCCCCCAGGCATAAATCAAATCAATCACCTCCCGACCCATCAAAGCCAGAAAAACAGCCGAAGGAACGATGACGAACAGATTGAAATTGATCGTTTCGTCAAAGGTCTTCCCCAATCCGTCGCGATTCTTGATTGCTACCATTTCCGAGACCTTCGGCAGCGCTACCGTTCCGAGGGCCACCGCAAAGATCCCGAGAGGAAAGTGCATCAGGCGATAGGAGTAGCTCAGAAATGAGATCGCTCCCTCTTTCTGGAAGGATGCAAGCAGCGTATTCACGAGAATGTTCACGCGTCCGGCCGACAGCCCGATTATCATCGGGGTAATCAGCTTGACCACTCGCCGCAGCCCCTTGTTGAAGATGTCAATGGTGGGCTTGAATCGGTAGCCGATCCGCCAGAGCAGCGGAAGCTGGATGCAAAGCTGTCCTAATCCTCCTATCAGTACTCCGATCGCAAGCGAGTATATCGGCAAGGCGAAAAAGTGGTACAGGGCAAAGACTGTTGCCATAATGCCGAGGTTGAACAGAGCCGGTGAGATTGCCGGGATCCCGAACTTGTCGAATGAGTTCAGCATTCCCATGACAAGGGCCGAAAGCGAGACCAGGAGAAGATACACGAACATTATCCTGGTGAGCTGTACGGTGAGGTGGAATTTTGCCGGCTCCGAGGTGAACCCGTTGGCTGTGATATAGATAATCGCAGGTGAGGCGATAATCCCGAGCAGGACGATTCCTCCAACCACCAGCAGAAGAGCGGTAATGACTACGTCGGCCAGCTTGAACGCTTCCTCGTGCGACTCAACCACCATTTTCTCTTTGAAGACCGGCACAAAAGCAGACGAAAGGGCCCCTTCGGCGAACATATCCCGCAGCAAATTAGGGATTCTGAAGGCGGTCAGGAAAGCATCGGTGGCCATGCCGGCGCCGAAGAAATAGGCCATAACCTGTTCCCGGGCAAGGCCGAAGACCCGTGAAATGGCGGTCGCGAAGGCAACTACGCCAAAAGACCCAAGAAAGCTCTTTTTCTTCTGATTACTGGTTGACAAATTCAATCCACTTATTATTTTACCGGTTCACTACGGCTGAAAGTCTGTGTTCAATCGAAAGGATAACAAGTGCCGAGTCATAAGTCTTGTGCGAAACGAATGAAAACTTCCAGCGCCGCGCGCATCCGCAATCGGGCTCGCCGCTCGGAGCTTCGTTCCGCCATTCGCGATTTGAGAAGCGAGACGAATAAAGAGCAGGCGGCCAAGAAATATCTGGAAGTCGTTTCCCTGCTCGACCGCGCGGCAGGCTATAACTTGATCCATCGGAAAAATGCCGACAGGAATAAGTCTCGCCTGGCTCTTTATGTTCAGAAACTTGGATAGCACTCGCGCCTCGTCTTCGAAAAGTTCCAATGCCCCGCTTTCGGGGCATTTTCTTTTGCAGCACGTTCCGGTTCAAACATATGGCTTCAATCTAACGACGAAGCGCTGTCCCGAACAGCCGCCACGGATAAACGTATCAATCTATCCGAACGATCGAGGGGGTTCAACTAATAAAAATCTTAGAGATTGAGAAGGTAGATGCGCCCCTGATAAAACTCGGTCTTGAGGGACTGTTCGCGAAGACCGATCAATTCGCGGAGAAAGGCCTCTTTCTCGGACAGGGGGATCTCAGATCTAAGTACTGAGATCGGGAAGTCGATATGAAGCACCCGGAAGCTGGGAACTGCTTTGACGACCTTTGGAGGGAACAGCCGATCGGAGAGCGCCGCCCGTTTGAGTTGAGTCAAACCGAACGAAGGGAGTTCTATCGTGGCCGAATATGACGTTGTCCTCGTCACTCCGCCTGAATCGGAAAGTCTGCCGGTAATGGGCTGATACCGGCCCTTCTCTTCAATCGATCTGAAGATATATTCGAGCGGATAAGGACAACCGGCCTGCGTCGAATGACGGAGCCAGACGTTAACCGGGGCGCCGTCGCCGAATGCAAAAACTGTCTGCCAGAACTGTTGATCGTGATGAGCCGAAGCCTCCGATTCACCGAGCTGGATTTGATCGGGATGCTTCATGGCGAGACGATTCAGGTCCTCCTCCGTGAAGCCGGTCACACCGAGTCGCGGAATATGCAGTTCTATGTCTGAGTCGGCACAAAGCTGAATCGGGAGCTGCGGTACACCCGAGGCAACTAACGCCCGGAACTCTTCGGTCCGGTCGAGCAGAAGATACCCTTCCCCTTCTTCGAGCGAAGCAACCAGGAACGGATGCCGAATAAGCGTCTCGTCTGATTGAGCGTCAGACGGCTCACCCCATTCGAACGGGAGAATCTCATCCGCATCGAAAATCCGAAGATGTGTAAGTACGGAGTTGTCCATAATCGCAAGGAGAGCAACCCATGTGCCGCCGGAAATCGACCCTTCTTATCCACTTCCGAGCCAACAGGTTATGGTTAATCTCTTGAAAAACGCTTCAGGCTGCCTGCTCAACCCAGGCTTAATCTGCCCTGCCTTTGCCCCTCAGTTCACAAAATGTGCAATGGCTGTTCGAGTCGAATCAGGCACAATTTCTGTTCCACCTGCTACAAAAGCGGCGAACTCATGCTGAGTCCGCCGCCTGAGATTGACTATCTGGTTCTTAGATTAGAAGACACATCCCTCGACCGGATTCGGTCCGGGCGGGTTGCCGAAGGAGTACTCGGCCAGATATATGACGTCTGAAATGTCTACGTCGCAGGAACCATCGACATCGGCGGCATTCATATTGGGAGGCTCCGGTCCGGTATCGAACGCATAATTCACCAGGTAGATGAGATCTCCGATATCGAGGAATCCGGATCCGTCGATATCGCCCGGGATGTAGGCGTTTCCTTCGCCAAACAACTGAACAGCATGCGCAATCAGCGCCTTGGCCGAACTTTCCTTCAGGAAATAGAGCGGGAAGGTCAGCAGAATCCGATTCCCTTGAGCGGTCGGGTACAACACACCACAAGGTCTGCCCTCATAGGCAGGATCATCGGTGAACGAGTCGTAAGTGTAGATTACCTGCGCCCCCGATCGAGCCGTGAGCTTGCAGATATCAGGCAGCTTACCGAAAATGTTGCTCATATCGACCTCGACCGACGGCCAGCCGTTCTGTCCCGTGGCACCTACGAAATCAAACGCCGTGTTCTCTGTAAACGAGGTTATTCCGAAATCCTGATAGACTATGTTACCGGAACTTACCGGGGAGGTAGTCCAGAACGGCAGTACCCGGAACCCCTCGACAAGAATATTGTCCGAATAATCGAGATACCATTTGAGGGTATCCTCGCTGTACTCGATCAGCTTGTTCGCGATGTCATCGTCGAACCAGAAGATCGAAGAGTATCTTCCGGATTTGTTTCGGGTGATTGGATCCAAGGAGTTTGTAACGGTGTCAAGGGCGTACGGTGTGGCGCCGAAGATCCGACTGAAGTAGAGCTCCTGCTGTGCCTGCGGCGGCATAGGATTAGTACTCGCTGTTTCGTCGACAAGAAGCACGCCACCATCGAACGTGGCCGCATACGCCTCGTGTTCGGTTGAGAATTCCGATTCATTCTGATCCATGTCTACCGCAGTGATCTTGTATCGGTATGGGATCTGCCCGACAACAGCGTCATCTACATATGAAGTCCCCGTTATGTTATCCTGAAGCATCTGAAAACCGCTGCCGTCGTCCCTGTAGATCCGATAGTGCGAGAAGTCTGCTTCCATATTCGGTGACCAATTGAGTTGAATCTCATGATCGGCCGGATCGGCCGTCAGACCGGTAGGCGCCCGGGGAATGACGTAAGGCACGGCACTTGATTCCACCGAGTAGAGCGCCGGGTAACCTTCTGAAGCCTGGCCCACGACCGTGAAATAGTACCGGACCCCTTCGCTAAGTCCGTTCACGATGTAGGAGCACGCTCCGGGGGACACCGGTACGGTATGGTCGTAAGACCCGGAACTCTGACCGTAGTAAATGGTGTAGGTGTAATTCGGATCGCAATTGGACCAAATGACATTTAGTGACTGACCGTCCCCTTCATCGATTATGTTAGCGATCTCGGTCGGGTGAGCTGAATTTGCGATTATGCCCACCGTTGCCGCGGCCGTTTTGACAACGTCGGTAAAGAATTCGAAATTCAACCGCGAGGTAATGTCGAGATTCGTATGCCAGCCGTCCTGGTTGAAGTTGTCTTCGATGTTGTCGACGATGTTAAATCCCTGAGCATAGAACGAATAGTGATCGGAACTGCTCCCCATCGGGGAAATGACCGGATTGATCGTACCGAGTCTTACCGCTGTGTTAGCCATCAGGTCGCGGTACGCTGAGTTCGGTCCGCTCGCAATGTCGAGTTGCCTGAGATCGGTCGGATCATAAGCGACCATATCGAAATTGAGCATCACTTCGACATTGGTGCCGTTGCTTGCGAAATTGGAAGCAGCTACGGCTGAACCGACCAGACCCACTTCCTCGGCCGTAAAGGCCATGAAAATGACGGTCTTGCGAAGCGGGACATCCTTAAGGATTCGGGCCAGCTCCATTGCTGTTACGGTACCGGTACCGTTGTCGTCGGCACCCGGGGCATACTCGTAGGGACCCGGCACCTCGCCATAGGTAATCGAGTCATAGTGCCCGCCGATTACGATCACCGCGTCCGGTTCGGCGTAGCCCGGCTTCACCGCCATGACATTGTACAAATAGGTCGATCCATCGTAATAGAATCCGGGCGTAGTGACCTGAGTGTAACCCCAGTCATGGAACTTCTGCACGATCCAGTCCTTGGCGGCGTTAATCGAATCGGAATAGATGTATCGGGTCCGGAATGCTTCAAGACGCGAGTCGTAAGCGTAGAGCGAGTCCTGACTCACGAGATTCATCAACGAGTCTGTCGGATAGTCCGTTATCTGAGTGAGCAACGTCGATACAGCTCTCGGCATGTACGTAATCCTCACGTTCAACTCATCCAGAGACGACACAAGCAGATGGTTCACGTCAGTCAAAGACCTGGCAGCGTTATCGCTCATCGTCGCTATAACCATGCCTGTTCCAATATCGACAGCTCCCGGAATCGCCGCCTTGTCCGTCACCTTGATCTGACGGTCCTTTCTGTTAGGGCGAATCAGGTATGAAGACGAAAGTGAATAGTCAGTCGCAAGGATATCTGTTTCAAGCCCCGCGCGAGTCAGCGTCTCGATCTGAGCAGCATCGAGAGCGACAAGAAACCGATCTTCCACCCGTGTGAGAGCATGCCCGACTGTCTGGCGAAGTACTTCAGCCTGGTATTCATTGTTGACCGATACCAGACCGATATCTTCGGCCCAAAGAGAGCCACCGATCAGTGTTAGCACTACGCCGATCAGGGCGCACCTTATCTTGAACGCCATATATACCTCCCGAAGGTAAAGTTTGCGAAGCTAACGCACGTTTCCGGCAAAAAGACGAACGAAGTATTGGTCTGCGTGCAACTCTATTATCAAGTTAGTTGGAGAGGCGAGGAAGTCAAGGCAAAACGTGGTGTATTAGAGCTTCATTCCCTTCTGAAAGGGCTTGAACTCGGCACGTTTGAATTCCGATGGCTCGTTGGCTATCTCTATCCTGCGGCCTTCGGGTATAGAGGGAAAGTCGGCGCTCGAAATCAGCGCCTGGTTTTCGATCGGTTTGACGTATCCTACTGCGATTTTCAATCTTGCGGCGTGTTCGTCGAGGAGCTTCCTGCGAGCAGTTCCCGGTTTGAGATGAACCGACTCGCCGGTGAACGAAAAGACGAACTGTGGATTTGACGAAAAGACTTGTATTGACGGTATCTTCTCTGTGGCAAGTTTCCCCCGGATAAACTCAAGCAGTGCAAAAAAAGCGGCAAATTCAAGATCGATCGACGATCCCTCGGTCCGGCAACGAAAAAGTATCCCAAAATCGGGGATGCTGAAGGAGAGTACGCCGTGAGCGAATCCGTTTGAGTCGAGGAACGAATCTATCTCCCGATTCACCAGACCGCAGATGTAACACTTGATCGTTCTTTCCGGCGGATTCATATCCGAATCCGGTGCAATCACGGTGCCGCCGCTGAGTCGGCATCACAACTCATTGTCTGACAAGAGACTCAACCTTGACTGCGGTCCAGCCTGAAGCAGAAAAGTGAAAGGAAATACGCCTTTTAGCCGATGCTGTTCATCAATTCGTCTCTCAGGTCGTCGCCGGCCCGGATGTACTTGGCGGTTGCCGTGGCGTAAATTTTGCCGTCAACACCCTCGGCCTTGCCTTCGGTGAAGAACAGCTTGCCCTTGCTTGCAGTCACCCAGCCGGTCAGCTCGATCCGGTCGCCTACCCGTACCGGAGCAACGAATCGAATGGTGAGCTCCGCGGTCACGGCGTAAATCTCCTGCGCCAGAATTGCCTTGATCATGACTTCGTCGAGCAACGAAGAAATCACGCCGCCGTGGTAGATCCCCCGATAGCCTTCGAATGCAGCCGAGGCCTCGATACTTGTGGTCGCCTTTTCACCGTCGAAATAGAATTTCGCCTGCACGCCATGGTGATTCTGGTCACCGCAAATAAAACAATGAGAATATTTCAGAACCTCTTTCATGCCGGTCAAAGTAACCGCTCGTTCCGACCTTGTCAACGATCTCGGCAGACAAGAAAAAGCCCGGCCGAGGGGACCGGGCTTTGAACTGATCTGTATGGATGAATTTAGTTAACCGTCGTGCAGACGTCGGTCGTGTAGTGCCAGGTGGTCGTGCCTCTGGCAACGGTCGCTGACATCGTTCCGTCGCTGAAGGTGGCGGTGAACGTCCAGCTGGTAGCCATCGGTGTGCCGTCGTCCTTCTGATAGGACATGTCGATCGTTCCACTAATCGTTCCGCTGCTCGGACAACCCTGTGCCCAGCCCACGAAAGTCTTGCTGACCTGCAGATCGGTGACGTCGGCGCTGATGGAGAAGGATCTCCAGACGGTCGAATCGGCCGTTACCTGCTTGGTGTTGATGTCGGCCTCGTGAGAGCCGTCGATCGTGGCTACATTACCCTGAAGACCGCCGATCGTGAGGTTAGCCGAGCTGCTCATCCCGAGGTGCGTGACGGTGGTATCGCCGAAATTGAATCTCCACTGGTGGCGATAGTACAGGCTATCCACGGCGGTAGGCATCTGCGAGACGCCGTTGTTGGCATAGAACTGAACGGAGTCGCGGAGCATCGTATCGTAAGTCGCGCGAACTCTGGAAACGAGGACGACATGCCAGCCGCCGGCATAGGTGGCGCTCACAACGTCGGAATCCGGCTGCACCGGGCCATAGAAGACCGGGTTGACATTGCCGTCGCCGGACACGTTGGTCAGATTCTGGAATCCGTTGACGATGTTGGTCAGGGTGGAATCGACGATGTTGTCGAGCTGGTCCTGAACGGCCATGAAGGCGGGATCGGTCAACGATCCGGCGGTACTGGTCGGATTGTTGTCGGAACCGCCGCACCCGACCATGCCGATTGCGAAGACGGTGAGGGCGAGCAGACCCAGAGCAATTGTGATTTTGTGGGAACGCATCGGGCGTCTCCTTTCTGTTAAATTCGACGCTCTGCTCCGGGTCCTCCGTCCAGTCTATCTCAGAAGAAATGCCATGATTGCCTTCTGAATGTGAAGTCTGTTTTCGGCCTGATCGAACACCACCGATTGCGGGCCATCCATTACCTCGTCGGTGATTTCCCTTCCCCGCTCTGCCGGCAAACAGTGCATCACTATAGCTTTAGGATCGGCGACCTCCAGCAGAGAACTGTTTAATTGATATTTCGCAAGTTTCTTGGCCTTTTCCTCGTATAGATGTTTCTGGCCCATTGAGGCCCACACATCCGTATAGAGTACATCGGCATCGGCGACCGCTTCTTTAGGATCGGCCGTTATCAGGATTCGGCTGTCCGAGTTAGCCTTAGCCCTTGCAAGGATGGCCGGATCGGGCTGGCAGTCCTCGGAGGTCCCGATACGAAAATCAAGCGGAATCAGCGAGGCAAGATTCAGCCAGCTGTTGGTAATATTATTCCCGTCGCCAACATAGGCTATTTTATACCTTTTCTTTTCCGGCAGATGCTCCAGGGCGGTAAAATAGTCGCCCAAAATCTGACATGGATGGACCAGGTCGGTCAGGCCGTTGACCACCGGAACGGTGGCGTGTTCAGCCAGCCCCTCAACGTCGGACTGCTTGAACGTCCGAATCATGATCAAAGCAACATAGCGCGACAACACCTTCGCCGCATCGTGGACCGTTTCTCGCTCACCCAGCTTGATTTCGTTGTCGGTGACGTAAATCGCGTTTCCACCGAGTTCACTGATACCCACCTCGAACGAAATTCTGGTTCTCAGCGACGGTTTCGTGAAGATACAGGCGACGGATTTGTTCTCGAGCGGCTTCGGCGCAATCTGCTTCTTCTTCATGTTGGAACAGAGGTCAAATACCTCGTGGAGTTCCTGGGGACTTAAGTCGGTGATCTGGCAGAGTGATCTGGCCATAACTTCTCCTTATCTCCTACGGTGAGTCGGATGGCTGTTCAATTCAAATTGGCAGGAATTAAGACGATTTGTCTCAGAAAGTCAAGCCGTCTGGCGCGATGACGGAACATCGCCCGGAAACCGGTAACGGCGGCGAATCTGTTCAGTTGTTGCGCAGACTCCGGTCCAACCGCTTACTGTCGACTAACTTTAGAGTTGCCTCCGGCAACTCCGTTTCTGATATTACGTATTCTACATATAGACAAATCAGGTGAGTGAGCGATGAGGCACAAAGGTAAAGTAATAGTCGGCCTGGGAATGGTACTGGTGGGATTAGTCCTGCTGGCCAACGCGCTCGGTTTCTTTGCAGTTTCTCCGCAGGATATTTTCCGGTCGTTCCTTCCCCTGTTCTTTATCGGACTCGGCGTCTGGCTGATTATGCGCAGGAAGCAAAGAGAAGACCGGGATCGGATGAGCTTTCATATGGAGCACGCCAATGATCCCTATTCCTCTTCGGTCAACTCGAATATGAAAGACTCCGGATCGGCCACAGCATCTTCGCAGGATTCCGGTTCAGGTTCCCCGGAAGGAGATGTTGGAGATATGAGCGACCTCGGAACGTCGCAACGGTTTTACTCGTCCAGCAATTACGAGCAGACCTATCAGGCCAATGGGGGAAGACAAAGTGCCGACGGAAAAGTGAGATTTGCCAAGACGTTCGGTGAACTGACGGCCGACATGGATCTCATGTCGCTTCGCGATGTGGAGATTTCGATGGGGATCGGAGATTTGGAAGTGCGGCTCAAAGGCGGGGTACTTACCGACGGACTCAACCGGATGATTATATCCGGATTTCTCGGTGACATACGCATTCTCGTACCCCAGAACATTCCTCTGTTCGTCCACTGTTCTAATTTCGTTGGTGATATTGAATCAATGGGAAAGCGGACGAGCGGATTCGGCAACAACATCGAATCGCAGTCCCCTGATTACTCAAGCGCGTCAAGGAAACTCTATATCGCCTGCAACAATTTCATCGGCGATATTCGCATCGTCCGGATCTGACCAGCCTCAGCTTACACGCTAAAGAATATACTTGCTCAGGTCTTCGTCCTCGACAATCTTCGACAAAACATCCTCTACCATCTTGCCGGTTATGGTGACCTTCTTTTTGCCCTTGGGGGGATCAAAGAGGATATCTTCGAGCAAGGTCGTGAGCACAGTATGAAGCCTGCGGGCGCCGATATTTTCGGAGTCCCGATTGACTCGTTCGGCAAACGCAGCGATCCTTTTGATGCTGGCGGGAGCGAAATCAAGTGTGACTCCTTCAGTATCAAGCATGGCCTTGTATTGCTTGACGAGTGAAGCCTTCGGTTCAGTCAATATTCGCTCGAAATCCTCCGAGGTGAGGGAGTGCAGCTCGACACGAATCGGGAAACGACCCTGCAGTTCCGGAATCAGATCGGACGGCTTGGCCACGGAAAAAGCTCCAGCGGCAATGAAAAGTATATGGTCAGTTCGCACCATACCGTACTTGGTGGTCACACCGCACCCTTCGACGATCGGCAGAATATCCCGCTGAACACCTTCGCGGCTCACATCCGGTCCCGTTTTGCCGTTGTTACCGACTATCTTGTCGATCTCGTCTACGAAAACGATGCCGGATTCCTGCACCCGTTCGAGAGCCTCCGCGACCACGTCATCCATATTGATGAGCTTGTTCAACTCCTCGCCGGCCAGATACTTGCGCGCTTCCTTGACGGACATCTTCCGGAGCTTGGTTTTTTTCGGCATGAGACCCGAGAACATTTCCTGGAAATTGACCCCGAGTTCTTCCATACCCATCGGTGAAAAGATTTCCACTACCGGGAACTGATTCTGAGGCGTCTCCATCTCCACTTCCCGTTCGTCGAGCTTTCCTTCTTCGAGCAGTCCGCGAAACTTCTCCCTCGTTCGCATCAGCGACTCATGACGTTTAGCTTCCTCTTCGTTGTCGCTCGGCCGGGCCGTCGCCAACGGAGCGATCAGAAGGTCCAGCAGTCGCTCTACTGCGTGTGCTTCGGCTTTCTGCTCGAAAATCCGCGCTTGTTCGATCTTCACCATGTTGACGGAAGTATCGACGAGGTCACGGACCATCGATTCAACATCCCGTCCCACATAGCCGACTTCGGTGAACTTGGACGCTTCGACTTTTATAAACGGAGCGCCGGCGAGGTCGGCAAGACGGCGAGCTATCTCAGTCTTCCCCACTCCCGTCGGGCCGATCATGATAATGTTGTTAGGCATAATCTCCCGTCGAATCTCTTCAGGAGCATGCTGACGACGCCAGCGGTTACGGAGAGCTATCGCGACCGATTTTTTGGCTTCATCCTGCCCAACGATATATTTGTCGAGATGAGTGACGATCTCAGGAGGCGTAAGATAAGAGTCGTTCATTTTATCAGTTCCACCGTAATGTTCGAGTTAGTGTAAATGCAAATCTCGGAGGCGATCTCAAGCGCTTTCACGGCTATCTTGTCGGCCGTCATTTTCGGGTTGGCATGCATGAGAGCACGGGCCGCGGCCAAGGCGTAAGCGCCGCCAGACCCGATCGCAATTATCCCGTCGTCCGGCTCTATAACATCACCGTTGCCGCTCACGAGAAAAATGTTCGCTTTGTCGGTCACGGCGATAATCGCTTCCAGACGTTGCAGAGTTCTATCGGTACGCCAGTCTTTAGCCAGCTCGACGACCGCTTTCGGCAGGTTTCCCGCAAACTCTTCGATTTTCTTTTCCAGTAGTTCATAGAGGGCCATGGCATCGGCGACCGCTCCAGCGAATCCGGCGAGAATCTTCCCATCGTGCAAACGCCGGATCTTCACCGCTTTTGTTTTCATTACCGTGTCGTCGAACGTCACCTGACCGTCGCCCGCCATAGCGGCCTTGCCGTTGTGTATCAGACCTACGATTGTCGTCGCGTGGTAATTCATATCTCCCTCATTATTTTTTCGTTCCTGAGCGCGGATGCGACTTTCGGTAGACCCGCTTCATCGACTCCGCCGTAATGTGCGTGTATTTCTGGGTTGTCGACAGCGACGAATGCCCCAGGATTTCTTTTATCAGCATGAGATCGGCTCCGTTTTCAAGCAGGTGCGTGGCGAATGAATGCCGCAACGTGTGCGGTGTAAATTCCATCCCTTCCCCCTTGCCGAACTGCTTCACCAGTCGGTCAACTGAGCGGACGGTCAGGGGTCTGCCCAGCCTGTTCAACAGCAAATACGGCGTCCGGGCCTGTCGCATCGCCAGGAACTCGTCTCGCCTGGCGAGATAAGCCCTGAGATCCTCAAGAGTAGTATCACCGACCGGGACGACCCGTATCTTGTTCCCTTTTCCCGTTACGGTGACTGTCCCGCTGGCCATATCGAGATCGGTTAACTTAATGTTAGTGAGTTCCTCGCGACGAATACCGGTCGCATACAGGAGTGCGATCATGATGTAATCACGCCAGTATCCGTAGCTTCCCTTATCGTCACGAGCGTTGCCGTGAGCGAAGAGGCGCGTGACTTCC
Organism: uncultured Ignavibacteriales bacterium; assembly: GCA_964520865.1. Lineage (GTDB taxonomy): Bacteria > Zixibacteria > MSB-5A5 > GN15 > FEB-12 > CAVQCT01. Next base: position 54,159 of record CAZFOY010000011.1, on the reverse strand, counting down.
TGACTCGGTATGAACTCGGGTATTTTCTGCGCGTATTTCATTTTCGGAAGTTTGAAAATGAATTGCTTACCGCCTTGCTTTGAAGAAAGGTATTTCTGGAAACCTGACAGGGCGGAAACGAATCTCGCCAGTGTTCGGTTGCTCACGTTCGCCTGAGAACGTTCCCGAAGGTACATCCTGAGAAGCAACGGATCGTTTTTCGGCGTCGAAGGCAGCTCGGCATATGTCTTTTCGAGATGGGCAACCCAGGGTTTCAGATCACGCCGATAAGCTTCTATCGTATGGTCCGAGTAGCGCCTTTCGAGCTTGAGATCCCTCAGGTACGTATCGAGCAACTTTGCCAGCATATTTATAACTTATCCAAATTCAAAATCCGGGTCAATCGCTTTGATTTACAATAAAAAAACCGGAGCAAAACCGCTCCGGTTGCATCTTCGTCTAAGAATATTTCAAGCTTATCCGGCAGACTTGACTTCGGCCGCCCCTTCGACAACCTCGTGCTTGCATTCCGGGCAGCGATAGTACTCACCTTTGGCCTTCGAGACTTTCAGGAGCATGAAGGGATGGTGACAAACCGGGCATTCCTTTTTGGCCGGCATATCCCAACTGGCATAGTCGCACTTCGGATAATTCGAGCATCCGTAGAAGATCCGGCGTCCCTTGGTCTGTTTCTCGACAATATCACCGTCGCACCCCTCTTTGGGACACTTGATCCCGAGGGTAATCGCTTTGGTATTCTTGCAATCCGGATAAGCCGAGCAGGCCAGAAACCGGCCGAATCGACCGCTCTTGATGACCATCGGCGAACCGCATTTCTCGCAGACCTGATCGGTCTTCGTGCGCGCCTCTTCTTCCGGGAGTGGTCGCGTAGTTTTGCACTCAGGATAAGCGGAGCAGGCAAGAAACCGGCCATTCCGACCCCACTTGATGACCATCGGAGAACCGCACTTCTCGCACTTAATGTCCGTCTTTTCTTCCATCGACTTCTTGATCGCCTTCTCTTTTCCTTTAAGGCTGCCGATGGTCTTCATGAACGGCTTGTAGAATTCACGGACCACTTTGACCCAGTCATCCGACCCTTCTTCGACCAGATCGAGCTCCTTTTCCATGTCGGCGGTAAATTTGACATTGAAGAGCTTCGGGAAGTTCTCCACCAGGATCTTATTCACCGTCACGCCGAGTTCAGTCGGCTTGAGTTTTCGCTCCGTAATATCAACGTATTTGCGGTCTTTCAGGGTCGATATGATGCTCGCGTAGGTTGAAGGTCGGCCGATACCGTCCGCTTCCAGCTCCTTAACGAGCATAGCTTCGGAGAATCTGGCCGGCGGCTTGGTGAACGACTGTGTCGGATTCAGCTTGAGCAGTTTAAGCGGGTCCTTCACTTTCAGGATCGGCAGGCTGTCAGCATTTCCGTTGCCGTTGCCATTCTCATCCGGCTCCTTCTCCTCGTGATAGATCTTCAGGAATCCGTCGAATTTGATCGTCTGCGATGTTGCCCGGAAGGTGAACTTGCCGGCTTCGATATCGACCGTGATGACGTCGTAGATCGCCGGCTTCATCTGGGAAGCGACGAACCGGTTCCAGACCAACGAGTAGAGCTTGTACTGCTGAGCGGTCAGATGCTTCTTGACACTTTCAGGAGGACGATTAAGGTAGGTCGGCCGGATAGCTTCGTGAGCATCCTGGGCACCTTTCTTCTTGCCGTATTGATTCGCATGGGGCGGCAAATACTCTTTGCCGTAAGTCTCCGCAATATATTTCCGGGATGCGGTCAACGCCTCGGCAGCGATACGGGTGGAGTCGGTACGCATGTAAGTAATCAGACCGACCGGCCCCTCTTTACCTATTTCGATTCCTTCATACAGCTTCTGCGCAATCGACATCGTCACCTTCGTGCTGAAGCCATATTTCTTGGCCGCTTCCTGCTGAAGGGTCGAGGTAATAAACGGCGCGGCCGGATTCTTGGTCCGTTCCGAAGTCTTTACGTCAGAAACAGCCCAATCCTGCTTTTCCATTTCAGCGAGGTACTTCTTGACATCCTTCTCAGAGTCGATGACCATCTTTTTGGCGCCAGTGTCTCCCGGCTTGACGACTGTCTTCTCACCGATCTTGTATAATCTCGCGGAGAACTTTTCTTTCTTCTTTGTCTGCAGGTCGGCCGCTATCTGCCAATACTCCTGCGGCTGGAACGAAGTTATCGCTTCTTCGCGCTCACAGATGAGGCGAAGAGCCACCGACTGAACACGTCCGGCAGAGAGATTTCGGGCTACCGTACTCCAGAGGAACGGCGAGACGGTATAGCCTACTATCCGGTCCAGGACCCGTCGGGCCTGCTGGGCGTTCACCAGATTCATATTAATGTCGCGCGGATTGTCGATTGCCTCGATTACAGCAGGCTTAGTTATTTCGTTAAAGGCAACGCGTACGATCTTGGCTTTGCTGCCGTTGCGCAAGCTGTTGGACACATGCCAGGCAATAGCCTCACCCTCGCGGTCAGGATCGGGTGCGAGATAAATGGTACTCGCGCTCTTCGACGCCTTCTTCAAATCCCGGATGACCTTTTCCTTCCCCTTGATCACGAGATACTCAGGTTCGAAATCATTCTCCGGATCGACCCCGAGCTTGGACTTGGGCAGGTCGTGAATGTGTCCGATCGTAGCCAGGATCTCGAAATCCTTTCCCAAGAATCGTGACAGCGTTCTGGTCTTCGCGGGTGACTCAACGATGAGCAAGTTCTTTGCCATACTATTCCTTTTTGAATCGAATGCCGTGGTGTACTGTATTACATCGTTTCAGGACGGCCAAACTTTACCCTTCCTTCGACAAGATCTTTCAATGCGACCATCGTAATCTTACGTGCTTCGATCTCGATCGAGGGGTTCTCCTCCATCTTCTCCAACGCTTTCAAGCGCTTGAGATTCAACCATCTGGCGTGCTGCGATGCCACGATTACCGCCTGATAGCGATTCAACGACAACTTATCCAACTCGTTAACGCGTACCGTGTTCATCCCGGTCTCCTTTATTATTCGATGAAATTACCTTGTTAAACTAATAACCGAGTGATTTGTTCCTCTTTCAGTCGTTCAGTGCGACAACCGTGTGATTTGACAATACTTAGCACCTGATCGACGGCTGTCTCAAGTTCGTCATTAATGACGGCGTACTCGAATTTATTGTACAATTTAATCTCCGCTTTCGAATTCTCGAAGCGGACTTTGAGTTGTTCTTTGGTTTCGGTTCCGCGTCGCCTGAGTCGCCGGCGAAGCTGTGTGATCGATGGCGGAAGAATAAACACTGTAATCGCTTGCGGGTATTCTCTCTTCAGTTTTAGGGCTCCCTTGACATCCACATCAAGGACCATCACACCGCCTTTGCTGAGGACTTTTTCCAGCGGCCGACGGGGAGTGCCATAGTGATACAGATGAACCTGGAAATGTTCGGCGAAAAAATCTTTGCGGACAAGCTCCTTGAACTCCGGCTCACTGACAAAAAAATACTCTCGGCCGTTTTTCTCATTCGGCCTTCTCTTGCGCGTCGTGTAAGAAATCGAAAATTGCCAGCCCGCTTTGCGACGGTTCGGCGACAGAAGACGACGGCAAATAGAAGTTTTACCTCCTCCGGACGGAGAAGATATAATGAGGATGTTTCCGGACGTATGCTTCATGTAACCCTGCGAACGCCGTGCTATTCGATATTCTGAACCTGCTCGCGCAGCCGCTCGACTTCTTCTTTGATACTGATGACGACCGTCGAAATGTTTATGTCGGAACACTTTGAGGCTATGGTATTAGCTTCCCGGTTGAGCTCCTGAAGAATGAAGTTCAGCTTCTTGCCGACCGGTTCATCGGATTTCAACGTACCCTCGTACTGCTCGATATGGCTCAGGAACCGGGTACACTCCTCGGTAACATCGGTACGTTCAGCCATAAGCGCAATTTCTTCTTCGAGTCGCGATGGATCGGCGACGGGCGCCGATGTCAGCTCCTCGATTCGTTTCTTAAGCTTGTCACGAAAATGCTCCACAGCCTCGCCGGTAGCTTTCTCGACCCTGCCAACCTGTTTGGCCAGAATCGTCAGCCGCTTCTGCATATCCCGCGTGATGGCATCCCCTTCCTTCTTGCGCATCGCCACCAGATCGTGAAGACCCTTTTCCACGACCTTCTTGAGAGATGCCCAGATCGCGTCCTCGTCGATACTCTCGATTTCGGGGCGAGTGACATCGGGGAGCATGAGCAGATCGTGCAAGTCTATATCTGAAACTATTTTTAGTTCCTTCTTCAGGCCTTTCAGCTGCTTGTAATAGGCGGTCGCCGCCACCTTATTAATGAGGTACTTGTTCGGACTGCCGGTCGGTTCTTCGAAGCCGACGAAGATATTGATCTTTCCTCGACTGACTGATTTTCCAACCAGTTCGCGGATGCGGGGCTCGATCGTGAAGAACTGCCGGGGCAATTTTGTGGAGATTTCCAGGAAACGGTTGTTTACACTGGAGATCTCAACCGTGAACTTCCCTGTCTTGCCTGAATGCTCCGCCTTGCCGAAGCCGGTCATTGAATGCATAAGGTACTACCCTGTTTAAAATTAGGCTAAAAAATAGAGAATGAGCGGTGTTTGTCAACTGATATTCCGCCCGATCCGGCGTCCAGAGCTATTTTGTGACCGGGTCGGTAATATCAAAGCGGGACTGATGGCCGCTACTTGTCGGCATCCGGGAATCGTCGGCAGATATCGACAACCTCTTGAGGACAGCGCGTATACGTCGAGCCGAGGTTCTGATCGCCAGCATCTTCCTGGTGAGTTCATCGTCGGTCCCGGCCGCCTGTTCCAGGATCAATTCTGCGGTTCCAAGAATTGTCATCAGCGGATTGTTGACCTCGTGGGCCAGCAATCCGGCGGCGGTCGTGATGGATTCAAACGGCGAATCAGAGGATTCATCTTGAGTCGACCGCCCGGTCAGATTTTCCCGCACGTTCTGCCGGCGAAGTTTTTCAATCAGTCGCGGGATGATCAGATGAAAGCTCGGATCCTTGACCAGAAGTTCATCCGCTCCGCTCTGTTGAATCTGACTGACTACTCGGTCGTCAACGCTGCCCGCGATGGCAATGATTTTGACGCGAGCATCTCCACGACTCAACGATTGCACTATCCCCAGGCCTTCGTCCATTCCGCCGTCCAGATCGACGATGGCTATATCGATATCTCCGTTGCGAAGAAGATGCAGAACCTCGGAGGCGGTACGGGCCTGAGATACGATCGCCCCCTGGATCCTTCGATGGATCTCTCGTTCGATCAGCAGACTCTGGTATTTGGCCGGTTCGACCAGCAGGATTCTCACTTGTGCTTCCACTCCGGCAGACTCCTTCGGCCTAAGTTGTGGGAAAATCTATCTCCACGATCACGCCCCCCTGTTCAAGCGGGCGAAGACTGATCTTTCCGTGGATCAGCTCGATTAACTTTCTGGTGACGGCGTAGTGCAGTTTCTTCGAGGATGAGCTGTTGTCTGAAGACAACCCAAGGCGGTCAAAGCTCATGATACCGGATAGCTGGCCGGCGTTGAGCGAGCTGGTCGGATGGGAGATGAGCAGCTGACACTGTTGATCGCCGGTTCTCGCTTCGATATTGATCGTGACTTTCGTTCCGTCGTTCTGGGCCGCGGCAAGTGTCAGAATGTTCTTTACAATCGCGGTCAGGACTCGTCGCCGGGCGTTGATTTTCGGAAGATGGGAGTAGGTACAGGTGATCGCCAGATCGGGATGTTGCGCCAGCAACTTTTTGAGTATCCCGTTAACCATCAGGTTCAGATCGGTTGTTTCGGCATGCTGTGAGCCGGCGGCCATCCGCAGCAAACGCGCGAAACTGTCGACCGCAGAGTGCATCTGAACGAGTTCTTCGTCAAGTTGCTTCAGTCTCTTATTCCCGTCGCTCCCGAGGCGATCCACGAACTTGTGAGAAAGCTGGTCCGAGACGCGCATCGACGCCCCGAGAGATTCTCGCAGGTGCCGCATCACACCATACCACATCCGTCGATCGGTGTACACCGTATCGGAAGGAGTCGCTCCGCCCGGCTCGGGCATAAAGACGAAACATGCGGTTCGATCCGAAGCGCTTTCTCCCAGTCGCATGACGTTGACTGCGGCATATTCGTGTTCGCCGATTTGAACTCGGATTTGAAGGTCGGTCTCGGAGTCAGAGGGATCTTCGGAATTTATGTAATCAGCAATCGTGTTAGCCAATTGTTCTCTATTCGGATCGGGCATTGCCCGGAGCAGGGTCATGTAGTTGCTATCAAGCGATTCACGGCTGGCGAACTTGAGCATCGATGGATTGTAACCGACGATCGTCCCGTCACTGTCGTTCAGAAACGCCGCAATACCAAGCGAGTCGAGGAACCCGATCGTGAAGCGAATATCGAAGGAGTCGTCGTCCTCTTCCTCCCGGTCCGAAGATCGGGCATCCCGAAGATAGGAGACGAGGCGAATGACAAGTTTAGCGGCGGCTATCGACTCCTGGGCCTGCTGTGAATCGAACTCTTCAGGAAAGATCAGGCGGAACAGATAACGGGCGCCATCAGACATTTCGAACCGGGTGACAAACTCATTCGGCGCCGAACCGGCCGACTCGATCATGCGCTGTACCGAGGCTCCATCGATGAACGAATAGACCTGACCGGTATCGGCCACCCGCTGGTGCATTTCGGTAAGATCCGGCACCGCTTTGAACACCTGTTCGGCGGCACTGTCGTTGCATGCCATGGATCGGGCTTCGAGTTTGTCGCTCTGGATCAAATACAGGCAGGCCTGGGCCGCCCCGACATACCGGCAGAGTATCTGAAGAACCGGTTTCCAGTCGCTCAAGTTGCCGAGGTCGATAATCTCGCTCAGCAGAGCGTCGTAATAGTGCGAAGTCGGCGTTTCGTGAGACACCTTGCCCATGAATGAGGCGGGATCAATGACCATCTGGAAATTGACCGGGTTTCCGGCGATAAAATTCAGCGATACGATTACCCGTGAGGTAATATGCTTCTTGCTGTTTGACAACAGCGTCAGGGTGGTGATATCGTAAAATGTTTCGTAGTGATTCCGTTGAGCGAGGAGTTGCTCAATCAGCTTCTGGGAAGGTTCATCGAGAAAATCGGTAATGCATTTGCCGAAGAGGTCTTCTTTGGTCAGGCCGAGCAGGTGCTCGGTCCGTTCGTCGATGTAAACGAATCTACCTTTGAGGTCTATCTTGCACACCGCGCAGCGCTTGAATCCTACTTCGCTGTGGGAGTGCTGTATGCTCATAAGACTACTTCAATCGGACTTCAAAAGTTTAACATGGTATGTTCGCCGATCGGTATCGACAATTGCGATATACACCCCGGCAGCCACAATTTCGCCTGATTGATTGCGGCCATTCCACTTGGTCACAGTCACTGTATCGGCACTGGGAGCGGAATTATTGACTTCTTCCCATACGATTTCTCCCGCTATGTTGTGAATTGAGATGCTGTTGACGCGTCCGGCCGTAGCCCGGGTGTAAATATTGACGGAACCGGTAAACGGGTTCGGCCCGGCGAAAACATCGGCCTGCCGCTGGCCGTAAAGCAGGATGACAACATAGTCGGTATCGACAATATCCGCGTATGAAAGGGTAAAACCGAGCCTCCCTCCGACACCGTTGAGATTCGACGGGACAATTCGAAGCAATCCTGTTCCGTCTCCGTTGTCATCAAAGAGTGCCCAGGAAGGGGGGTCGATCAGCGTTATAGTCGGCGATTCAGGCGCCGTACCCACCGTCCGAACATCCACCGATATCGTATCTCTAAACGCAACCGTAAGCGTATCAGGAAGATCAAGTTTGAGCAGTCCGGCCGCGTCGGCGGCATTGACGATCCCGTAGCCGAAATCATTATCCGGGGCATTCGCCCGGCTGGCTGTTTGCCTGACCCGTTGGAGGTACCCGGCCGCCGTTAGAGTAGTATCATATTCAAAGGCGAGAGCGGCTGCCCCGGCGGTAAGCGGGGCCGAAAGTGATGTCCCACCGACCCGGGTGTATCCGCCGAATTGATAGGCCGTGTAGACGTTTTCACCGAAATTCACCACGTCCGGCTTGATCCTGCCGTCGGCCGTCGGACCCGGCGACGAGAATGCGGCCAGCGAAGAGTCCGGCGTGGTCGCTCCGACAGCCAGCACCGAGTCTCCATCGGCGGGAAACGAGATATGCGGCCAGAGGGTACTTCCCCGGTCATTCCCGGCGGAATTCACCACGAGAATGTTCTTTGAGGCGGCTATTTCGGCTGCCCTGGTAATCAATGCTGTCTTGCCGTCGAGTTCTGACGGTGTGTAGCTGCCGCTATCCTGAAATGTTGTGTAGCCGAGCGAGGAGCTTATAATGTCCGCGCCGAGCGAGTCGGCCCATTCGGCGGCGGCGATCCAGTTGTATTCCTCGATCTTAACCTCTGTCCCGCCGCACGTAATCTCCGTTTTGGCCAGCAGGTAATCGGCTCCATAAGCGGCCCCAATTAGCGCACCGGGGACGTAACCGCCAAGGACCCCAAGAGTGAGGGTACCGTGGTAGGTCTGGTAGTCCGGAGGGTACTTGAACTGCGTGGTGTCACAGCCGACTTCGTCCACGGTAGTATCGCTGTTGATGAAGTCAAAGGTGTCGATGATGTTCGTAGAATCGAATGCGGGATGATGAATATCGAACCCGGAGTCGAACATTGCAATCCTGACCCCTTTCCCGCTCAACCCCAGCAGTTGCAGTTTCATCGCGTTCATATAAGCCATCTGAAATGCCGAGTAGCCATAGTCGAGAGCCTGTGCCTGTGGAATCGGCTCCGATTTGACTCGAGGCGTGTTGGCAGGTTTTGCCCTTCTGTACACGCTGACGATATCGACGTGCCGCACGAACGGCAGTGCCTCGGCCCTGGCCAGCTCCTCGGGTGAAGCAGCGACTGCAATGGCCCGCAGCCACTTCGAAACTGAACGAACCTCCACCCCGGCTCCTCTCACGGAGTCGATGACCGCCCGGCGAATCGGAAAATCATGTGCGTCGATGAGCAGAGAATTTGGATCGACCTTGGCACGACGTTTCCGGGCAGCTTCTGTGAGATGGACAGCCTGAGAATCAGCGGCCGAGTTGTCCAGGAACAACCAGTACTCGCCCGGCGACGATGCCGATTGCGCCGCGAGCTGCTTCTTCGCTCTCGGACTCAGCTTATCTATTGATTGACTCCCGGCGGGAATTGCTGTAAGCAAGGCCGCCACTAAGGCGAACAAGCAGGCAACGAATCTCATCTCAGGTCCTTATGGGTCATAGCTTCCTGAAACCGACAAACAGGTCGGGGGGATCCTGGTATTTGAAACGAATCGGCAGAAAGAAATGGTAATTGTCAAAACGGTTGCGGTCGAGCAGGTAATGATGCGGATCGACGATGATTGAAATCGGCCGTGCCGTGAGCTTACGGTGAAAGACGAACATCGAATCATTGCCGTCAAAGGAATCACGACCGAGCGTGTCGTACAACGTGTCATTTCCATCGGTCACGAACCCCATCTCCACCGGGAGAATGAGATCTCCCCGGTTAACCAACCGATAGGTCACGTCGTATTCGTTTCCCGCCTTCTTTGCATGCGCCGAGTATACGCCGAAATCGTACGAGGTCGATGAATCGGCAAACGCCGTCCAGAACCAGCCGAGCTGCTTGCCAGCGAGCGAATCGACCGTGCTTTCGAAGGCGGCCGGTGACACTGATTCCTGATTCCCGGCTTCGGCCAGGTGTTGAAACGAACTCCAAATAGTCGAATCACCGACGATAAACCTGAGCATGTACAACATCGACGGTACTCTTCGCATAACGTAGGCCGGATACGCGCGAAGCAAGTCAATGTCGTCGCGGAGTATGCTGTCCTTGACAGGTGGAGCGGGCAGATACGGGTTGAACATGACCCGGTCGTTGCGGTACATTTTGGAGACGACCGATTTGCCCTTCATCCAGTCTTCATACTTTTCCGCCATCTCGATTCCCGCAACACCGTACTCATCCTTCATCTGAACAAGCGCAGAGTAGTAGCCAAGCCCTCTATTGAAGAAGCGAGATTCGTTGTGTTCGCTCGCGTCGGTTCGAGGAAACCAACAGGAAGCGATATAGGTCGCAAGGGCCGCCTTCAACGGCTCTTCCTTCATCTTGCGGGGGAGAATGATAAACCGGGGATCGGGTTGCGAGGGTTCACTGGTATCGGCATCGACGATCTCAAGTCGGTCGTAAGGAAACGGACCGAGTTCCGATTGGTATCTGTTGACCAGGTCTCTTGACCAGCGAGCGACCGAGTCTGCCCACATCATCTTCTTGTAGTCGTGATAGCAGGTCTCGATGGTCGTGTGACCCGCATATGCTCGGTCCCGCTTGAACGAGGGAGCAACCACGAAACTGAACAGGCGGCGGTCGGTAGAGATGACGGCGTATTCCTTCTTCCCCTTATCGTACTCCGGCCTGAATTGTCCGTTGAGAATCCCGGTATTGAGCCGGTTGGTGATATCGAGGTAAACCGAATCATCGTTCGGTTCGGGCATGAAGCCATACAACTCCTTTTCGTTCATCAATTGACCGGCGAAGGCGATTTCGTAGGACGGGTCTATGGAAAGCAGGACGTTGTAGTCAGCGATTGCCGTTGGCGGGTTGTTCCACCGAAGATATTGTTCGGCGATCCATCCCGAATCGGTGCGGAGACAGATCCGTGGATACCAGTCGTCGAACTGCCAGTATTTCTCTTTAGCGTTATTCTCCATTGGAAGTCGGGCTTCAAACGCTGAGAGCAGATAAACGAGTTGCCCGGGAGCTACCGGTGCCGGGAGTTTCGCCCGAAGGATCGTATTGTCGTAGTGCATGTTGGCGGAATCGATAGGAATGCCGAAAGCCAGAAGGGAATCGATATGAATATACCCGCGTCGGTCGTCAGCGAGTTTATGAATAGAGCTGTCTCCGACGACCATCAATCTTCGATCGAGATAGCTGTCCTTTTGCCATGCGTTGAGATCGAGTCTGAAGACGAGTTCGTCTATAGTGTCATTGCTGTTATTGACGTAGTTGATTTCCATATCGGCCCGTACCAGGGCCGAGTCGGGGATTACATGCGCGCGGATCGTATAAGCCGGATCGGGTGATTTAAGATGCCACTCCGGCACCGGCTGCAGGAGCCGGTCGGACGCAGACAGATTCATAGGAAGAACGAGGCCGGCGAGCAGGAGAATGAGAGTATGTTTCACCTCAGAGGACCTTTGCGAGAAACTCTTTTGTCCGAGTATTCTGGGGGTTGGTGAAAAACTCCTCGGGGGAACCCTGTTCAATGATCTTCCCACCATCAATGAAGACAATCCTGTGGGCCACCTCGCGCGCGAAACCCATTTCGTGAGTAACCACGAGCATCGTCATTCCTTCTTCGGCAAGTTTCTTCATTACTTCTAATACCTCGCCAATCATCTCAGGATCCAATGCCGACGTAACTTCGTCGAATAACATTATTTTCGGATTCATGGCCAGCGCCCGCGCAATCGCGACTCGCTGCTTCTGACCGCCCGATAATTGTCCGGGAAACGCCTCCAGCCGATCGCCCAGACCGACTTTGTCAAGAAGCTTTACCGAAATCTCCGTGGCCACCGCCTTCTTGCGTTTCCGCACTACGCGTTGGGCCAGATTGACGTTGTCGAGGATGTTCAAATGCGGAAACAGGTTGAATTGCTGAAACACCATACCGACTTCAAGGCGGATCTCGTGGATATCTTCATGTTTCGTGTCGATTTTAAAACCATCGATATCGATCTCCCCCGTCTGGATCTCTTCGAGCGCGTTGAGGCATCTGAGCAAAGTCGACTTACCCGATCCCGATGGACCAAGTATCACAACAACCTCTCCTTGCTCCACCGTCAAACTAATTCCGTCCACGGCGGCGACAGACCCGAACTTGCAAGTGATGTCCTTGATGTCAATTATCACGGCGCGAAGCTCCAAATCCGTGAATAGCGAATCTCTTTTCGATCCGTTTCACAATCCGAGTCAGGGTAAGAGTCATCGCCAGATAAATCAGCCCGACCATAAGCCAGGTCTGGAAATCGAGGAAGCTCTGGCTGCTGTATTGACGTCCGGCCTGAGTTAATTCGCGAAGCCCAATGATAGAAACCAGCGAGGAGTCTTTCAGACAGGCGATGAACTCGTTCGCCCCCGGCGGCACCACTATGCGAAACGATTGCGGCAGGATGATAAACCGCATTGTCTGCCATCGGGTCATGCCAAGCGACATGGCCGCTTCGTGCTGACCGTAATCAATTGCCTCGATACCGGAGCGGAAGATCTCCGCCATATAGGCGCCGTAGCACACACCTACCGCCAGGACTCCGGCGGTGAATCGATCGAGATTTGCGAGCTTGCCAAGACCGAAATAGAAGAAGAAGATCAGAACCAGCAGGGGTACGCCACGGAGGACATTTATGTAGACGCCGGCCACTGTCCTTATGAATCTATTCTGGGAGATCCGTGAGACGCCGAACACCAGACCGCACACCAAAGCGATCATGTATGAAACGACCGAGATCAGAATTGTCCACTGGACAACCTGAATGAGATAGTAGAAAATGCGGGCAAGAATTCCGAATTGATTAACAAGCCAGGCCATTCGGCATCCCCATGCTGCGCGTTGTATTCCGGATCAGGTGTTAACCTACTTCTTCTTGAACAGATTATTGAGCAGATTCTTGGCGTCTTCCTTGGCGTTATCGCCGAGATTCTTCGTGATTGTCGAGTAATCTATCTCGAACTTGGGCTGGTCCATGGTTCCTCCGAAAGCTATCGGGAGTTTGATCCGGTCCGCTGACTTCTCAGTAAGCATACCGGCCAGATCTCCTAACAGTCCTTTCTTCGAAAGAAGCTTCTGAGTCCATTCCTGCGATAGCAAAATCGATCCTTTGTAGCTGATCGCTCCGTCGAAACCGTAGTAACCGCCGACCTCAATATCACCGACATCGCCCAGTTTCGACTTGAGGTTGTCCACCGCCACCTTTCCGTCTTTCACCGTCACCTTGCTGGCAAGATTCCTCAACGACTGCTCTTTGTCGAACTTCTGCCCCATCTTCTCGGCCAGGCCGGACATCGCACTGTACACCGCACCCGAAGTGACCAACTTGGCCTGACGCATACTTCCGTCCGAATTCATCGTCAATGATTTAAGAAAATCAGACTTTTCCCAGCCGCTGGCGTCGTACGTTCCCTTCATGTCCACCTTACCGAACAGGTAACCGTTGAGCGGTGTGAACCGCTTCATGAAATCGTCGACCTCGATCTGCGAGGCATCGAAAGATCCGGTATACTTCGGACTGTCGAAATTGCTGAGATCGACGGTCGTGTTGCCGGTAATCTTCCCCGTATAGACGTCGCCGTTGACATCGTAACATTCTATCTTCCGATCGTAGATCTTCACCTGTCCTTCGATCTTCGTGAACTCCACCTTGCTATAGATCAGCGTATCGATCTTGAAATTCCCGCGGCCATCGATATCGGGCAGGATAACAGCCGACACCGAATCCTGAGCGGCCGTGGTACTCGCCTGTTCCGTGCCCGGCGAAGCTTCTGGGAACAACTTGTCGACATCGAACCGCTGAGACTTCAGGGTGAACAGAAACATCGGCTTCTTCATCTTCTCCCTGTTGATATCCTTCAACGGCAGCAGATAGGGGAATGGATCGAGCAACTTGCCACTGAATGAAGCATCGCTGCTCACAAATTTCACGTTCATTGACTTGACGCTAATCGTATCCGGTGCTATCACGAGATCGGCATCGAACTGCTTGATCGGCTCCGGGAGCAAAGAGTCATTGTAGGCACCCTGCCTGATGCCGACACTTCCCCTCGGCTTCAATCCGGTATATTGGGTCATGATTCCGGAGACTTGAAGATCCACGGCAAGCTTGCCGGAGAGTTGCGGGTTCCCTTTGGGAGGCAGCATCGACTTCAATACAGCCAGATCGAGGTCCCCCTTCAGGGAACCATCGATAGTAGGCTTGATTTTCTTCTTGCCCGACGAATCGGCCATAAGGTACGGGACGATGTCGTTGATCCGACCATCGAAAGCGAGTGAACCGGACTTCGTGGCCATGTTCAGTTTCTTGACACTGACGACGCGATTGTCAAAATAGACGTCGACATCGAACGACTTGATCGGCTCGAGCATGAAGCTGGCGTCGTAACTGCCGTTGGTCACCGAGAGGTTGCCGGAAAACCCGATATTCTGATAGTCTTTCACTCGACCGGAGATTTTCAGATCAAACTGTGCGTCGCCCGAGACCTTCTGCTTGTACTTGGCCGGAAGAAACGGCTCCAGGTAGACCAGATTCAAACCGCCCGCGAGCTCGCCGTTCACCGTCGGATCTGAGAAGTCATCGATCACCATGTGCGCTTTGATCGGTTTGTCGTCGAAGCTTCCGTCTTCGATATTCATCCGTAGATTGTTGTTCTTGACGTCAATGACTGCTTTCTTGACCCGGAGTTGCCCGGGGATCTTCGCATGCGAAACATCGAGCGAGTTGAAAGTCGCTGTGCCGAAGTAAGCCAGCGTGTCGACCCGGTTTCGATCGTAGTCGATATCGAGGTTGAGATCGAAATTCCCTTTGAGCTCGAAATCCTGAATCGCTTCTTTTTTTGAGGGAGGAACCAAGCTGAGCAGATCGGCCACTTCGACGTTGTCCGATGCGATCGTGACACGACTCTTCATCTGGTCGAGAGGGTCGGTCACTTCACCCTTGAGCTTGAACAACAGCTTGTTCAGGCGAAGTTCGCTCTGCTCGAATGAGAGCAGTTGCTCCGAAGGGTTGTATTCCGCGTTGTACGTGAGCCCGACCTCGAGCGGCGGGAGTGTATTGCTACCGGTTACGAGGATCGTATCCACGGTAATCCGACCTGCTGACCTGTAATACTTGTTCTCCGGTGTAGTAAGGGTCGTCGACAGATTCAGTCCCCGCAGGGAGAAGCTCGTATGGGAGCTGTCATCCTGATAGGAGAGATTGCCGTCGTTGATGTCGAGTTTATCGAAGGAGATGACGGCCGCGGCCGCCTTCTGCTCAGGGGTCGCTTTCTCGGTCAGCTGTTTGGGCGCGGCACTTTCCATCGCCGGAAAGCTGTAGTTGTTCGAACCGTCGGCCCGCTTCTTCAGGTCGATTTCCGGGTTGTTGACGATCAGGCGGTCGATTCGGACTTCCCCTTTGATCAGCGGCAGGATGCTGAGCTTGACATCGAGGCTCTTTGCGGTCAGCATATCGCCGGGCATCCCGGAGGGATTGCTTATCGCCACACCGCCGAGCTTCACGCCGATCCCCCCCCAGAACGAGACGGCTGCGTCCTGGATGGCAATGTCACGGCCGAGCTGCGCGCTGCCTTTCTCGATTGCCATCTGCTTGGCCTTCTCGACCGGGAAGAATATCCACAACGCGACCACGGCAACTATCAGCACCGCTACGACGATGCCGACCGTCCAGCCCAGTATTTTCAACAGCCTCTTCATACTCACTCGTATTCCTGAAATGCTCGTTTTGAACGAGATAGTCTAATAAGAAACCGGGCGACACGCAATTAAAACGATCACCCGGTTGAACCGATTGTGTGTCCTTTTGCGCCGACAGAGATGCCGGTCGACTTCGGGCCTAAATTTCCAGCGATTCTCCGGGCTGGAGAATAACCACCTCGCTTCCCTTGACCTGCGAAGCGAATTTCCCGGCATCGGCATGGATCATATCGAACGTATCGTAGTGAATCGGCACGACCTTCGCCGGATGGAGAAATTCGACAGCGGTGACGGCGTCGTCAATTCCCATAGTGAAATTGTCGCCGATCGGTAGGAAGGCGAGGTCTATCTTGTTCCTATCCCCAATCAGCTTCATGTCCAGGAAGAGGCCAGTATCCCCGGGATGGTAGATGATTTTGTTGTCGATCGTGATAAGGAAACCTACCGGCGGGCCGGTGTACCGCGAAGCATCAGGACCGTAGCCACCGCCGTGGTGTGCTATTGTCAGTTTGACGCGGCCGAAATCGAAATTGAACCCACCGCCAATGTGTAGCGGATGGACTTCACATCCTTCGGAACCGCAGAGATTGGCAAGTTCGAAATTCGCGATCACCGTAGCCTTGTTGCGCTTGGCGATATCTATGCCGTCGCCGACATGGTCACCGTGTCCGTGGCTTATCAAGACATAATCCGCCTTGATTTCGTCGGCCTTGCCCGCTGATTTCGGATTACCGCTGATGAACGGGTCGATTATCAGGTTGTGTTTACCGTCGGTCAACGTCACACAGGAGTGGCCCAGAAATGTTGCTTTAACCATACTTTCTCCTTCCTCTGAAGAACCGAGCAAAAGGCTGCTCTGCGAGAAATCGCTCGCAACAGTCTCTTGTACAATGTCTATTTATAATCTGTAACGGGGAGGGCTGTCAAGAGTGCCGTGTGCTGGTGGCCAAAAGTCAGCGATTATCCGTGGTCGTGCCGGACTTGCGATGCAAGGTGAGCGACCAGCCGATTCGAGGAATCGAAGCGGCCATCTCGTTCCGTTCAGGAACAAACGTCAGGGGCAGCATTCCCTGCCGATCAAGTGTGACCACCCAGGTTGTGTCATCGAAGCGAAAGATGTCGGCGATCTCCAGTGAACGCCACCCTTCAATCGTCAAGCTGCCCGTTACCGGGGTGATGGTGCGAATATCCAGATCTACGCCGACCTCTGCCTTCTTCACCGGTACTTTTGCGCGCCACGACCCTATCGCCTCAGGTCGGCATGCAGCTACTTCCTCCTTCTGTCTTACACCAAAGAACAAGTGCGCCAAAGTCTGGAGCTCACCTCGCTCAAGAGCAAGCCCGTCAAGATTAGTGAGTATGGCAATGGCCAGATTATCCCGCGGATAAACAAGAAGGCCGCATCGGGATCCTTGAGTGCTCCCGTCGCCCCAGAGCATCGGCCGCCCGTCCCAATCGTGTCTCGGCCCCCAGCCGAAGGCCTCCTTCGTCATCGTTCCGCCAGGTAACTTCTCACGCTGTCCAACCAGAGCACGAACACTCTGTGGCAACTGGCCGGAGTCAGTATGGGCCATTCCGAATCGCACGAGATCCTCGGCTGTCGACAGAAAGCCACTACCTGCCCATCTGCCACTCAGATCAATGTACGGCGCCACGGCAATCGAATCTCCATCCGTGAGATCGTAGAACCTGGTTCGCTCCGGGGGCGGCGCTTTCTGAAGATCAGGCTCGGTGTGGGTCATGCCCAACGGCCGCAGGAGTTCCTGTCGCATAACTTTCAGGAACGATTCACCGGTCGCCTGTTCTATGGCCAGGGCGAGGACGGTATACGCATAACTGGAATACGTCTCGGAGACCCCGGGGGGATGGGCAAGTGGGCGATTTTCGAAACGGCGTATGGCATCTCGAGTTGTCGGATAGAACGTGGTATCCAGCGCATCCTTCTCGCTCGAATAATGCGCAATGCCACTCGTATGGTGCACAAGCATATCGGCCGTGATGTCGTGCCAGGCGGCAGGCAGGTTTGGAACGTAATCTCCGATTGGCCGATCAAGGTCCAGTACTCCTGAATCAGCCAGTCCGGCGGTCAACGTCCCGGTAAGTAGTTTGGAGATGCTGGCGATCCGGAACTGCGAGCGCGTCGTGGCTCGCGTGTGATTGGCAATGTCTGCTTCACCGAAGGCTTCGGACCACACGATCTTGCCGTCTACTTCCACGGCGATCTGAAGCGCCGGTGCACCTGTTGCGCGAACATATTTCCGGACAATCGTTCGGGCATGCTCAATGGCTCTTGTGTAATCAGCAGAATAGCCGACAGCCGGTGCGCACACCAGCAATGCGAGAACAAGAACAAGGGCCCGGCAAGTGAAGGAGATTCGTTTCACATTAAGCTCTCAACTTCGATTTCAGGAGCCATGGTCTTTGCACGAAGACAGCCTTCTCTTTAGACGAAAAGGCAGGCCCATTGTTTCGTGCGGTGGACCGGGGACAGAAGAGGCAAGTCAGGCGATGATGCCGCCGCCGAGGACCAGATCCCGATCGTAGAGGACGACCGACTGCCCGGGCGTGATCGCACGCTGCTTGTCCTTGAATTCAATCCGCACGCTATCGTCCGCCAGAGGTGTGACCTCGGCCGGTGCCGGTTCGTGAAGGTAACGGATTTTTACCGTAGCTTCGAAAGGCTCCGAGTCGGGGACACGGCTGATCCAGTTCATTTTCTCCGCCACCAGACCGGACTTGAAGAGGGAGTCGTTTTCGCCGACGATAACCCGGTTGGATTCGATATCGATTCGCTGGACATAAAGCGGAGTCGGATAGGCAATTCCCAGCCCTTTGCGCTGGCCGATGGTATAAAACGGCGTCCCGCGATGTTGCCCCAGCACCGTTCCGTCCTCGTGAACGATATCTCCGGGCGCGTATTCCCGACCCTGTTTCTGTTCGTACTCGGTCAGGAATCTTCGATAGTCGTTGTCGGCGACAAAGCAGATTTCTCTCGACTCCGCCTTTTCCGCCGTCCGGAGGTTGTACTTTCGTGCTGTCTCCCGAACCTCCGACTTGAGCAGTCCCCCCAGGGGCATCAGGGTCTTGCTCAGCGCTTCCTGTGTGACACCCCAGAGAACGTAGGACTGGTCCCGTGTTTTGTCGACACCCTTGCGAACGCCACAGCGGCCGTCAGGCATCTTCTCGATGAAAGCGTAGTGCCCCGTCGCGATGTAGTCACAGCCGACTTCAAGTGCCTTTCGAAGAAACTCGTTCCACTTGACATCCGAATTGCACCGCACACATGGATTGGGGGTTCTTCCCGATCGATACTCAGTGACAAAGTTGCTGATAACCGTCTCGCTGAAATGCCGGGACATATTGAGCACATAGAATGGTGCTCCGATCGCATCGCAGACCATTCGACAGTCAGTGATAGAATCGATAGTGCAGCATCGCCCGTCTTTGTAAATGTCACCGCCGACGTCGACATAATCCCACAGCTTCATATGGGCGCCGACTACGTCGTAGCCCTGCTCCTTGAGCAGGAGCGCGGCGACCGAGGAATCGACTCCCCCGGACATTGCCACCAGCACTTTCTTATTCATAGTATTTTATTCACAGGAAAGGGCCGCGAACGACCCTTTCAATTATCGTTCTATGCTTTGTTCGTCTATCCGCGTTTGCTGTAGACCGGCGACATGTCGCGGAGGCGTTGGATGACGGCAGGAAGTTCCGCGAGGACATAATCGAGCTGCTCTTTGGTAGTTGACCGGCCCATCGAAAAGCGGATCGCTCCCTGAGCCACGACGCGGTCGATTCCCATCGCCAAAATCACATGCGACGGTTCAGTCGAGCCGGAGGTACAGGCCGAACCGGACGAGACCGCGATCCCCTTCATATCGAGTCCGAGCAGGATCGACTCTCCTTCGACTCCCTTAAACGAAAGATTGACCGTCTGAGGAATACGATTCTTGCGGGGTCCGTTAAGATAAACGTCGGGAATTTCCGAAGTCACCTGCTGAATGAAATAGTCGGCCAGCTCGTTCAGCGTGGTGAAATCCTGTAACTGTCGCTTCATGGCGATCTGAAGTGCCTCGGCCAGCCCGACAGCTCCGGCAACATTCTCGGTGCCGGGGCGCCGTTTCTTCTCATGCGAACCACCGTAAAAGAGCGGAGAGATCTTTAGCCCGCTCCGAATGAAGAGGGCGCCGATTCCTTTCGGGCCGTAAATTTTGTGGCCGGTCAAAGACAACAAATCAACATCCATCTGGCGTACGTCGACCTTGATCTTCCCGGTCGACTGGACAGCATCGGTATGGAACCAGGCACCTTTCTCGTGAGCAACCTGAGACAGGGCTGCAATATCTTGTACTGTTCCGGTTTCATTATTCGCGTGCATGACGGAGACGATCCCGGTGCCGTCCTTAACCAACGAGCGAAGATCCTCGGGCGAAGCAAATCCTTCCTTGTCGACCGGTAACAGGTCCAGTTCCCACCCTTCTTTGTGGCTGAGATGTTCCGCCGGCTCCAGGACGGCGTGGTGTTCGGTTGCGCCGATGACGATATGGCTCTTGTGTCCGGCGAGCTGCTTGGCGCTTCCAAGTATTGAAATATTATCTGACTCGGTGCCGCCGGAGGTGAAATAGAGTTCCGAAGGTTCGCAATTGATGACCGAAGCTATCACTTCGCGGGCGTTCTCAAGGGCCACCTTGGCCTCTCGCCCGTAAGTATGAACGGAGCTTCCGTTGCCGAACTTGTCGGTCAGAAACGGCAGCATCGCTTCCACCACCTGCGGATCGACCGGAGTTGTGGCGTTATGGTCGAGATATATCGGTTTCATTGGGATTCCTTATCTTACTTCTGGATGATGATATTGCCTTATACACCAATACGAACCGGCGCGCCCCCGTGATTGTTCTCAAAAACCGGCCATAAATCAGAACGCATACAATATAGTGAAATGAAAGCGGGGGGCAAGGTTATATCTCGACGTTCTGACGGGGACGGCGTAATCGAGCCGAATCGGCCCGGCCGGAGAGACAATCTGGAAGCCTGTTCCGAAGCTCATAGCCAGGCTGTTGAACGTGAAATTGTCGAGATCCCGGTAACCGTTTCCGATGTCGAAAAACACCGACTGCCACTGCGGCAAGGCCCGGAAGATCGACCTCACGCCGTAGATAAGATTAAGTATCTGGAATGTCTTCCAGCGAAATTCCTGATTGAAAATGAAAGTGTAGTTGGCACCTTCGGCCGAACCATCGGCACGGAGCGGGCCGAGCGAGTTTTCTTTGTATCCCCGTATCGTGTTGGCCCCGCCAAGATAAAGCAGCTCATCTTTAGGCACTTCCTCGGTTTTCCCGAACGACTTAACCCAGCCAACCTTGAGCCTGACCGCCCCTATCCAGCCGGGCCAGACTACCTGGTAGGTCGACCAGGAAGCCTGCAGCTTATAGAAATCATCGTCGCCGCCAAGAAATCCGCCAAAGAATTGGCCGGAAATGCTGGTGTACTGGCCACGTCGAGGAATAAACGGATTGTCCCGGCTGTCGACAACGTACGTGCCGTATATGTCTCGCCTAACCGATATCCCCTGCACCTTTCTCAGGGAATCGGCTTCGGTAGCGGGTACGCCGGTGATCTTAACCTTGTTGTATTCGACCCCGGCAGAGGTTGTTACTTGCTGCCCGAACCGCTTCGAGGTCGAAGCGGTGAGCGACCAACTGCTGATCTTGATGAACTTCTGCTGAACGAACCTGAGAGGGGGGTCATACTGGGCGGTCAGCGCCAAAGGCATACGGATTCCCATAAACCAGGGCTCGGTAAAACGAAGCCGGTTGCTCTGCTGAATTACCCGGGCATCCTGTCCCAGTCCGAATGATAGATTGCTCAGGAGATCGAGATGTCTGGATCCGAGGAAGTTCCGCTTTCCGCCGCCGGCCGAAATATCCCACTGAAGATCACGAACATCGGACTGAGCCGGACCCATTGTCAGTGAGAGATATTTTGCTTTGGTCTCACGCACCTGTACAGCCATATCGGGGCGGACACGGGTACCGAGCGAATCATTCGGAATCAATTGGACATAGCTGAAATATCCGGACTCGTACAGCCGCTTTCGTGAATCTACAAGATCGCTTTGCTTGTAGATCTCACCGGGCTTGAATGTCAACTCTCTGCGGACAACATACTCGGGATAGATCCGGTGCGCTCCCGTTTTGAGTTCCCGTATGCTGATATCGCCGAAATGCACCAGCGTATCGGCAACAACGGTGAAAGAGATGGGGATGGTGTCCGATGACACCGATTTATCGTATTTGAACTGGATATTCGCGTAAGGATAACCGTTGTTCGAGAGTACCGTTTTCATCTCCACCACGACCGATCGGATATCGAATGGGTTTATCGGTTCATTTCGCTTGAGTCGGCTCGCATATTTGGTAAAGTAGCCGTGATATTTCGGCGGGTATGTTCCCGCAATTCGCTTATCGCCGTAGAAGTACCTTCTCCCTTCCTCGATTTGAACCAACACGATGGCTGCCGAGTCTTTCTCCGACACCGGTTTGAACGACTCCTGGACCTTGACATCAAGGAATCCCCTGATCAGGTACAGGTACATAATTTCCAGGGTATCCTGTCCGAGCGTCTCGCTTTGCACCCGACTCTGCCTGTCTCCCTTGAGGGCCGCCCAGGCATTCCTCTTTCTGGAGTACATCGCATCTCGGATAGTCGACTGCTTCACAAAGTTATTGCCACTTATGGATATGGAATCGATCACCGGTTTCTTCAAAAGCCACGTCTGCATCTGCCGGTTAAAGGAATAACCGGTCGCGGGGAGTACAAAGAGCAGAAGCAAAAAAAGTAAGAGTCTCTTCACGGGTCGTTTCCTACCACTCGGTGTGTAGTTTCAAACTCAGGTGATACAATTGCTGATCGTCTTTCAGTCCTTCAATCAGAAACGATTTACTCAATCGATATTCGAATCCGAACTGTGATCCCCCCTGACTATTCAACCCGGAGGTATAGTACGTGTACAGTTTTTGACCGGAGGAGAATCCGACCGTAAGCTGACTCTGAAGCGGGTCGTAGGAGCCGTTGTTGTATCCGGGTGTGATTTCGAAGGTTTGCAATTCGGGCAGGAATGGAAGACCTATCTGTTGGTTCAACCTGCGGCTGAGTTCACCGAGCTGTCTCGCCCCTATCTGCGAGACTTGCGTCGAGACATAACCGGCCAGCCGACTTCCGAAACCTCCGGTGGCCTGGGTCGAGTCAGTACTGTATGAATTGGCAATCAGGAGCGGGAGAATATCGGCCACGGAGCTGACGTCGGAGTCCTCCGTCGTACCAATCTCAGGAGCATCGAGAGTCCCGGTAACACGAATGCCCACCCTGAGTCGCTCGGTCTTGGGTCCGCTTTCTTCGGCGGCGGAGTGAACCAATCCGGTGTAGTAGGTATACGCGGTGATATCCAGGGTTGGATTGAGAGAGTCCCCTCCGCTAAAGATGGCAGTACCGCCGGGATCGAGCGTGAACACTCTGCCGAACAAATACCCCTTCCCTCGGACGATATCCAACTCGCCGACAAAGCTGTAGTTTCCCGACTGCCGCGTAACAGTCATGTTTCCGCTAAATTCCGCGTTAATATCCTCGTTCTGGATCTTGAAATTCGACGGTATATCCGCGTTAATACTCAGATTCCACGTGTTCTCACCGACCAGTGCCGCCATGATCGGCGAACCCGAGCCCGGTTCGGCAAAGTTCGACCGATAATCCAGCGAGTACATATGGACATCACCCGTCACGGTCGGCGGGCTGTCGCCCTGAACGCGGAACTCCCCGCTAAAGGAACCTCGGGCATCTTCAAGGGCGTAGGTGAACGGCATCTCTTCCGGGACGTTTACGGTCAGATCGTAGGAAAGCAGACTCAGTGATTTGACCGTAATGGAACCGCTAATGTACGCATACTTCTTCTGTTCATTCTTCTTCTTGGACTTGTCTATGACGTATGCAGAGATTTTATCGATTACAATTTGATTGTCACGCATGCTGATTCCCGCCGAATCGGCATGGATGTGATTCTCCAGATCGACGTAAGTAAGGTCCATTCCCTGAATATAGGCTTCCCCTTCCAGGTGCGGATTCTGGGGCGTTCCCGATATCGTGAAGTCCGCCGACATCTTCCCGGTAAGTTGCTGGACCGAAGGCATGAATAGCTCGACCAGTGCGAACACGGAGTCCTCCGCCGATATTTCGATCTGCATCGGTAAATTTGGAAACCGTTCGACCGAATCGGCGGTCAGGGCAAGATTAGCGTGCACAAATCCGTGTGACTTGTATAGACCGGACCCGGAGCGAACGACAAGGCTGTCGATTGACAATAACGAGTCTTTGTAGCTTGCATAGGTCTGCAGGTCCCCAAGGTACAGCCCGCCGTACGTAAGGGAATCAACCGATGCGTTGAGCGAAAACTCCGGCTCCATAAACGAACCCTTGAGTGAACCCTCGCAGGATAGATCGCCGTTCGCGATGACGCTGTCGAGGAACAGATTCTGCCAGGGGCCGACTCTGACGTGGTGTAGAGAGAACAGAATATCCATCGTCTCATCGTAGTTAGTCCGACCGTTGACGGACAGTCTCGCTCCGTCGCTCACTATCGTCGCCTTCTTGAAGTTGAACCCAAGAGAGTCAATGGCGATTTCCACCGCCGATCGGTTGTAGAAGGTCTGGTCGAAAAGGGCAAGGGTCATGGTGTCAAGCGTCAATTGCATCGGCGCAGCTTCGTAATCAAGCAGCCCTCCCCCCTGTAGTTGAGCATACTGACTTGTGATACTCGCCGTATCGATAGTCACTATATTTGAATCGATATTCAGAAAGGCGTGCCCTGACTGGTATGCCGTTCCCCAGGCCGTGCCGTCGTAAAAGTCGGCTCGGACAGATCCGAGCTTGCCCGTCAGGAATCGTTTCATATCGAGGGTAGCGTACATCGAGTCGGAATACAGCCCGTAGATCCAAACGGAGTCGGAACGAAAGTATCCCGAAAGATCGGGATCGTTGGTCGGACCGGATAGC
This sequence comes from uncultured Ignavibacteriales bacterium, assembly GCA_964520865.1. Classification (GTDB taxonomy): domain Bacteria; phylum Zixibacteria; class MSB-5A5; order GN15; family FEB-12; genus CAVQCT01. Next base: position 29,579 of record CAZFOY010000011.1, on the reverse strand, counting down.
GTCGCCTCGGCATATCCCCGTCCTCCCGGCTGATCGATGAACAGCTTCCCTTTCCAGCGATCGAGATTGTTGAGCTGTAACGCCAGCTTGAGATTCATATCCCCTTTGTATACCACGTGACCGCTGGCCAGGAAGGTGTTCTCGAAATAGTCCACACGGAACGGATCCAAAAATGAAATCGAATCGGTTGTGATGATCATCTTCCCCTCGGCACGCTGGATCGGATAGTCATCGAACGAAGATTCATAGAGGTCTACGTCGGTATATAACCTCATATCCTTGCTTCGAAACGAACGACCGTTCAATTTCAGATGTCCGTTCAGGTTCGACTCGAACGTATTTTCGAGAAGATGGTTGAGATTGAATTGCCGGATATCCGCCTCAAGCGAGTAGATCTCCGGCTTGCTCGAAAGATCAACTTTGCCGCTGCCGTCGACCGAGCAGTCACCGAACACCGTTCCGATTACCGTGTCGACCCGAATGACCTCATTATCATAGCGAAAATCGACATAGAGGTTCTGGAGACCCATGAAAAGAAAAGTACCGCCCAGATCCACGGAGCCTTGAAGCTTCGTGCCCACGAAGTTGATATTTCCGTTCACGTCGAGAACCCCCGTGAGCTTCGGGCCGATATACGCAGTCACGTCGGCCAGATCCAGATGATCGACGGAGAAATCGACTGTACCGGTCGGCGTGTCCACAAAGGCAATCGATCCGTCGAGCTTCACCCGGGTGTTGAGCGATATGAGCGACACATCACGAAAGACCAGTCGCTTTTGTGCGTAGGTCACCTTTCCACCGGCCGAACTCAGGGCCAGGCGCTTCTCATTCGATGTGAACTCAAACTGATCCACATCGACCGAAATCGTGCCAAGCTCGGCGCGAAAGGCCAGCGCGACCATGATATCATCGATACTCAGCGTATCATGGGGGCGAATGAGCGTCACGCCTCCGTGCTTGATGCTGAAGTTCTGGATTGCTATCGGAGGAGTCGCCGAGCCGGAGGCTATGGCCGACGATGGAAGGTGTGGGGCTCTCGGAAGCAGCCAATGACCGGCGCTGTCCTGTTCCAGGCGGATCATGGCCGAGTCGATCGTGAGATAGTCGAGGACGAAATTCATGTTCCAGATGTCGGGGAAGGCGAGCGATGTGGTGAGGCGAGGGATGTGCATCATCTCATAGCGATAGGTTGAATCCTGGTAGAAGACGGCCACATTGTCGAGCGTGAAGCCCTCCCACAGGCCCCCGTGGATCTTGCCGACTTTCACGTCGACGCCGTACTTTCTCTCGATCATCGGCGTGAGCTTCCCGTTAACGATCGTCTCCAGGCCGTCGAACTTGAAGACATACAGGTATAGTCCGCCCACAAGTATTACCAGGACAAGAAGAGCGTACGCGAATATTTTGATTAGACGCTTCATCAATCGATCTCAAGTTGTCGAAGCAACCGACTTGCCGTTTCATATCCATTACCGGCTGCCCGACCTAAATCTTCCACTACTTTTCGCACCAGCGTCTTCGCCACACCGACGTTCAGCGCTCCGCGCAGGTGCGAATGAAGTTGCCTTTCCTTGTCGTCCATCATCAGTTGCGCGATGATGCACAATTCCCTCTCCGCGATGCGGAGTTCCGGACGGGAGAGAACCTTGCCGTAACCCTCGATAAGCATCCATCGAAACACCTCCGGAGCCATTCCGACCACCTTCCGCTTGAGTAACTGATCCTTGTCACCGTAGACGCGGCTGTACAGCTGACTCCCGCGCGCAAACCAATCTTCTGCTTCCTCCGAAGTGATTGCTTCGGGTTCTACCGGCTCAATTTCCTCGGGCCAGATGTCCTGAAGATGCTCCGCGGCAATTAACATTCGGGGAAACCCGAGAAAGAGATACGATTGCAGCACGACTTCGTAGAGAGCGGATCTCTTGACGCCGAGTTTTCGGGCAACAACCAGCGCCCGCGTCATCGGATCTGTCTCGGCCGTTACAATCGCGGCGGCGTACAAAGCAAGGGCCCGGGCATTTCGGTCTGAATCGGGCTCGAATTCGTCCAATTGATGGACAAAAAGGGCATAATCCACCGATAAATTCATAAAATCAAGGTAAGGGGAAAGCGACGGCGAAGGCAACGTAAAACTTGTTATTCCAGTTGCTTAACGCGGAGTTCGAGATACTGAATCCGCTGCTGCATCTGATTCAGCACATTGAGCAGTGAGTCCTTTGAAAGGGGAAGGTCGTCGTCCTGCTGACCGGGAGTAATGAAGTTTGCATCCGGCAACGACTGGGCTGTGCGACTCTCACCTATCGTTACCTGGATGTAGTAGGGCGAGTTTTGACGGAGCAATCCAAGCTCAAGTTTCGTACCCGGGGCCGAGTGTCTGACTGTGTTGGCCAGTTCGAGAACGGAGTAAATTCGACGTCCGCCGGCTTCGAACATAAGATCCTGTGGACGAAGTCCGGCCCGGGCGGCGGGGGAATTCGGCACGACCCGATTGACGAGGATCCCTTTATCGATCTGAAGTCCGTTTTCGCCTGAGCTGGTCAGTCTTGCCTCTCCGGTGTATCGTATCACGATCGGCGGAGTCACTTCGATTTCAGCGGTTGCGAGGCCGAGATATCCTGCCGGCCGATCGCCGTTGGTCACCAGGTATTGGACAACCTCAGGGATCTGCGTCGCCGGCAAGGCCAGCCCTACTTCGGCCTTCCCCTGAGGACCGATACCGCCGTTAATCAATCCGACGAGATTGCCGGCCAGATCGAACAGCCCGCCACCCAGCGTTCCCGAGGTAATCATCGCCGTGAACTGCATCATCCCGTCCGGTCTGACCCCGGCGCAGAATCCCATCGACGGTGTCGCTCTCAGTCCGTACGCGCTTCCCATTGCCAGGACCATCTTGCCGGTGCAGTCTGATCGGCCATACAATCTCACAGGCACGCCGAATTTCTGATTGCATCGAAGCAACGCGAGCCCGCTTTGATAATCGATAGCCTGAATGTTGGCCGCATAGCTCTGATCCTCGAATCGAACGACTATCGTCGAACGACCGACTATCGACGACGCCATGGTCAGGATGTGGCCAATGGAATCGTAAATAATACCGGTTGACACCATACTAAAGATGGCGTCGTTCGGGGTCTGCCCGGCTCTATCCGATACTACCGGATGGGATGCCTCGACTGTGACAACGGACCGGGACAGATGCGTAACCAGATCGTTAAAGCTTTGTTCGAGCTGATTGAGATTCCGGTCTTCCGCGAATGATGGTGTCGAAAAAAAGACCGCGAGCAAAGCGAGGATGGACAGCTTCAACGCGGTCTTATCAGGAAATTTCGTTAGCATTTTAGTACGCCTTATTAACCTCCTTCTGGGAAGCGGCATCCGGCGGTGCATATACTCGGACAATCGGTCTGACCCGATAGAAAGTCTGAACGTAGGGAGCCTGAACGTTGGTTCGGGCAGCCACGCTGGTCAAACCCAGACCGGTCGGCAGGAATCCGCCGGTCCTCGCAACGCTGTTGGAAATATCGTTGATCCGTCGGGCGCGAGCCAGCTGGTTACTCAACGACCAACCCTTATGCATACTCACGGTCATATTCGGATTGTTGGTCGGCTGTACAGTCAGGTAGGAATCGTTGAGACCGGCCTGAGCCGAGAATCCGGTCGAGTGGAACGACGGCGAGACGGTGAAAACCGCCATGAGCGCCACCACACAAGCGCTGACCATGACCGGAAGCACCTTACCCCAGGCAAATCGCGGGGCCGTGTGAGGCAGATAAGCTTTCGTTCGTGTCTCGGCGAACCGCTCCTGGGCGATCCGATTCAACAGCGCCGTATTGAAATCCTTTGAAACCGTTTTCGAGGACATCGCACTCCCGGCGCCGTTCAACGACCGGTAAAATGCTTCCTCCTTACGACAGGATGAGCACGTCGCCAGATGCTCGCTTACCGCCAGCTTCCGACGACCGTTCAGTTCGTCGCTACAATAAGCTGACAGGTAGGAGCGTGCTCTTCGACAACGCATTATAACCCTCCAGTTTCGGTTGGAGTTTATCCCGTAACATCATTCTTGCTCTATTAACACGAGACTTGACCGTGCCAAGCGGAACGCTTAGAATCTTGGCCACTTCCTCGTAAGGAAGTTCCTGCACGTCGCGAAGCAGGAAGGCTGTCCGATACTTCTCGGGCAGATCCTTGACCGCTTCTTCGAGTACTTCCGGTACCCGGCTCGGCAGCTTCATCTCGACGGCAAATTCCGACTCGTTTCCCTGCATGTCTGATATCTCGTAGAATTTGAATTTCTTTCTCTTGCGGAGTTCGTTGCGGGCCAGATTCAGCGCGATCGTATAAATCCAGGTTGAAAAACAGTGCTGGAAATTGAACGATTGGCGATGCTGATAGACCCGGACGAACGTCTCCTGCACGATATCCTCAGCCTCTTCGGTCGAGGATAACATACGGCCGATAACGTTCATCAGCCGGTCCTTGTACCGGTCGACCATCTCGTTGAACGCAACCATGTCCCCCTTCTGGATGGCTCTCATCAACGTGAAGTCAACGTCTTTTTCTGTTTCTTTCGCCATCTTTCACCTATAAACTTGACTTTAAATATAATACATTCCGGCCGGAATAAAGTTCCAAAATTTCCGACCCTCACCCCCAATCTATCAGCATATGGCACAGTCGCTTACGTTGGCAGGACGACCGAAAAAGCGCCCCTGAAGGCGTTCAAGCAGGAAATGAGACTATTTTGAGACAAATAAAGCCGGCCAGGGGCTGAAATATAGCAGCAGTCCGAAGGCGGCCAGAATCAGCATCGGCGGGATAAAAAGTCGGTAGACACGGGCAAGTTGAGAGCCAAAGTACTCGTTGGTCAGAATCAGACAGAGGTGAGTGGGCGACAACATCATCCCCATATAACCGGCGAGGTAGGCGAGCAGGATATTGGCCGGAACTAACTCCGGTTGATAGAGGAATCCGGCAAGCAAAGTGTATCCAAGGCCGACAAACGCCGAGACCATACCGGTCAATATCCCAACGGTGAAACAGACCAGGAAGATGACAAGTTGAGAAGGCAAGTGAAAGGTTACAGCGAGCTGCGGGATTGATTGAATCGCTCCGGTCAATTCAAGTACCGTCTGAAAAGAAAGAATTCCGAACACGAGAAATACCAGTTTAATCGTGAGGCCGGATCTGAGCGCCGTCATCAGCTGTTCCTTGTTCGGACGAGCCGTGACGATCAGTAACACGAGCGACAGCAGGATGGCATAGGCGAGATTGATCTGAAAGATGGCGTAGATCAGAATCGCAAGGACGATCGGCCACAACGACCGTGACATATCGAGAAGCGCGCTACCGAGTCTACCCTCCGAGCTGCGGCCGCTGGGCGTGATCTTGCGGATGAAGAAAAAATAGCCGATCGTTGCCATGCCGACCGAGAGGGGAATCTGAAGGAGCGAGACATCGTATATCCTCATTCCTGTTATGGCACCGGTCAGGATGAGACCGGGATAGACCGGCCAGAAGAACTCCACGATGTGCCGGAACCAGTAGTTTGCCACCACTTTGAATTCCGGCCGGTAGCCACCATCCTTCAGCACATTTTCAACCAGCGGCGCAGACAGCAACGAACCTCCGGGCATCGGCATCAGCCCGACCAGACCGGGCAGGATCGACACGGCCGTGCGACTTCCCCCGCGAAGCCCCTGACAGGCTTTGCCGAGACGATCGAGGAAGCGCAGTTCCTTGAGCAGACTTCCAAGGATGGTGATGAGAATGATGACTGACGTGAGAGTAATGAACCGTTCCGACCTGATAAGGTCCCAATAGCCCCGCAACAGCGATGAAATCGGCAGCCAAAACAAAAGCGCGACGACCAGTCCGGCGGCAAAGAGCGTCACGGCTACGGATATTCTCTTCCGCAGCGCAAAGATTATCAGGACAAATACGATAACGAGCTTTACGGCATCCACAGCCGAAGAAACAATACGTTTCGGTCGAAAAAGTCAATCAATTACGACTTTTGTTGACGGACAGACTACGAGTCTTTACCTTGCTTCCTCAAATGACCTCTCCCAAAAGTACAACGACCACGGCTCCGGCAATTGAAGGCCTCTCTCCCGAATCTTTATTCGCCGAGATAGCTTATGAGCCAGGAACAGTTTGGCTTGATTCTTCCTCGGAGGCTCCTCCTGAGCGCTGTTGCTCGTATATCGGACGGCACCCTGTGGCCGAACTCGTTTGGGACGACGAAGGAACGAAAGTCTGCGACACCGGGAAAGAACCGAAACAGACCCAACAGCACATTCTTGAATTGATCGACGAGATTACCCGGGATACGGACCGATTTATCTGTGGTTTCTTCTCGTACGAAGGCTGCCTCGAACTTGCAGGGTTGTCTCCGACCTTTCCGTCAAATGGTATCCCGAAAGCAAAATTCCTGGTGTACAGATCCCTTCTTCGGTACGATCATGCCGATCAGACCTACTCCGTCACGCCAGGGTATGAGGACATCCTTCCCGACATAACGGACCGATCCAGGGTGTCCCGGGGCAACCCCCTGATGGGATCACACCGGCCGTGTTTCCGTCTAAACGAGAACGAGTACAAAGACAGGATCCGGACAATAAAGGAACATATTCGCGAAGGAGATATCTACCAGGCGAACTTCACATCCGGACTGGAGCTGAGGTCCTCTCAAGATCCGTTCGATGTCTACCGGCGGCTCAGACGCACGAGCCCAAGCAACTACGGAGCATACTTCAACTTCGGCGACCTGAGCATCCTCTCGGCGTCACCCGAGCGGATGATAACCAAATCCGGATCACACCTGCTTACCTCGCCGATCAAAGGAACCATCGCCCGCGGAAACGGCGTCGAAGAGGAGACGAAGCAACGCGATAGACTTCTCTCTTCGGCCAAGGATCGCGCCGAACTGCTGATGATCGTTGATCTGGAGAGAAATGACCTTGGTGCGGTCGCTCGAACCGGAACGGTGTCGGTTGACAGCATCTTCCGGCCGGAAGTATATTCTTCGGTGATCCATCTCGTGAGCGACATTTCAGCGGAACTGCGACCGGATGCCACCCTGAGACAACTCTTCGAAGCGATCACGCCGGGTGGTTCCGTAACCGGTGCACCGAAACGAAGAGCCGTAGAGATCATCTCGGAGCTTGAGTCGGGACCGCGCGGAGTCTACACAGGTTGTATCGGGTACTTTCACAAGGACAGAATAGATATGAATCTGTCCATAAGGACAATCGTGCAGCAAAACGGTGTGTACCACGCCCACGCCGGCGGCGGAATTGTAGCGGACAGTGATCCGGATCTCGAATACCAGGAGATGCAACTCAAGATGCTCGGAATGTTGAAAGCACTGGGAGCGATGGGATGAAACGATCCGAGTTTGCAACCGTCACGAGTATCAACGGCAAGATCGTCCCGCTGAAGGATGCCCGCATCTCCGCGTTCGATAATGCCGTCCTGTACGGCGAAGGGTTGTTCGAGACGTTTCTGGGAATCGACAATCGACCGATCTTTTTGCGCGAGCACCTGAGCCGCCTGCACCGAGGGGCCAAACTGCTCGGACTGAAGATCCCTGTCTCGCAGAGGCAGCTTATCGCCTGGATCACTAACGCCCTGAAGACACACCCGTCTCATACCAAGCAGCTTCGCCTCACGCTTACCGCGGGAGAGTCCCCAAGATACACCGGCCGTCGCGGGAAACCTCAGGTAATCATCGGTGTCGCACCATACACCTTTCCGAATAGGCCGTTCAAGCTGATGGTTGCTGAGTATCGTGTCGACCAGGACTCGGAGTTCCGACGAATCAAAACAATATCTTATGCTATTCATGCGGCCGCACTGAGCATGGCCCGGAAGCAAAGGTGCGATGACGCCCTGATGCTGAATGAGCGAGGGAAAATCGCCGAAGTTTCGTCGGCCAATATCTTCTGGGTTAAGAAAGGACATATCTTCACTCCGCCCATATCCTCAGGCTGCCTGGTCGGAGTGACTCGCGCTCGCGTGATCAAGGAAGCGATTCGTCTCGGACTCTCAGTGACGGAAAAGGACTGTACACTGGAGCAGTTGGGCTCGGCCGATGAGGTCTTCATCTCCAGTTCCCTCAAGCTGGTGATCGGCGTAGCCCGGATCAGGCAGTCGAGCACACCATGGGACTTCTCCCCCGGTCCAATAACTGCCCGGCTTCGCGAAGTCTTCCTTCGACTTGTCAAGGTCTGACTGTTTTTAAATTGACTTCGCTCCCCCGTCTGCTCACCTTCGAAAAAGATACCAGATTTGAGATTCGACAGTTGAAGGGATATACCCATGTTTAAGTCATACACCGTTTTGCTGACCGCTGCCGTCCTGATGTCGTGTTTTGGTACGGTCAATGCTCAATACGCCGATACCGAAGTTCGGTCCACGCTTTATGACGTTCCCCCGCGCGTCCTTATCGATGTCCCCACGGCAGGGACTTTGCCGCGCGGATATTTTGATATCGGGATCAGACTCTACAACGATGGCGGGGCAATCGGCAGCAACAACATCGGGCTCTCCAATCGACTGATGATCGGGATCTCCTACGGCGGCGAACAGGTGATCTCGAATCACACTCCGAACTGGAATCCGACGATCGAGTTTTCCCTGAAGTTCCGTTTGGTCGATGAACTTCAGTATTTCCCCGCCATCGCGATCGGTTACAGCTCTCAAGGGGACGGCGCCTGGAACAATGAGAACAAGCGGTACACTTTCAAATCCCGCGG
>CAZFOY010000011.1:0-20720 GCA_964520865.1 uncultured Ignavibacteriales bacterium | reverse complement strand
CCGGTCATGAAACGGGTGATCCGCACCCCGATCATTCGGCGCGTTTCCTCGGAGCAATACCGAACGATCAGGGGGCTGCCCCTCAAGACAATTTTCAAATATTGCGAACAACTTCTCGACAGGAAGCGGTACGAAGAACGGATGGTCGCGTTCGACTGGGCCTACCGACGACGAAAGGAGTTCGTCCCCGGGGATTTTGCCCGATTTGAACGCTGGTTGAAGGAATATGTCGATGACTGGGCAGCGTGCGACGATTTGTGCGTGCGCCCCCTCGGCTGGTTCCTGTACTTGATCCCGGAGATGGCCGGTCACCTGGCGAAATGGACCGGCTCCAAGAACCGATGGATCCGTCGCGCTTCAGCAGTTGCTTTGATACCCTCGCTGAGGAAAGGAGAACAGCTTGACCTCGCTTTCGAGATAGCCCACAGACTGCTTCTCGACGACGACGACCTGGTCCGGAAAGGTTATGGATGGATGTTGAAGGAAGCATCGCACAGGTTTCCAAGAGACGTCTTTCGATTCGTGATGAAGCAAAAAGTCGAGATGCCCCGTACCGCCCTCCGCTATGCGATCGAAAAACTCCCGGCCGATCAACGCAAGCAGGCGATGAAACGCGACTGAAAAGATTCAATTCTGTTTGTCAGGGGAATTGACTTCAGAGAACAGCTGCTATAGACCGAATTTCCGCCATCGAGCCAGAACCATCTCGGCGAAATCTCCAACGGTGGTGATTACCTTTTCGCGGTAGGCCGCAGCCTGCTCGGCGTCGAAATTCGGATACCCCTCTCCCTCACGATACAGGAGTATCGATCCGGGAACCGGATACACATCGGCGCCCGGGCGAAAGTAGTAGGCGAGTTCGGGGTCGTACGCTGACTTGTCGGCCAGAGACGAATCTATCGACTGTACCATCGCCGTTTCATCGGTCCCGGCGTGCCCACCGGTATGTCCGAAGAACTCTATCGTCATCTCGTGGCAAAGCTCCCACCAATGCACTACTGCGATATTGGCCCTCTTCTCATGATGAAATTCGAACGCTACCTTCTTAAGCGATGTATTGTTCCCGCCATGACCGTTCATCAGGATCACGTTCTTGAATCCGGTATCAACGAACGAATTCAGGACGTCTCTGATGTAGAGTTCGAAAGTCGACGGCGTGATCGTGGAGCCGCCGTTGTAACGGTAGAGAGATTTTGTGATGCCGTAATTTACGGTCGGCGCGACCAGCGCATTCAGCCGTTCGGCAATACCCTGGGCTATTACTTCGGGGATAAAGTTATCGGTACCGATACAACTCGACCCATGAGCTTCGACCGTCCCGACCGGAAAGATGATCGTGTCGATCTTTCCCGGGACCAGTTCTTTGATCTTAAGCCAGGAGAGTCTTTGAAGTGTGCGTTCCAATCAGGGCTCCAGCTTGGTGAGGATGCGCTCCATCACCTTTTCTGTTTCGTGAGCGGTTAACTCGTCCCCTTCGAATCGGAACTGATTGATATCCCGAATCATCATCTCGAGATCGTCCGATGTTTCCACGCAGTACCAGATTTCGAGTTCCGACCAGGCCAGTCCCTTTTCGGAGAATGCCTCGGCGACCTCGGAATAGATTTTCGCTGACTTCCAGTCGTGCTCAGAAAGGCTGATCTTATACGATCCGGACATGCCGATGACATAGTAACGTCCTTCGGGCGTCGGTCCGAATACAGCGTCGGACTCGCGCAGCATCCTCAGGGCAACCATGAGTGCTTCGCCGCTGATAGTCGGCGTACGGCTTCCGACCACGAGCACATGCTTATATCCCTGTGCGAAGCAATCCTGAAAAACCCGTTCCACTTTCAGCCCCCAACGTTCCTGGGGCATTTCTATCTTTTCGAATCGGGATTTGAAGAAGTCGGAAGATCCGTCCTTGAGTTTCTTCGTAAGATAGTCGACGATTATGCCGACCAATTTCTTCCGTTCCGCCGTGTCTACATAATAGAGCCTGACATCGGCCTCCTCGACCGACCCGGCATTTACAATCGTGTCGCTGATAAACGCCTGATGCAGAAATCGGACGTTGTCTCCCTGGATCGGACCAAAGTCCATCGAGGACCCGTCTTCCTGAGGTTCCTGAATGCAGATCGCTATAACAGAGTCTTTTTTCTTTTTTGAAGCCATGGTATTCCGTTAGTATTGCCTGAAAACTGACCCAATATAAAAGTACGCCGACCCGGAGTCAAGCAGGTCGCGCTCAAAAAACTATTCGTGTCCGTGATTTTTTTGTTCTTCATTTTAGCAGGGAAGACAAGGGAGCACAGATGCGGACCGATCTGGATTCGTCTGCCAATCTGACGGTCACATCATCGACGAAACGAACCTAACATACTACGACAACGAACGCTGTCGCACGCCACAACATGCATCCGGCCGGACAGGCTGTCCGACCGGGCGCGTCATTTATATAGCAGCTGTCGGGAAAAAAGTCAACGATGCTTTTTTTCGAGATGTTTGAACATCTCCGTCTTCAGCAAAGCGAGAAGTTTCTCGCTGTCAATCTTGGCCGCGATCTTGTCGGCCAGCCGTTCGGCAAGTTCGGCGATGAACTGCTGCGCGAACATCTCCACCTTCTCGGGCGTCAGGTGTTCCAGCGTGTCCTCCCAATCCAGCGACTCGCCTTCTTTCCTGGCGGCCGGTTCGGCATTCAACGTGATGCTCTCGGGCTCGGTCGAGTGTATCTTCTCGATCTCTTTCTTGAACTCATCGATAAATTTATCGACCGCCGGTCCGGCCTCGGACTTCTTGGGCGCTTGTTTCGGACCGGGCGTCACCGGATCGACCATCGAGGACGGATCGGTGAAACTCAGATTGCCTTCGGGCTGCTTTGCCGTCTTCACCTTGGTCGTCCCGCCCGTCTTGCCCTTGCTTTCGTTTTGCATCTCATTGACGAACCAGTCGTAGTCATGGACCCGTCCCTCAGACTCCGAGTCAGAGCTTTCAGACTCTTCAAGTCCGTACTGGTCGGACAGAATCTCAAGTTTGCTGGACCCGGACAAATTGACTTTCGGTTTATCCTTGGCCGGAGCGTGTTTGATATCGGTCGTGTCTTCGTGAATCATCAGTGATTCCACTCGGCCACTGTCCGAGCCGGTGTCGGTTTCATCTTCGACATGCTCGTACCCGATCATCTGGTCGGCATGTCGTTTCTTCGGCACCTTCAGCCCCATATTCGTACGATCCATCACTTCGGAATCCGTGACATTGATATCATCCATTCCGAGAGCGGCATCGAGAAGCGCATCGTCTATACCGGCGTCCCCCAGCGGATTTTTCGCGGGCTGGGCAGACACCGAGGGATTCGCTCCCCCTGAAAATGTATTTACTTTCACAATGAAGTCCTTGGGATCGAATGGCCGAGGCACCAGTACCTCTTCGGGGAAAGGAAGTCCGGCCTCGTTGTTATTACACAGAATCAGGAGCGGAAGGGATGCTATGCGGGGATCGGCCTGAATGATCTCGTACAACGGCTTGTTGCCGGGACCACTGAGGTCGCTTCCGGCGATCAACAGATCCGGCCGGGTGAAATTAAGAACTTCTAAAGCTTTGGCTCCCGAGGTAACCGCGATTACCTCAAATCCGTTTTGCCGTAACACCGACTCCGCAACCCCGCGAATTGTGTCCGACTCCTCTGCCAGCAATATTCTCTTACGCATGTTGAATCTGCTTAACCCTGTTCGTTTATCTTCTTTCCGGAAAGCCTGGAAGACGCCTCTTCGAGGAATTTCCTGTCTTCCTTGCTGATATTCTCTATGCCTACCTCGTTTATCTTATCCAGAATTTCGTCCACTCTCTTCATTATTTCTTCGGCTCTTTGCCGGTTCTTCTCCAGTTTGGTCGTCTGGCGGCCGTATTTGTACTTCTTCAATTTATCCCCAAAACGGAACCAGCGCCAGTCCGCTTTCATGTAGAGGAAGCCGAACAGGGCTCCTCCGAGGTGAGCGAAATGGGCAATATGCGCACCACCGAAAAGAAATCCCAGCACCATAATTCCGGGGATGGCCCATTTGACTTTGATCGGAAGCAGGAAGTAAATGTACAGGTATCTCTCCGGAAACATGACCCAGTAGGCAACCAGCACGCCGTAGATCGCGGCCGATGCTCCGATGATCGGAGCTATTTGCGAAGATCTGACTATGAGCGAAAGGATTGCTCCGGCGATACCGGCCAGGAAATAAAACTTGGCGAACCGTTTACTCCCCCAGGTAAACTCAACTTCGGTACCAAACATCCAGAGGGCGAACATATTGAAGAAGATATGGCCGAGACCGCCGTGGAGAAACATATACGTGAACGGCTGATAGAGCTTGTTGGGGAAATCCGAGAAGAACTGCTTCGGAGCAAGACCGAGAGCATAGGTCATTTGGGGATAGAAATTCTGAAAAATGAAGACTATGACGTTGGCGACGACCACCCATTTGATGAACGGCGAAATGCCGCCGGGGCCGATTCCGAACCCTCGCCTGCCCATACCGCCATCAACTCTATAAGACTTCATAGTAACCCATTTATCGGTAAATAGATAAAATCATTTATTCGGCCGGTCACTCCCGTCCGCCTCGGTCTTCATAGAGTCGCCCGCAGTCCCGCATTCATTATTCTTCTGTTCGTCACCCGCCGGGAGACGTGAGGGGGGCACCCCTCAGGTACCGCCTATACCCAACCGGGGAAACACCTTAGTCACCAGGACAAGCCAGATGATGATAAATGCTGCGGCGAACAGAATGTCATACCAGTCCACAGTCTTCCTCGTCTATGAAGATTTGACTACCGGCAGATTTAATATACAAATCTGCCTATATAATAAAAACGGAAATCTCAACCGTTTGGTTCTCAGGGGAAATCGTCTGATTTTCATTTGTGTCGGTCAGGCCGTGTAACTCTCAGAAATATCCGGCGTCCAGAAAAAAAGCCGGTTCGTGCTACCGAACCGGCTCAAACTCATCCGGTGACCTTGCTTATGCCAATACTTTGGACAAGCGGGCGGACAACTGGGCTTTCGGAACGGCGCCGATCACCTGATCGACGATTTCACCGTTCTTGAAGAACAGTAACGACGGTATCGACATGATATTATACTTGCCGGCCGTCTTATTATTCGCGTCAACATCCAGTTTCACCACTTTCAGCTTGCCTTCGTACTCGCCGGCGATCTCTTCGAGGATCGGTGCAATCATTTTACACGGACCGCACCAGGTCGCCCAGAAATCGACTATAACCGGTTTGTCAGCCTGAAGCACCTCCGCTTCGAAGGTGTCGTCGGTGATATCCATCGGTTTGCTCATATATTCCTCCAATTATGTTAACTTTCAAAAAGCTTGCTGTTATAACGTCCTTAGCTCGCCCTTGTTCCACTTACCTACAACAAACAGCGGTTCCGCAAGGGGGCGCAAAGGGGCGATTGATCTACGTTTAGATGCAACATAAGGCCTGAATGATTCAAGGAAAAGCATAAAATCCATCAGGAAAACCCTGCCCGCCGAGCACGGGCAGAAGACTAATCGCGATCGGCCGCGGATATCTGCTCCAGCCGCCGACCCGTCTCCCAGGCTCGAACCTGCTCGGAGAACGCTTCAAGACGGGTCTCTTCACCCGAGTCGCGCAATCCTTCGTAGCTGATATTCAGCCAGGGGACGCCGCCGAGATCATCGGAGATCTTTCGCGACAGCGAGGAGACAACCGTTCCCGGCATGCAATTGAACGGCATGGCGTTGACGATTCCGAACGCACCCTCCTGTACCATCTCCAGGGCCTTGCCGATCGAGAGTATGGCTTCCCCCTTGTAGTCCAGCGGGAGATACTTGGCGGCCATCTTGAGAATCTGTGCAACCGGATAATCTATCCGCACCGGATGATACTTTGAGAAGCTGTTGATTATCTTCTGCTCGTGTCGATGCTGAACGAATAGCTGCAGCGATGCATCGATTACTCCTTTGATGTCGAGACTCTGAAGGGCATCGCGACGGTAGATCAGCGAAGTATACAGCGGCCATTCGGTGAAAGTCGACAGCCAGACTTCCATTCCGAGGCGTTCGAGTTTCTCAATCAAGAAGTTGTTCGAAAACCGATTATTTCTGAGGTAGATCTCACCGACGACGCCGACCAGCGGACGGTGTTCATCGCGGGTTGGAATCGACTTAAAGGCATCCGCCGCCTGTGCCGCCAGGGCTTCCAACGAGTCGTCGTGCACAACAGCATCGTCCATGCGGTGAAGGAACCGAAGGTACAGCTTTTCCGTCTCCCCCGGATTGATTTCATACGGCCTGGTACCGAGCATCAGTTTCTGCAGGCAGTCGGTAAACACCATCGCCCGCCATGCCGTTTTACGGAAGGCCGTTCCCTCGAGGCCGAAATCGCCGTAGCCGTCCTGCGAGTTGGGTGAAAAGATCGGGACCTCGGAATAGCCGAGATCATCGAGGATAATCCGATGAAACTGGCTGTACAGTCCGAATCGACAGGGTCCATTCGCACCGGGCATGAAGAACACCGCTTTCTTCGGATCAAACGAATCGGAACGGATCTTCTTGATCATGTCACCGGTCGTAATCACGCACGGAAAACATTCTTTGCCGGAGGTAAACTTCTTGCCGTAGTCGAGCGTCAACTCATCCGGTTCATCGAGGACTTCCGCCTTGAGTCCGAACCGCTCAAACGCCGAGCGAAGCGCGTACGCGTGATCACACATATTGGGAATGTAGATGATCTTTTCGAACGGTCTGAAATTGTCGTCGGCGATCGAGAACTTCGATACCGGCGGTTTGAAGCGATGGAAGCGGAGCGAATCTATGAACGCCTCACAGCGGGTGATCAGCCCGGCATCGGCCGAGTGTTCATCGAGCTCCAGCTGGAGATATGGTTTCCCTGACATGGCGCGGCGGAAGAAATGACTGATGAACGAGTCGGGGCCGCAGCCGAACGAAGTAATATAAACGGCGAATAGTTTCGGATGATTCCGTACAAAATCGGCAGCGGCAAGAAGCTTACGGCCGTATCGCCAGTACATAAACGGGAACTCAACATCACCAGCCCCGATATCGAGCATGTCGAGCGGTATCGCCTTCACGCCAAGATGGCGGATTTTGTCGGGCAGTTCCAGTGACAGCTTCCGGTCATAGCCGTTGTACGGCCGGCTGACAATCGCGAGCGCTTTCTCGTCATCGCCAAGCTCGTCCAGAATGCGCCTGCCTTCGTCCACCAGACTCTGGCGATACATCCGATAGGCCTGAACTCCGGCCTCTATGGCCCGCCCGAACTCGCGATCATTCAGCTTGAGATCGCTCGCAATCGACTTCAAGTTATTCTTTAAGTTCCCCTGGTCACTGCTAAGCGAAATAATGCTGTTAACGAATCGCACACCATGTTTCTCGAAATCGAACCTGACTTTCAGGGAGGAGCCGATTGTCTGAACGTAGGGGCAAATATACGCGCCGCTCTCGAAGTCATCCACACCCTCCATCACCTTGATAAGCGAAGGAAGAAATATCATGTCGACTTCCTTCTTGAGCAGATTTGCTATATGCCCATAGACGATCTTGATCGGATAGCACGTCTCAGCGGAAAAGAGCTCCAGCGCCTCCTCTACTATTTTCTGGCTGGATAGATCGGAGTTGACCAATTGGTATCCGGCTGATTCGAAGAATGCCCGCCAGAAGGGATAATACTCCCAGAAATGCAGGACACGCGGAATGCCCACGCGTGCTCGGGGACTCTCCGGTTTATCGAACTGAAGGTATCGCTTGAACAGCAGCCGCTGTCGGATGGCGGCATAATCGGGTGGCAGAGATTTCTTTGCTGACTTATCTACTTCGAATCGCTCGCACCTTGCACCATAATAGAGCGGCTCAGCACCTTCGATAATCACCTTGTGGATTTCGCACTGGTTGGAGCATTCTTCGCAAGGGAACGTCTCCAATTCGTACCGAAGACGGTAGAAATCGAACCCCTTGAACGATGTTCGGAACGCTTCGCGTCCAAGTTGCTCTTCGGCAAGGATAGCCGCACCGATAGCTCCGGTGACATCGTGGTGCGGCGGGACAGTAATCTCTTTTCCGGTGAGTTTTTCGAACGCCGCAACCACCGCCTTATTCCAGGCCACGCCACCTTGGAAGAAGATATGATCGCCGATACGCCGGTCACCGACCACTCTCGTTAAGTAGTTACTGGCGATAGAGTAAGCTAAGCCGGCTAAAAGGTCTTCTTTACCTGCGCCGGAGCGTTGATGGGCGACCAGATCCGACTCCATGAAGACGGTGCACCGCTCGCCGCATCCAACCGGACACTTGGCACAGAGGGCGTTGTCGGCAAACTCAGTCTCGATCCTGATGTTCAGCTTCTCCGCCTGCTCTTGCAGGAACGAGCCGGTTCCGGCGGCACAGGCCTTGTTCATTTCAAAATCGATGACCGCCTTATTCTCGATCGAAACATACTTGGAATCCTGACCACCGATCTCAAAGATCGTGTCAACGGTCGGGTCAATATCAACCGCCGCGGTCGCCTGGGCGGTGATCTCGTTGCGGACGACATCGGCCCCGATCAAATCGCCGATGAGATAGCGCCCCGAGCCGGTCGTTCCGACTGCTTTCACAACTACCCGTTCACCCACTTCCTCGCCGATTTCCTGAAGACCCCGGCGGACCGCCTCGATCGGACGGCCTTCGGTCATCAGGTATCGCCGGGCAATCACCCGGTGGTCCTTGTCTATCAGCACGAGGTTAGTGGAGAGCGAACCGATATCGACTCCGAGAAAGACTTCGAGATTATCGATGTCAGTCGGTCCATCGGCGAGTGTTACATCATAGAATTTGTTCTCGGGATGATCGAACGACAGCGCCTCTCTTCCCGACTCGGCGACCCGCCTGAAATTCAGATACCGCTGGATCTTCTCAATGTCGAACTGGCAGTCGGCCTGTGGTTCCGTTTCGGTCAGTCGAGCCGCACCCACCGCACCGATTACATTATAATGTTCCGGTACGATCAACTCACCCCGTTCGAGATCAAGTATATCGGTGAACGCCCGGACCATACCGGGATTGGCCGCCACCCCGCCTTCAAATGCGATCGGCTTCTCGAATTTCTTCCCTCGGGCAATCGAACTCTTGAAGTTCCTTGCGACAGCATAGCACAGACCGGCCACTATATCGTAGTCCGGGGTAGCAATCTGCTGGAGGTGGATCATATCCGACTTGGCGAATACCGAGCACCGGCCTGCTATTCTGGGAGGATTCTTCGATTTTAGCGCAAGCTGACCGAATTCTTCTTCGATCGATATCTTGAGCCGACCCGCCTGCTGATCCAGAAACGATCCGGTGCCGGCGGCGCATTGGGCGTTCATGGCGAAGTCGCGAACGGTACGTTGCGTCGAGTCGAGCAGAACAAGCTTGGAGTCTTCGCCACCCATCTCAATAACGGTGCGAATCTCGGGGGCGAGCATGAAGTTGCCGTGGGCGATTGCGGCGATCTCGCCGAAGAACTTGCCGCCAAGGATCGACTGCGCCGTCTTGCCGCCGATGCCGGTCAGGCCGAGCTTTATCGGTGCACCCTGCAGCTCGGGGAAATTTTCGTGCAGCAATTGATACAGCGTGCGAAACGGCCCCGACTGGAATCGTTGATAGACGGTTCGGTCGAGCCTGCCATCCTTGAGCAGGACGATCTTGACTGAGACAGAACCGATGTCTATTCCCAGCGACAGACAACACTCATCCATGTCATAAAATAACCGTGTCGAAATTCCGGTGCGCAAGTAATTTCTTTGTGAGCGTCAGATAGTGATGTTGAACTAAATGCCTCTGCCATCACTCACATTGCGATCCATATGCTGTCGCAATAGTCACTAACGCGGGCTACGGAACTCGCCGGTCAGTCTTCAGTAGCCCACCTCCGTGAGGGCCGCGGTCAGCGGGCCGATTGCCAGGTGGGTGTCGACCCGTTAGTTCGGTCCGGACCGAACGTCTTTTCCCCACGTGGCGCTCAGGATGGCTGCCGCCACCCATCGCTGACATGGGCTACGGAAGAAAACAGAACCGACAGGGACTGCGGACAAGGTCAGGTCCCTCCCTCGAACGCTATCGCGCTTTCACGCGGGCTCTGTCCAGCGGAAGAAAACTATCGCCAATTCTCACTGACGGGGGCTACGGAAGAAGATTATTTCAGGAGGACAAACTTTTTGACTATCTGCTGCTTACAACTCGTCAATTTGACGAAATACACACCGGAGTCGCCGTTGCGGGCAAGGTCAACTGCCCGGAAATAATAACTCCCCTGTTCCCAGGTGCGATTTGACATTGTCACGATGGGGCTCCCCTTCAAGTTGAATACCTCTATCGTGAACAACCGGCGACTCGGAAGGTCCATCCTGATCCCGTTGGGAGAGAATAGTCTCGGGTAGAAGTCCAGTGCGAGTTCTGAAGGCGACGTTGGCTGATACTGGAAAGGTATCTCGACCTCCTTCGTATCTTCCACAGAGCTGGCCTGCTGAATCGAATTTGAGCTGTCCGCTGCCCTGGCAGTGTCAACGTTGACTCCTGAGAATAACGTAGCTGCGGCCGCGATAACAAGGAAGTTGAGAAGAATCGATGTTGACACCCAAGAGGGTGTCAACCTACCTGATCTTTGTACATACATGAAGGTCAACAGTTTCGTCAGGCGTGTCTCCTTATTTTCTCTGAAATCATTTGTCTTTCCCCGGCGATCCGATATATTCGGGGCTTGAGGAAACGAACATGCGACTGATTTTACAAAGAACGTCCGGCGCCGAAGTCTGGATCGACGGGAAACAGCACAGCAAGACCGGAAAGGGCCTGCTGATATTGATGGGCACGAAAACCGGCGATGTCGAAGGTTCCTGCGGCTGGCTGGCCGACAAGGCGGTCAATCTTCGGATATTCGAGGACGACGAAGGGAAGATGAATCGGTCGGCGCTCGATATCGAAGGCGAGATCATGATCGTTTCGCAGTTCACGCTATATGCCGACACACGCAAAGGCCGTCGCCCGGCCTTCACCGACGCCCAGGAACCGGTAGCGGCGGAGAAACTGTACAATCGATTTGTAGAACTGGTACGTGCCTCGGAACTCACGGTAGCAACCGGAGTTTTCGGCGCGAAGATGGATGTGAGATTTAACAACGATGGCCCGGTGACAATACTTCTTGAACACGACTAACCCTTACTTCAGACAACTCGCCCAACGATACAAAATCGTACTCGGCTCCGGCTCTCCCCGCCGGGTCAAACTGCTTACTGAAACAGGCATACCGTTCCGGCAGTCGATCCCGGATCTGCATGAAGCCCAGCTTCCCGGAGAAGAACCGTTCGACTATGCCATGAGACTTGCCCGCGACAAGGCGTTGAAAGTTGCTTCGACCGCGGCACCGGACGAGCTGGTGATAGGCTGTGACACGATTGTCGTCTTGGATGGCGTCGTGCTTGAGAAACCGCTCGACAAATCGGATGCTCACAGAATTCTTGCCACCCTTTCCGGGAAACAGCATGTCGTCTGCACTTCCCTTGCTATGGCGTACCGGAGTGAACCACTTGCGAGTGACCGGGAATATACGAAGGTTTACTTCAACGAAGTGACGGGCAGTCAGATCGACGAATATATCGAAACGGGTGAACCGATGGACAAAGCAGGAGCCTACGGCATACAGGGGATGGGGGCATTTTTAGTTGACAGTATTGAGGGCAATCTTGATAATGTCATTGGCTTTCCACGTACTCTTTTGGACCTTCTCTCCAAAGAGATATTAGACCGCCAACCATGAATTTAGTCTGTTACCTATGAGCGACTTACGAAAGAAATTTGGAGAACTCCTTAAGCTTGAGCGGGAACGCAAAGAGATCAAACTCGAAGACCTTGCCGAACAGCTTAAAATATCCCAGAGCCACCTTGAATCAATCGAATCCGGTGACATAAGAGAGCTTCCATCGGAACTGTACTACGGGCTTTTTGCCAAATCGTATTCCGAAGCGATCGGGATAGACTACGCCCGCACGATGGAAGCAATGAAAGCGGAACTTGAGGAAGCCGGCGATACCAAAGAGACGGGCGCCAACGGAGCCCAGGCGAAGAAGAAGGTTCGGCCCGAAAAGACGGCAGAAGACGCGTCCGAGGAGGCCGAGCCGAGCGACAGTTCGGGCATTTTCAAATGGCTGCTCTACATATTCGGCGCTCTGGCCCTGCTCTTCGTGATCTTCCTTATAGTAAACCACTTCTTCTTCTCGAGCAAATCAACCTCGACCGAACCCAATCAAAACCAGATGCAGACTTCCGCCGAGGAATCAAGTCAGACGGATCATCAGATAAATGCTGAAGCAGCGAATTTCAATTGGAACGATACGGTCGGATACGAGGTCCCAGGCAAGTTGAAACTGCAACTGGTCGCCTCCGATCAGTCCTGGTGCACGATTCTCGCCGATGGAGACACGGTACTTTTCAGAAATCTCGTTGCAGGCCGCCAGTACGATGTAGAAGCTTCGTATCGCATGCTGGTCTCGGTGGGGATCCCTTCGCTGGTGAAGGTCAGACTCAACGGTGTGCCGGTCAACCTGACCGACCCGCAGAGCGGGCGCATTTCCCGGGTTGAAATTACGCAGGCGAACTTGCACAAATTCCTCAGCCCGCCGTCTGAACCCGAATCGACAAGTCCGGCTTTAGATAATAGCCCGCCTGTGAAGAAAGAAGCGCCAAAGACAGAACAGCAGCCACAGGAACAACAGGAACAACAGACGCCGAAGCAGCCGGTAGAAGACACGGTAATGCACGGAGGAACGGGTGACGGGGATTAAGAATTTCGTTGCCAATATAAAAGTGCGGCAGATCGCCCGACGGATGAAACCGGAAGCTGTCAGGTTTCCCGAAGCATTGCAGACCCCCCGACATATTCTGGTCTGCCTCCCGGGGGGTCTTCGCGAACTCACGCTCGTGAAGCAGTTCCTTCCGTCGATCACCGACCTGTTCAAGCCGGCCGATATCGTCCTGCTCAGCATGCCGGGCGTCCGTGTGACTGATATTTTCCCACGCAAGGGATTCCAGATCCTCTCTCCTACCCCCGATCAGATTACCTGGTCCGGGCTCCCGAAAAAAAGTTATCTCGACATGTTGAAGGATCTGAAGATCGATCTCGTATTAGACCTGAATTTTGACGCATCGAATTTCACTTCGAGCATACTATTGAGCTTTCCCCGCGCCGTAAGAATCGGCCGAGGGAACCATCGGGGCGACCCGTATTATAATCTGGAGATCAAGACCAAGTATCTTCGCGATGAACGGAACATCTATCGTTCCCTGCTTGATATCATCGGCGGGATTAAGAACTGTACGACCTGAGTGATGATTTATCTCGCAGGCATCTGAGAACATTTGGAGGATATGTGTACTTAAAGAGACTCGACATACTCGGCTTCAAGTCGTTTGCAAATAAGACCACGGTAAACTTTTCCACCGGGATAACAGCGATCGTCGGACCGAACGGATGCGGGAAGACGAACATTCTTGATTCCCTGCGCTGGGTACTGGGAGAGCAGAAAGTCAGCATGCTTCGCGGCAGCAAAATGGAAGAAGTCATCTTCAACGGGACGCGGGACATGAAAGCGCTCGGAATGTCCGAGGTCACCCTGTCCTTAGTGAACAATCGCGGTGTGCTGCCTACTGAATATACCGAAGTTCAAATCACCCGCAGACTCTTCCGAAGCGGCGAGTCTGAGTATCTGTTAAACAAAGTCCCCTGCCGACTCAAGGATATCACCGAGCTGTTCTACGATACGGGAATGGGAGCGCATTCTTACTCGGTCATTCAGCAGGACATGATCGAAGCGGTTATTTCGGACAAGGCAGAAGAACGGCGATTCCTTTTCGAAGAAGCGGCAGGAATCACCAAGTATAAGCAGCGCAAAAAGGCCGCCCTTCGCAAACTTGAAGCGACCGAGAACGACTTCCTGAGACTCAACGACATCTACTCCGAGGTTCAGACCCAGGTCCGCTCATTGAAACGTCAGCAAAGTAAAGCTGAGCGCTACCAGCAAGTCGCCAATCAGATCAAGGATTGGGATCTCTACCTTAACTCGGTTCGGGTGAAGGCAGTGGAGCAGGAACGCAGAGAACAGCGTGCCAGGCTCGATCAGCTGACCGATCAGATGTCCGGCTACGATACCCAGGTGGACAGTCTCTCATCAGCACTGGAGAGCGATCGCGGTGAACAAATAGATATCGAGCATGAGCTGACCCGAGTCGGTAACGAAGCGTACGAACTTTCGGAAAAGGCGCATTCGCTGGAGAAAGAAATCTCCATCCTGCATGAGAAGAAAGCTAATGCTTCGTCACTGATTGAGCGAAATGAAAGCGACATTAAGGCTTTGGAAGGCCGTTCAGAAGTTATCTCCGAGCAGGCCAAAGAGGCGGAGAGTTCACTTGAGTTCCAGAAACAGGAGCTCGGTAAGATAGACGGCGAGCTACGTCGCGCGGAAGAGACGCAATCAGAAGCCGACCGGCGACTGCTGATGGCCCGGTCGTCGAAAGAACAGGACAACAGAAAGCTTATCGAACTCGAAGGAAAACTCTCGTCGGGTAAGACGGAAGAAGACAACCTTCGCTCGCAGGAAGAAGAACTTACTCAGTCGCTCGAATCTTATCGCAACCAGATCACCGAAAGCCAGACAACCCGTCAGAAACTGATTGAAGACCGAGACCTCAAGAAGCGGCAGCTGGACGAGGCGGTCTCTGCCAAACATCAAGCCGAGAAGAGCTATGCCGATCTCGGAACGAGACTCGAAGAATTGGTCGGCAAGAACGAAGATCTGGCCGAGGAAATTTCCAACCTGACAGCTTCGATTGAGGCGTGCGAAGCCCGAAAGACCCTTCTTGAAGATATGATCGTTCACTACGAAGGGTACGAATCCGGCATCAAGGCGGTTATGGAAGCGCGTGAGCGCTGGTCCGGCGTGCTGGGTACAGTGGCTGAGAAATTCGTTCCGAATGCCGGCCTTGAAGTCGCGGTGGAAGCGGCGCTGGGAGAGATCGCGCGATTCCTGATCTGCGACAGCCGTAGCACAGCCGAATCGATTATCTCATACCTCAAATCCGAGAACAAAGGACGAATCGGCATTCTTGTCCCCGACTCAGGAACGATCACTCCGGCAGTCAAGCGACCGGAACTTGACGTTCCCGGGTTTGTCGGCTGGCTCGACACACTGGTCGGCACCGAAGAGCAGCTTCGTCCGTTGATGCAGGCGATTCTTTCGCGAACGGCCGTGTTCGTAAGCGGATTCAGCCCGGATCAGATTCTGGAACGTCTCCCCTACGGGTTCCAGGCAGTCTCGAAATCGGGTGAAGTTTACAGCAAGAATATTATCTCCGGCGGATCCGACGACAAGTTCCCGCTCTTCCGTCGCCGCGAAAAAGTGGCCGAGCAGGAGCAAATGGCCGATGAATTCCGTCGACAGCTCGTGTCAGTCAGAGAAGCGCGCAACAAAGTCACGGCCGATATCGGTGCTTCGCGCGCCGAACTCGGGCAATTGACCGATCGTATCGAAGAACTCGGCGAACAGCTCTCCGAAGCCCAGCAAAGGCATAACGAGGCTGAATATCAGTTCCGTGGATTGGAGACGGAACTCGCCCGACTCGAAAAGGAACGCAAACATCTGAATGACAAGCGCGAGGTCATTCGCAATCGCCAGTACTCTCTCGGTCTTGATTTCAACCAGCTTGCAACCCAGAAGCAGTCGCTTGTGGCCGAGATGACACAATCATCGGAGAAGCTGAGTGATCTCGAAGGGGCGGCGGCCGATGCTGTGGCCCGCGTCTCGCACCTTCAGGTCCGACTCGTTGAAGCAAGAAGCAAGGTCGAGCAGATCGAAAGCAAAATCGCGCACCTGACTGAACTCCGCGACGAGATGTCCACGACCCGGGAATCCAAGCAACAGGAAATCGAACAGGCTCGCCACGAGATTCAAACTTCGGCGTCGAGGGTCGACGAGTTGGAAATTGAGTTGAAGGCTACGTTCGAGTCACGTCAGGAAATCAACGCCCGCCAGAGCAAACTTCACGAGGTCCAGAGTGAGATTCTGGAGAAAGTCACGGCCAAGGAGAAGCAGCTCAAAGAGGCAAGGACCGGCAAGGATTCGCTCAATGCCGAGATGCATAAGATCGATATCCGATTGAATACGCTTGAATCCGAAGCAAGGTCGATCGTTGAAAAGATTTCGGAAGAATATGAGACGGATATCCGCACGGTTGAGACGACGAACCCCGACCCCAATATGCCCGAAGAGGAATCTCGCACACATCTACAGAATTTGAAAGAGCAGCTTAAGAAGTTCGGCGCCGTTAACCTCCTCGCTCTCGAAGAATACAAGACGGCCAGCGAGCGCGAGATATTCCTCAAAGAACAGCTCGAAGACCTTCGCACAGCCAAGAACGATCTGCAGTCGACAATAACCAGGATTAACCAGACAGCGCGTCAGCTGTTCCTTGACACATTCAACCAGGTCAAAGTGAATTTCCAGAACCTCTTTGTCGAGCTGTTCGCCGGCGGCGAGGCCGATATCAACCTGATCGACCCGAGTGATCCGCTCGAGTCCGACATTGAGATTATCGCTCGTCCTCGCGGCAAGAAGATTCTGTCGATCACCATGATGTCCGGCGGCGAACGGGCGCTGACTGCTATCTCGCTTCTATTCTCCCTTTACCTCGTCAAGCCGTCGCCGTTCTGTATTCTCGATGAAATCGACGCACCTCTTGACGACGCCAACTGCCATCGCTTCCTGCGAATCATCCGGAAGTTCTCCGAGCAGACTCAGTTCATTATTATCACACACAATAAGATCTCGATGGAAGCCGCTCAGAATCTCTACGGCGTCACCATGGAGCAGTTCGGTATTTCCAAGTTGGTCGCCGTCAAGTTTACCGACAACGGTCCGGACGACGAAGACGAAGAGGTGGTGCTTGATACCGAAGCCGGTGCCGAGGAGGAGGCCGAGCCTGATGAAGCCGTAGTTTCAGCTCTTGAGGTCGACGATAGTGGCAACGGAAACGGCAACGGGAATGGCAATGGAAGCAAAGAAGGCGGTGATTCGACCGATCACGCAGTGTTCAAAGAGCCGTTAGAAACGGTGGAGCCTGAGTCCTCTGATCCAACGACCCAACTCGATGACCTTCCCCCGCGTGTGGTTGAGCGATTCAATGTCCCGGTGATAGACAAACCCGAAGACGATTCCGGCGACAACGACTGATCTCCCGGCCATGTTCAGCAAATTCGAAAAGCTCAAAAACTCCCTGACGAGGACCAAGGATAATATCCTCGGCAAGATCTCGCAGGTGGTCCTGCGCAGGAAGATCGACGATGATCTGCTCGAGGAAATCGAAGAGATTCTTATCGGCGCCGATGTCGGCGTACCGGCCACCACCCGCCTGATCGACAGCATCAAAGAAAAGTCCCGAGAACGGAAACTGACCGAAGGGGACGAGGTCATGACGCTTCTTCGCGAAGAAATCGGGACAATTCTCTCCCGGGAAGATGCCCCTCTCTTCAAAGAGTCGGACAAGAAACCGATAGTATGGCTGGTGGTAGGCGTCAACGGCGTAGGCAAGACGACGACGATCGGAAAACTGGCGACACGGCTTTCCAAAGAAGGTAAGAAAGTGATGATCGCGGCGTGCGATACTTTCCGTGCGGCCGCGGTCGAACAGGTGACAATCTGGGCGGAACGCAGCCAGGTGGAGATAGTCAAAGCCCAGCCGGGCGCAGATCCGGCTTCGGTCGCGTTCGATGCCGCCAAGGCGGCACAGGCACGCGGTATCGACCTCCTGTTGGTGGACACGGCAGGAAGGCTCCACACCAAGTCCAATCTGATGGAAGAGCTGAAGAAGATTCGTCGGGTAGTCGAGAAAGCTGTCCCCGATGCCGCGATTTACAGCAAACTCATTATCGACGGCTCTACCGGGCAGAACGCTATCGCCCAGGTCAAAGTATTTACCGACGCTGTCGGCTGCGATGGAATCATCGTGACCAAGCTCGACGGGACCGCCAAGGGTGGCGTCATGATCGCAGTCGCCCAGGAACTCGGCGTACCGGTTAATTTCATTGGAATCGGCGAGGGGCTGGAAGATCTCCAGCGATTCGACTCGAAACAATTTACCGAGGCACTGTTTGCCTGATGAAGCAGGTCGACGTCAAAACGCACGAACGCGAAGAACTCCTCGACATCACGTCAATCGTTCAGAAAACAGTAACCGAAAGCGGACACAAGAGCGGAGCCGTGATTTGTTTTGTTCCGCACACGACGGCCGGAATAACGATCAACGAGAACGCCGATCCCGATGTCAAACGGGACATCCTTCACAAACTCCATAAAGAGATTCCCCAGCGCGAAGAGTACCATCATGCCGAGGGGAATTCCGATGCCCACATCAAGGCCTCGCTGATGGGATTTTCACTGCAGGTCCTGTTCGAAGATGGCCGGCTGGTCCTTGGAACCTGGCAGGGGATTTACTTCTGCGAGTTCGACGGTCCTCGTACGCGACACCTGATCCTGAGGGTGTTTCCCATTGCTTAAGATCCGTCTCATTTTGGTCGGGAAAGACAAAGATGCCTGGGTAGCCGATGGCATCGCGCACTATCGCAAGCTCCTCTCCCGATTCGCGTCGCTCGATATTGTAACGCTTCCTGGCGTCAAGGCAGCCTCTTCCCTCTCTCCGTCCGAGATCATGGCAAAAGAACATGATCAGATAGTCAGGAAGCTCGGCAAGGGGTTCACAGTGGCGCTTGCGGACAGCGGAAAGAAAATGGACAGTATGTCGTTTTCGAAATGGCTGTCCAAAGTGCAGGTGTCGGGATCGGGTGAGCTTACATTCGTAGTAGGCGGCGCCTATGGACTTGATAAGAGACTTCTCGACTCAGCCGACCTGATCCTTTCCCTCTCGCCACTCACGTTTTCGCATCAGTTGGTCCGACTGGTCCTTCTCGAACAGCTCTACCGGGGTTTCTCAATCCTTCACGGAACGGATTACCATAAATAGAAAAATGCCCGGTACGCGAGGTACCGGACATTCTGAGGAAAGATAAAGAGATGGGGATTTTGCTTATTTGAGCAGGATCATCTTCTTTGTATCACTGAACCCACTCGCTTCGAATCTGTACATGTACACGCCGGAGGCAACCTGGCTGCCGTTGTTGTTGGTGCCATCCCACTCAATCTTGACCACACCGGCATCGTTCGCGCCGGAGAAGTGCTTAACGAGACTTCCGTTGATATTGTAGATCGAAAGTGACCAGTCGGCCGCAACCGGCAGCGACATCTCGATCGTCGTGGTCGGATTGAACGGGTTCGGGTAGTTCTGACCGAGTTCGAATCCGGTCGGCAGATTGCTGCCTTTGGCTACCACCCGATACGGTCTGCCCTGATAATCGACTATCTCGGATTTGCTCAAGACAGGCCGCGCGTCGCCGCGGAACGGGATATCCAGCAGCTTGTTCGTGCCTGAGGCCACCCGTCCTTTCGAGAGGCTGTACAGAAGCACTCGAAGCTGACCGTCGATTACATCGTAGCTCATGTCCATGTCGGCCGAACTCGACGTGAGTTTCGGCGGATCGACTTCGACACCCGGCGGCAGATCGTACACGAGCAGGGCTCCGCCGATATCGGACGGAGATTCACTCGATATCACAAGATCGTTGTGTTGTTCAACCGAAGTCAGCGTGAGCGGCTGGTCGTACGGAGTCAGTTTCGGATGTGGGCTGGCGTCACCGTTGATAATTCGGAGCAACAGCACGAGGTCAGCCACACTGAGGGTCAGACCATCGCCGTTTATGTCCGTCGCCGCGATCTGACCGGCCAGGTTGATCTTGAACACCTTCAGGCCGTAGACGAAGTAGTTCGAGAACAGGACGGCGTCGCCGATCTCGTACGGGATATTATTGAGGTTGATATCTCCGCGCGCGTCGATCGAATCGGGGTGAATGATACATACACCGCCGTTGATGAACTCGGCACAGCGAGTCGGAGCGGATGAGGCTCCGGACATGCAGATATCCGGCGCACCCAGGCCGTACGGCCGTGTGCTGTTCGGATAATTGATGTCATCGTCCTCGTCCCAGAGCAACGAATGCTCGACGTTGTAAATACGCTTATCCAGGTAGAGCATTGAGCCGCTCGGGTCGGAGAAGGTGTTGTCGCCGCAGTCGTACCAGACAAAGTTCATTGGCAGGAACTGGTCGCCAAGATTCTGGTCGTTCGAAATCTGGAACTGCATGTACACGAGAATTCCGTTCGGACTGAGCGATGACACCGGCGGATGATGAGCACCGTTGTTAGCATCGGCGATGGCAAACAACCTGACCAGTCCCGACGGACAGGCGGAGCCGCAACCGACACTGCCGAGATGATAGGTGAAGTACTCCCAGTCCTGAATATCGGTCGAGTTTATGGTCGCCGAGTTGAACGCCATAACCGAGGCATCGAAACTGACCAGCAGGTCGAAACCGCCGATCGGATCGTTGCTCTCGACATTTATCGTTACCGTGTGAGGAACGCCGACCGGAGTACACTCGCCGCCGTTGATGGCGACCCGGGTACAGACGTCGCAGTCCGGCTTCTCGTTAATGTCTACATACATCGTGTCAGTGATGCTCGTGCAGCCGTCGGTGACCTCGAAGCAGAACATCTCGGTGCCGAACCCGGCCGGAACGAAGCAGATACT
>CAZFOY010000010.1:0-72221 GCA_964520865.1 uncultured Ignavibacteriales bacterium | reverse complement strand
GGTGTCGACTCGAACGCGCTGCACAAACCGAAACGATTTTTCGGGGCGGCAAGGAATATCGAAGAAGGTGGTTCTCTGACGATCATCGCCACCGCCCTGATCGAAACCGGATCGAGAATGGACGAAGTGATTTTCGAGGAATTCAAAGGCACGGGTAACATGGAACTGGTGCTTGATCGCCGTCTGTCGGATCGAAGAATCTTCCCGGCGATGGATATCAATCGTTCCTCGACGCGTAAAGAAGAACTGCTAATCGACGACGAGACATTGAACAAGATCTGGATTCTCCGGAAATTCCTCGCAGAAATGAATCC
Organism: uncultured Ignavibacteriales bacterium; assembly: GCA_964520865.1. Taxonomy (GTDB): domain Bacteria; phylum Zixibacteria; class MSB-5A5; order GN15; family FEB-12; genus CAVQCT01. The sequence goes on along the minus strand of CAZFOY010000010.1, from coordinate 71,907 downwards.
GATTGAAGCTATGGAATTCCTGATCGACCGGCTCAGGAAGAGCAAGAGCAACAAGAAATTCCTGGCATCGATGAAAGACTGATCAGGAGGCAGATCTGCTTCGGTATGCAGACTTACGAACCGGTCGGTTTGACACCGGTCGGTTCCTCGGCTCGATTTTCCGGAACTTCCCTGGTGCCGAAGACACGATCCCACATCGGTGTGGTGATTGAGAAACGCAGGTTTTCATAGCGGGGCTGAAAGTGATGGCTTAAGTGATGTTTCTGCAATGACCGCAGAAGACCCTTCTTAGGTTTCGTGTGATGCACCAGATAGTGCGTAACGTCGTATACGATATAGCCTAACGTAAACCCCGCCAGAAACGCCCAGCACATCTTTCCGAACAATATTCGGAAGATCGCAAGAAATATTACAAAAAGAACCAAACTTACACTCGGGGGCATGACCAGACGGAACGGATCGTTCGGCCAGTCATGGTGAATACCGTGCACCCAGAAGTGCATCCTCTCTCCCCAGGAAAACTTCGGAATCCAATGCATAATCGCACGATGGATCCAGTACTCGGCCAATGTCCAGGCGAACGCTCCTCCGGCCAGAAGGAGAAAAGTGGTCGTTACATCGGTGCCCTTACGGGCGACGCTGTACCAGACGAGATAGGTCACGATGGGGACATAGACGGCAGGAACAACATAGACCGGGGTTCGTGAAAGTGTCTCGAGAAGACCATTTCGGAATAGTCGGGGAGACTGATTAATCGACCTCATATCGGTAGCCATCCAATATCCTCCGTGAAGAGAGTTTATCGAACAAACGAATCCGCAGGCACAGTTGCTAAGGAATACAGGACGGCCGGTGCCCGTCCCTCGAACAGTCTGCTTGCTTAAACAGAAATTGAGAAGATGGTGTTCCTCGATTGCAGTTGGAGCCATGGCCCGTTCTCAACGGAGTAACCTCGTTACGGATTGCAGCAACGTGCGGCCGATCAACTCGTTACGGGGTCCGGCCTGGCGATGTCGCCCGGGGGACGAACAGAAGGCGAGCATCTCTCAGCAAAAATGGCCCCTCAAGTGACCCATCTATCTGTAACGTTGTCTACGAAGAAATTGGCTTGAAGTAGCCTACTTGACGTTCTTGTACATCATGATTCCACCGGTACCGGCGGCATAGAGACGATCCCCTTCGAGGAAGAAGTCGAGAATGTCGAATTGCGACGGCATCGGGTCGGCGTTCCAGGTCTGCCCCCCGTCTACGGTTTTGAGCAGGGTCGCCTGGGTGCCTCCGATATACCCCGTCTTTTCATCGACAAGCTGAGCCGCTACGAACATCGTTGCCTTACTCTGATCGGCCGGGTACCAGGTCTTCCCGGCATCGTGAGAATAGGCGCACATCCCCTTAAGGCCGCAAATGATACCGGTATTTCCAACGATCGACAGCGCACGAGCCGGCTCACCCTCGGTGGTCCGATAGGAATTCCATGTCAGCCCTTTGTCGGCCGAGTAGTTCAACTTTCCGAATGACAACAGATAGAGTAATCCACCCGGAGTATACTGCATCTCCGCGTAACCGAGTCCGAGCGGCTTCATCTTCTGCCAGGTGTTGCCGGCATCGGTGGTACGATATCCCAGTGCTCCGAAAGGATCCTCCGGCTGACGAGACAGACCTACAGCTATCGCCGTCTTGCTGTCGAGGATTGCCAGGTCGAAGAACCATGGCAGGCTATCCGCTACACCTTTGAAACGCCAGGCATACCCGCCGTTGTAGGTCAGGTATATTCTCCCCTTGGAGCCGCAGATCATTCCAGTGTCGGAATTTCTGAATTCTACGTCCTCCAATGAGGCGCCCGGCTCAACGTGAAACACATCCCACGACTTTCCCCGATCGAACGTGCGAGCCATATCTCCGGAGCTGGTGATGATAAAGCCGGTATCCGGGTGAACAAATGAGATTCCGGTTATGCTCTCACTAAACGGGGTACCTATTAGGTGCCAGGACTGGTCAGTTTGAGCGAACGCGCCTGCCGACAGCAGGAGCGCAAAAATTGTTAACAGGGAGATTCTCATGATTTTACGATTGTCAAGCCTCATTAAACATTTTACCATTTGAAGCAGAGATTAGTTGAACCTATTTTCCTCCCGGACAAGATATCAGCCCGGGCCGGGAAAGTCAATAAATGCCTGCCGGATATATGGATATTACCGAAGAAGACAATGATTTGAGATATGTAGTCGAGTTGGATAACGTCTATTTCCGTTCCGACCGGGGACAGGACGTCTTTCGCGACCTCAATTTCAAACTTGAGGCGGGACATTCGGCTATCATCTTTGGCGCTGCCGGTGCCGGCAAAACCTGCATGGTTGAGTTGCTCATCGGGCGAAGGTTCGCTGAAGCGGGTTCTGTGGAGGTGCTCGGACAGCAACTTCGGCCGAGAAAATATCGGGCGATTCGTCAGTTGAGAAGAAAGACAGGCGGCATAGGCGGTCTGTTCGGACTCATTCCGTCTTACACCGTAGCACAAAATATAGAATTCCCAATGATTATCGCCGGGGCCAGAAAAAAGGTCCGCAAGGAGCGGCTGCTCAAAATGCTGACCGAGTTCTCTCTGCTCAAGCAGGCTTCGGAGTATCCCAATCGATTGACGAGAGTCGAACATACGCTTGTCCAGTTCGCCCGAGCGTCGGTCGCCAACCAGCCGCTGATCATAATCGATGAACCCCTGGCCGGGCTCGACCCAAAAACGTACCAGCGCATCCTCGGATACATGGTGAATCTCTCCGTGTCGGGTCGCTCGATGATCATTCTCAGTTCGCAGGATTTTTCCCGTGAGATCCCGAATGTACATCAGTATACGATCACGAACGGAGCGCTGGTATGACCCGGACTCTCCATGTCCTCAGGGAGCTGTTCCGGAACATATTTCGGAACCCCGGAACTTCGTTCAGTGCGATACTCTCCATCTCGCTGTTGCTTCTCCTGTTCGATCTGTTCTGGATAGCCGCCGGGACGTCCGATCGGTTCTACGAGGATCTCCTGTCCGGCGTCAATATGGAAGTTTATCTGAATGAGGACGTAACCGACACGACCAGAACGGCGCTGGAGGACGAGATTAAATCGGTGCCGGGGGTGGCATCGGTCGCCTATATCTCCAAAGAAGAAGCCCGGCAGGATCTCACCAATCTCGTTGGCGTGGATCTACTGGTGGGATACGATACACTGAATCCACTCCCGCGCTCTTTTGTTTTGAAATTTGTTCCCGAGTACTTGAACACCAAAGCTCTCAACTCGATAAGCCAACGCCTTCAGACTTTTGCGGGCGTGTCCCAAGTATCATTCAGCCGAAAATGGCTTGAGAAGGCGGAGAGTACCAAAGGGATTATTCGGAATGTCGGACTCATGCTCGGCCTATTGATTCTAATCACGGTACTGGTCAGTTCAGCAAATAATATGCGTCTGACCGCCCGAACTCGAACAGCCGGCTTTTACCAGATGCGACTACTGGGGGCCGGTACCTGGTTCCTGGTCGGTCCGTTCCTGCTCGAAGGATTGATTATGGGGGGAATTTCGGCCGGACTCGGATGGCTGCTCATCTACTACTGGAAAGACAAAGTCGACTTCACGCAGATCACGATCGTCTTTCCGAATCTCGAACAAATCTTTATCTACTGCGGACTGGCCGCTCTGCTCGGACTCGTTAGCGGCTTTTTGGGTATAAGAAAATTACTCAGGACCTGATATGCGCTATCTTGTTATTACAATGTTGCTATTCTCTTTCTGCCTGTCAGTGACCGTGCAGTCGGCTGACAAACAGAAGGAGAATATCCTTAATCAACAACAGGAGCTGCAGAAGATCAAATCCGAAGTTGAAGCGAGCAAGGCGAAGCTCGACTCGCTGAAGAAGAACGAGGTTGGGATCCAGAAGCAGATCTCAGAAACCGATCAGCGCATTTCCAGTAACCGGAAAGTGATAACAAGACTGGGCAAAGAACTCAGGGGAATCCAGAGCAAGATCAAAAAGACGCAGGAAGATTTCGACAACCAGCAACTTCAGCTGGATCTTTCGCGCCGACGTTACCTCGGAAATATCAGGCAGTTCTATCTGGCCGCGCATGAGGCCGGGCACGGAATCTCCGAAAGCCCGGATGAAGAACTGAATTTGAACAGGAAAGTGGTCTATCTGACGGCGCTGGCACATTTCGAATCGGGACGGATTTTCCATGCCTCGGCGTATCTTGCCCAGACACTTGACAAACGGGACCAACTCTACGGTGAGAGCAAGAAGATGACCAGCCTCAAAAGGAGCAAAGAAACGGCGACCGCCCTGGCGGCTACTCAAAAGGAGCAGCAGGAAAAGAACCTTGAGCAGGTTCGCAGGCGAAAAACGCAGGAGGCCGACCGGATGGTGACGCTCGAGCAGGCGGCGCGGGATATGGAAGAGATCATCGCCCGGCTTCAGAAGGAAGCGGAGCAGCGTCGAATCGCCCGTCACGAAGAAAACAAGGGTCCGTCGGCATTCGCCGCGCTCCGGGGACAGCTCATCTCGCCGTATCGAGGCAAAATAATCCAAACCTTCGGCGATCAGGTTGACAAAGTCACCAACCTTCGATCGTTCTCATCAGGAATCACGATAAAGGGGAAGCCCGGCACGCCCGTCAAAGCGGTAGCTTCGGGCACGATTGCCTATGTCGGTAATTTGCGCGGATACGGGAATTTCATTATCATTAACCATGACGACCAGTACTATACGACGTATGCCGGCATGGTGCAGCCGAAAGTGAAAACGAGCGAATACGTGTTGACCGGAGCCACTCTCGGCCTTTCGGGTGACGACGGCATGGTGAGGTTCGAGCTGCGGCAGGGACGAAATCCCCTCGATCCGGTAGAATGGATCCGACTTGATTCCTTCTGACATCATCTATCAGACCCGAGCCTGGTCTTTGCTGTCCCGATCGTTCAAAGCGGGCAAGACGGCCGGGACGTATTTGTTCTATGGTCCCGAAGGGGTCGGGCGATGGCAGCTCGCAATAAGCTTCGGCGCTCTACTCAATTGTGAAAAGCCGGTGCTTGATGCTGAAGACCGGCTGCCTCGGCCGTGCGGAGAGTGCAGGAACTGCCGAAATATCTTTGCACTCAGGTTCGAGGGTCTTCACTTTGCCGTTCCCATCCCGCCCCACGGCAACAAAGCCGACAACGCAATTGATCTGACTGGCGAGATTATCGATCGCAAGCGCGAAGAACCGTTTTCTATCCTCAGTTCCGAATCTTCAACCAATATCCCCGTATCGGTCGCCCGGGAGATCAAGAAACGGCTTGGTTTGAGGTCCTCCGAAGGGATGACGCGAGTTGTGATCTTCTATCAGATGGAACGGATGAAGACAGCTTCAACCGACGCCCTGTTGAAGCTGATCGAGGAACCGCCGGCGGATACGGTGATGATTCTGATTAGTCGCAAACCGGACTCGCTGCTGCCGACGATACAGTCGAGATCACTCAAGCTGCGGGCCGACATGATTCCGAGCGGTTCGATCGAGCAGTATTTGATTGAACATTACGAAGTATCCGAGAAGAAGGCGAAGCTTCTGGCGAGAATAGCTGAGGGGTCGATCGGCCGGGCTATCGATATGATCGAGGAATCGAAAGACGAATCGTCATTGCGAAGCGTCATCTTCCTGTTGTTCAAGTCGTTGTTTCTGGACAGCTCGCCCGACCTTCTCGGCCGGATGCAGGATGTGATGAGGCTGAACGATAGGTCCGAAGCCGAAGAGCTGCTTCGTGTTTGGCAGGGTCTGATCCGTGACTGCGCCTACTTCGCGGTGACCGGAGACGAAGAGGGAATTGCCAATATTGATTTCTCAACCGACATCAGGAGGCTCGCGTCACGTTTTTCGGACCCTCAGACCGCGCCGCTTATGGTTGGTGAGATAAAAAATACGCTTGAAGATTTACGTCGCAACGTGCATATTCCGGGGGCGTTAATGGCTTTGGCACTGAGACTTAAGCGCACCACGACCGTCCCGGTGCCGGTATGACGCCTCGCCCAACCTGTCAGGAGTAATATCTGTGGCTGAATTGTATTTGGTTGAATTCAAAGGCTCCCGCAAGGAGTACTTTTTCAATACTTATTATCACGCTCTCAAGCCGAACGATCATGTGATTATTCAGGCGGAACGAGGCGAAGATATCGGTCTGCTGTCGAAGAAGATTACAGTCGAGATCCATGTCGATGATTCGTCGCGTCCCCGCTCTATTCTCAGGCGGGCGTCGGACGAAGATATGTCAAGATTTCACGATATGCAGACTCGTGAGAAGCAACACAAGTTCGAAGTGATCGACATGATCCGCAAGCACGGTTTGATCATGAAGGTGGTCGACGTCGAGTGGCAGTTCGATGGCAACAAGATGACCGTCTTCTTCACCGCCGATCATCGAGTGGACTTCAGGGAACTGGTGAAAGATCTTGCCGCGAGATACAAAACCCGTATCGAGCTGCGGCAGATAGGCGTACGGGATGAAGCCAGAAGAATCGGCGGGGTGGGAATCTGCGGGCTTCAACAATGCTGCAATACATTCATTGGCGAGTTCAGCCCGATTTCGACCCAGCACGCCCGCGAACAAGACCTACCTTTGAATCCGTCGAAAATCTCCGGCAACTGCGGCCGCCTGTTGTGCTGTTTGAAATACGAAGCTGAGATGTATGAAACGACCAAGCGAAAATTCCCATCTCCCGGTGCCCAGGTCCGGTCCCGGGCCGGCGGGGGAATTCTTGAGCGAATCGATATTTTCAACGAAGAAGCGGTCGTGCGAGATTCGGAGGGGAACCTCGTTCGGATCAAAGCCGAAGATATTCTGGAGATCGATCCGAAGCAGGCTTCGGAGTACCGACGACAGAGGAGCGCGATGGAGGATCTGCAGGAAGAAGTCGGCTCCGAAGAAGAGCTTAAGCGGCTCGATGATTCCGACAGCGTCAACTGATTCAGATTGGAGCGAACATTGGCCAAACCATTTTACATAAGCACGCCTATATACTACGTCAACGACAAGCCGCATATCGGGCATGCCTATACCACCATCGCGGCAGATCTAATTGCCCGATTCCACCGTCTCGCCGGACGCGAAGCGTTCTTTCAGACCGGTACCGACGAACACGGAACCAAGGTGGCCGAGGTGGCGACGAAGGCGGGGCTGTCCGAAATTGAATTCTGCGATAAGACGGTCGAAACGTTCAAGAACGCCTGGAAGAATCTTTCTGTCGACTACGACTATTTCATACGCACGACGTCGGATCGTCACAAAAAGGCGGTCTGGAAGATTCTCAACGCAATGAAAAATGCGAAGACGGACGACGGCAGGGACGTAGTCTATTCAGATTATTACGAAGGGCTCTATTGCACCGGATGCGAGAAGTTCATTACCGAAAAGGATCTTGTTAATGGTCTTTGTCCCGACCACAAGATTCCGCCGGAGAAGCTTAAAGAGAAGAACTACTTCTTCAGACTCACCGCCTTCACGGAGAAGGTACGACAGAAGATCGAGTCGAACGAGCTCGTCATCCTTCCCGAAGAGCGGCGTCGTGAAGTGCTCGGCCTGATCAATCAGGATCTGCCTGATTTTTCACTCTCCCGCGAGCAGGTGACCTGGGGAATCGAACTGCCCTTCGACAAGAGTCAGCTCGCGTACGTCTGGGTGGATGCTCTTTCTAATTACATTTCCGCGATCGGGTATGCCGACGACGAAGCGTCGTTCGACAAATGGTGGACCAACGGAGAAGTCGTTCACCTGATGGCGAAAGACATTCTCAAATTTCACTGCCTCTGGTGGCCGGCCATGCTGATGGCGGCGGGATTGAAACTACCCGATACCATCTTCCTGCACGGATTTTTCACGGTCGACGGCGAGAAGATGTCGAAAACTCTGGGGAACATGATCGATCCCAACGACATGGTCAAAGAGTTCGGACCGGACGGGACACGATATCTACTGCTGACGCAATATCCGTTCGGGATCGACGGGGATATTCAGGCAAAGAGGTTTATCACCCAGTACAATTCGGATCTTGCCAACGATCTCGGCAATCTGGTCTCGCGAGTCGCCAAGATGATCGTAAGTAATTTCGACGGCAAGCTGCCGGCGCCCGTGAAACAGATTGAAGGACTGCAGGCATTGATGGAGCAGGCTGAGGCGCTGCCGGGTCAGGCCTACGGGCATGTGAAGAATTATCAGATCGGCAATGCCATCGGCGACGCCCTCGCCTTGGTACGGTCGGCGAACAAATTCTTCAATGACAAAGCTCCGTGGATGCTTGCTAAGGAAGGGAAGACTGAAGAGATGGGCGGGATTCTCTACGCCTGCGCGGAGATCATCAGAATAGTCTCGATTGTCCTCTTCCCGGTCATGCCGAATAAAATGCGCGAGGTGCGGAAAGTATTCGCCCTCGATGATGCGACGCTCAATCTGGATAGTGCCAGAAAGTTCTTTGAACTTGAACCGGGAAGTGCGGTGACGATCGACGAGGGTATTTTCCCTCGCCTCAAACCGCAAAAAGAGAAACCTGCCGAAACCGAAGCAAAGTCGACTTCGCCCGATGGATTGCTCGACATTTCCGAATTCGCCAAAGTGCAGCTCAGGGTCGCCGAGGTCCTGGCGGCCGAGAAAGTGCAGGGAGCGGACAAATTGCTCAAGCTCCAGATAAGCCTGGGGGATGAGAAGCGCCAGATCGTTGCCGGAGTGGCCGAATACTATTCCCCCGAGCGGATAGTCGGTATGAAGATCATAGTTGTCGCCAACCTGAAACCGGCGGTGATCCGGGGGATCGAGTCGAACGGCATGTTGCTGGCAGCGAAAAAAGGAAAAAAACTCACCCTGGTCACGCCGCACGAGGATCTCGAGGCGGGAGCCAGGATCAGTTAATGATCGATTCTCACTGTCACCTCAATTTTATCAAGAACAGCGGAAGTGTCGATGAACTCGTGGCCGCGGCAGCCAACGCCGGCGTGCACACGATTGTCAATATCGGAACGGACCTGGACTCATCGCGTGAGTCGGTAGAACTTGCCTCCAGGTTTGCCGGGGTATACGCAACGGTCGGGGTGCATCCGCACGATGCACGAACGCTGACTGATTCATCGTTTTCCGAATTGAAAGAGCTGGCGAATCGAAACAAAGTAGTCGCGATCGGTGAAATCGGACTGGACTATTATCGTGACCTGTCGCCGCGCGAAATGCAGAAGAAAGCGTTCGTGAGGCAGCTCGGGTTCGCCGTAGAGAAGCAACTCCCTGTCGTCATTCACACCCGCGATTCGTTCGAAGATACAATTAACATTGTCAAAGAATACGCGCCGAATCTCAACGGTGGGATATTTCATTGCTTTCAGGGAGACATGCGAGATGCGGAGCGCGTGTTTGCGCTCGGCTTCCACATTTCGGTCAATGGGATTATCACGTACAAAAATTCGGGCATGAGCCGTCTTGCGGCCGAAGCTCCGCTGGAAAAAATGTTGCTTGAAACCGACTCGCCGTATCTTACGCCGGTACCCTTTCGAGGCAAACCAAACCGCCCGGAACTGGTCGCTTTCGTTTACGAGAAACTTGCCGAGATTCGGTCGGTCAGACGGGCAGAAATCGAGAAGATTGTCGATCGTACCTGCCGCAAGTTGTACGGGCTGGTCGAGACTTTCGGAGATTAAGCGTGCCCCGGTACTACGCCAAAAAGCGGCTCGGTCAGAATTTTATCAAGTCGGTGGGCACAATCCGAAAGCTGGTCGAGGTGATCAATCCGCAGAGAGGCGAACGGATCATCGAAATCGGTCCCGGTCGGGGCGCAATCACTCTCAGTCTGGCCGAATCGGGGGCGAAAGTAACCGCTGTCGAATACGATCGGGATCTGATCCCATACCTTAAGGTACTGCTCGAGGATCATCCTAACGTCGCGGTAATCCAGGGTGACTTTCTCGAATACGAACCGGACTTTGCCCCGTTCAAACTTGTCGGGAATCTTCCATATAATATCAGCTCTCCGGTAATCGACTGGACGGTACGACATCACGACAACATCACGTCTGCAACATACATGCTGCAGAAGGAAGTTGCGCTTCGATTGGCTTCGTCCCCCGGCCATAAAGACTGGTCCTCGCTCGCCATCTTCACACAACTCTACTTTGATATCAGAGTGTGTTTCGATATTTCCCCTGATCATTTCGTGCCGAGGCCCAAAGTTACTTCAACCGTTGTCATTCTCGCCCCGAAATCGCCACCGGATATTCGCTCTTACGATCTGTTCGAAAAAGTTGTTCGGCAGTCGTTCACCTTTCGGCGGAAGACACTGCTGAACAATTTGGTGCCATCCATCGTACCTGAAGCTGAGCAGTTGACTGAAATCCTGACATTTCTGGGACTGGATAGTCGGGTTCGCGCCGAGCAGGTGAGCACCGAGATGTTTTTGGAATTGACTAATGAGTTGACGGCTCGTAAGATACTCTCGTAATAGCAATCTGGATGCGATAAAGAACAAGGAGCCTCAAGTGTCTTCGTTGATAGTCAATCTTGATCTGTTTGCCGTGCTGCGGGAGATGCGCCGTCTCAATGAACCGGACCCCGCCCAGGCGGCCGTGCTGGCGGAGTTGTACGGTGCTGCGGGTGTAGCGGTGCAAATGCGCCGGGACCGAAGATTCATTCGGGAACGCGATCTGTATATTCTCAAGGGAATCGTAAAGACGAAACTGGTTGTGGAGATTCCGCCGGTCGATGATCTGATCGAGAAAGTTCTGGAAATCAAACCTCATCTTGTCATCTTCGTGGCCGATCATGCCGACAGCGATGTTCCCTCGACTACCATCAACTTTAACTCCACACCGGTCGACTTTGGCGCCATAGCCTCGCGGCTGGTCGGACTCGGAGTCGAAGCCGGATTTTTCGTGGAGCCTGATCCGGACGAGATTAAGGGGGCATCGCGAGCGGGAGCATCAGCTGTGCTCATCAACTGTGCCGGATTTACAGAGGCCAGGACTTTTGAAGAAGCCCAGCACGAACTTGATCGGATCGATCACGCCGCGAATATCGCAGCGAAGGTAAATTTGCGCGTCCTCGGCGGACGAGGCGTTACTTACAAGAACATTCTTCCGCTGGTCGAACTGGGCAATATCAGCGAGTTCATTGTGGGACACGCGATCGGGGCCCGGTCGATTCTGCTCGGGTATGAACGGGCGCTCGAAGAGATGATCCGCTTACTAAAGCCCGCGCCTGCCACCGAATAGCAGCCGTATGAGCGCGGAGCGATTGCACAAGAGCAGGGTGGAAATAGTGGCAGACGATGTCGCCACGCCCGAGCGTCTTGACCGCTTCCTCTCTTCACATCAGGATCTTGACCTCACTCGAAATCGAATTCAGCAACTTATCGAGGAAGGCTTCGTCACCGTCAATGGGGAGAAGGTCGACAAAAAGACCAAAGTCAAGACGGGTGACAAAATAGCTGTCACGATAGTCGAATCGCCTCCAGTCGATATTCAACCAGAGAACATACCTATTGAGATAGTGTATGAAGACGAATATCTGGCTGTGGTGAATAAACCGGCCGGGCTCGTTACTCACCCCGGTGCGGGAAACCGCTCCGGTACGTTGGTCAACGCCCTGGTACATCATTTCAAGCAATTGGCCAAAGGCTCTGGCGAGGATCGTCCGGGAATCGTCCACCGCCTTGACAAAGATACTACCGGTCTGCTTCTCGTCGCCCGAACCGACATTGCCTATCAGCGGCTTCAACAAGCTCTCCAGGCAAGACAAGTGAAGCGGACCTATCTTGCTTTGGTGTGTGGACATTTGAAGGACGAGACGGGGGTTATCGATCTTCCTATAGGGCGGTCGCTGAAGAACCGCAAGAAGATGGCGGTGACCAATCTGAACAGCCGACCGGCTGTCACCCACTACTCGGTGATTGAGAAATTCCGGTCATACGATCTGCTTGAAGTGACCCTCGAGACCGGACGCACGCATCAGATTAGAGTACACCTTTCGCATCTGGGACATCCTGTTTTCGGAGATCCGGAGTACGGCGGCCGCGAGAAGTGGCATCGCGGGATTTTCGCGCCGGAGCGACCGCTGGCGAAACGGCTTCTGGGCATCATGTCTCGGCAGGCGCTCCACGCTCGCCGTCTGGAGTTCGACCACCCGATCTCCGGAGAGCGCCGGACTTTTGAGGCGCCATTACCGGGAGACTTCAAAACTCTGTTGGAGGTTCTTGAATCCGAAGCCAGGTAATCGCGGTTATATACATACATAATCCGGAGGTCATTATGAGCTTCAAACAGATTCAAGTTATCCTGATATTCAGTACGATTCTGCCGCTTCAGGCATTCGCCGCCGATTCTCTAAGTATCGGCCAGCTGTTTCATCAACAGACCAGTTCCGACTCGGCCGGGCTGAAAGCTGCCAGTCCGATTTTCGGTGACGAAATTCCGCTCTACAAACAGCTCGAGTGGAATATGAAAGTCGCGTTGCCGGTTCCGCAGTTGAGTGCGCAAATGTCGCTTTCGGAAGCGATCGACCGGCGTGCATCAAATCGGAATTTCTCGACTCGCCAGGTCACGCTGACCGAACTTTCCCGCCTGCTGATCTCGGCCGACGGGATAACCCACGGTTCGGCCAATTCTGCCCGCCGCGCCGCCCCTTCGGCCGGAGCCCTGTACCCGATCGAGATTTATCTCGTGGTGACGAATGTCGATTCATTGCCGCCCGGGCTGTACCATTTCGATGTCTCCGATACCAGTCTGCAGTTTCTTCAGGCAGGAGATCTCGGCCACCGATTGCAGATCGCTGCGAATGGCCAGCAGTCAATCGGAAAAGCACCGGTAACTCTGGTGTTCACATCCCGGTTCGCGCGGGTCACTCACAAGTACGCCGACAGAGGATATCGGTACGCGTACATGGAGGCCGGCGCGATAGCGGAGAATGTCTATTTGCAGTCAACCGCATTGGGACTGGGCACGGTGCTTGCCGGCGCTTTCAATGACGACGCCGTCAATGCCATTCTCGGGATCAACGGCAAAGACGAGGCGGCGCTGATCATTATGCCGGTAGGCCACCCGGCCGGCGAAAACGTTGAGTGAGAGTCGCTTCTGACCCTCGTGCTCGATAGTTGACTTTTGGATAGACCGCGTGTATATAGCCCTATGGAATCAAGCAAGAATAAGCCAAAAGCCACCTATGCCGACAGCGGCGTGGACATAAAAGCGGGGGAGACTGCGGTCGATCGGATCAAGCAGCTCGCCGCATCTACATTCAACTCGCAGGTACTGAGCGGACTCGGGTCGTTCGGCGGGTTTTTCCGACCGGATATGACGGGAATCAAGCGCCCGGTGTTTGTTTCATCCTGCGATGGTGTCGGGACCAAACTCAAGATCGCCTTCATGACGGGGCATCACGACACGGTCGGCGAAGATCTCGTGAATCACTGCATCAACGATATCCTCGTGCACGGCGCAAGAGCGCTGTTTTTTCTTGATTACATAGCTGTCGGGAAACTCGACCCGGATACTATTGTTCAAGTGATCGACGGCATGAGCCGCGGATGCAGAAACGCAGGCGTCGCGTTGATAGGCGGCGAAATGGCGGAGATGCACGACTTTTACCAACCGGGTGAATACGATGTCGCCGGGTTTGTTATCGGAATGGTCGATGAGGAGAAGATTATCAACGGATCGACGATAATGCCGGGAGATGTCTGCATCGGCCTGCCGTCAAACGGGCTGCACACGAATGGATATACTCTTGCTCGTAAGGCTGTCTTCGAGACGGCCGGATTGAGACCTGATTCGATGATCAAAGCACTGGAAACAACCGCAGAGAAAGCGCTCATGAAAGTACATCGGTGCTACGCTCCGCTGATCCACCCCGTTCTGGAGAAACACACGGTGCACGGTATGGCGCACATAACCGGAGGCGGCATTCCGGGAAATCTCAAGAGAATACTGCCGGACGGGATGATGGCGGAAATCGACAAAAAATCGTGGCCGGTTCTTCCGATTTTCGATTTCCTTCGCGAAGCGGGGGATATTGATCCGGAAGATATCTATTCGGCGTTCAATATGGGAATCGGATATATTCTGGTCGTTCCCGAATCAGAGGCGGAGCCGGTAGAGGCGTCGCTGGCGGGTATGGGGGAAAAGGCTTATCGCATCGGAAAGATTATTCAGGGAGAAAAGTCGGTCAGGCTGGTAGAATAAATTATGATCCTGCTTTGCATCATGGACGGATTCGGTTTGCGCGAGCCTCTGCCTGATAATGCGATCGCGGCCGCTCACAAGCCGACCTACGACAATCTGATCAAGACCTGTCCTCACACTAAGATCGATGGCTCCGGTAAAGCGGTCGGCCTTCCGGCCGGACAGATGGGAAACAGCGAAGTCGGTCATCTTAATCTGGGCGCCGGACGGGTCGTGTATCAGGACATTACCCGCATCGACAACGAGATCGAAAACGGCAAATTCTTCGAAAACGAAGCCTTTCTGACCGCGATGGACAAGGCGGTATCGGGCGGGAATGCGGTTCATCTGATAGGTCTCGTATCCGATGGTCAGGTGCACTCTTCAATGGAGCACCTGTACGCACTCGCCGAACTGGCGAAACAACGAAGGGTGAAGGAGCTGTATCTTCACGCCCTGATGGATGGACGCGATACTTCGCCGACCGCAGGCAAGGACTACATGGCCCAAGTCCAGGACAAATTCAAGGAACTTGGAGTCGGAAAAGTCTCCACGGTGGGCGGCCGTTACTACGGCATGGATCGCGACAAGCGATGGGAACGCACTGACAAGGCATATGAAGCCGCGGTGCACGGCACCGGCGAGAAATTCGCAGATCCGGTCGAAGGGATCAAGGCGTCGTATGCCAAAGATGTGACCGATGAATTCATCGTGCCGTTCGTTGTCGATCTCGGTGATCCCGAGAAAGGAAGGATCAAAGACGGCGATGCAGTCATCTATTTCAATTTCCGCTCCGACCGAGCCCGTCAGCTCAGCTATATGCTTCTGGGCAAGGATCTGCCGAACGTGAATCACCCTGATAACCCGAATGTCCACCTCGTGACGATGACGAATTATGACGACGAAATGACGGGTGCAACCGTTGCTTATAGCCCGATCAAACTTGACCGCATCCTCGCGGAGATTCTTTCCGAACGTGGCCTGAAGCAGCTTCACACCGCTGAGACCGAGAAATATGCGCACGTGACATTCTTCTTCAACGGCGGACGGGAAGAGCCGTTCGAAGGCGAAGAGCGGGAGATGATTCCGTCGCCAAAGGTCGCCACTTACGATCTGCAGCCCGAAATGTCGTCGGTAGCGCTGACCGACCATGCGGTTTCTGAGATAACGTCCGGAAAGTACGACTTCGTTTTGCTGAACTATGCCAATTGCGACATGGTCGGACATACCGGCGTATTCGATGCCGCCAAACAGGCGGCGGAGGCCGTTGATACCGGGCTGGGTCGGTTGTTGGAGGCCGTTAAGAAAGTCGGCGGAGTCGCTCTGGTGACGGCCGATCACGGTAACGCGGAGATGATGATTGATCCGAAATCCGGTGGACCGTTTACCGCTCATACGACCAATCTGGTGCCGTTCATCGTCTATGATTCCACCGGGAAGCTGCCGATATCGGGGCTCCGCAACGGCGGGGTGCTGGCCGATGTCGCACCGACCATTCTGGATATCATGGGTATCGAGCAGCCGAAGGAAATGACCGGGAAGTCGCTTATTATCCGAGGATAACCCCCTGGCAAATACGCTGAAAAAACTCGGCCGCTTTTTCGTGCCGGCAGACATCGAACTACGTAAACGACGACTGGAATTAATGATCTGGTCGTTTTTACTTTCCCTGTCATTCTATCCCGGCTTTTTCGGTTTTCTCGCCTGGTTCTCGCTTATCAGGCCACTGATGATCATTAGTTCTCTGAAGGGGAGGCCGGCCTTCAACGCTGCCTATTTCTTCGGCTTCTTCTTCAACCTTTTTTCGCTCTACTGGGTAGCTCAGGTGACTATCCCGGGAATCCTCGCTTCGATAATTATCGTGGCGTTCTATTATGCGGCCATTCTCGTGATCTTCAACAAAGTCTATCGATTCAGGCCGCTGTTCGGTTGTGTCGCCGTTCCGTTCCTATGGGTCGGTATGGAATACTTCCGTACCCTCTCTCAGTTTGCCTTCCCCTGGTCGGATCTCGGTTACTCCCAGGCGTATTACCTGAACGTTCTCCAGATTGTGTCGGTAATCGGTGCGCATGGATTGTCGTTTGTCATCGTTGCCGTAAATGTCCTGCTCTGGCAGGTGTTCCGATCGGATGTAAGTCCGGAACGAAGGGTGACGGCAGTGTTTGTGTCGCTGGCTATTGTAGGCGGTCTCTGGTCGTACGGGTGGATTGAGATGCCCAAGTACCCGGTGCCGGGGAAATTCAAAGTGGCTTTGCTACAGGGGAATGTGCCGCTCGATGTGAAGTGGGAGAGAGGCAACGAATTCAAGGCGTTCAGCATTTACAACGACCTCACCGGAGAAATCGCCGACTCGACGGTCGGTTTGTATATCTGGCCGGAAACGGCAGTACCGTGTTATTTGACTCATGATCTGGCCTGTCGGACGGAGGTCGGAAATATCGCCATCGAGTCAAAGTCATATGACCTCGTAGGAGGGCTGGGCGCCTCCTATATCAAAGGAAAGATGCGTTATTTCAACTCCTGCTTCCAATTCAACAAGGAGGGGAGGATGGAGTCGAGATACGACAAAGTAAAGCTCGTCCCGTTCTCGGAACATGTTCCTTACCAGGATTATCTCGGATTCCTTGAGCAGGACTTCTTGCGAAAGTACCTGACGTTTATCGGCACGACCGTTCAGTGGTGGTCGGACTTCTACCCGGGGGATTCGGCACACCTTTTCAAACTGCCTGACCATCTGTACGCTGTGCTGATCTGCTTCGAGTCGACTTTTCCGGAGTTTGTCCGTGGCGATGTTCTTAGCGGGGCCGATTTCCTGGTCGGAATAACGAACGACACCTGGTTCGGGAAGTCGGTGGGTATTTACATGCATTCCCGGATATTCGTCACCCGATGTGTCGAAAATCGTATTTGGGGGGCACGGGTCGGCAACAGCGGGCTCACGTATATAGTGGACAATTATGGGCGGATACGGGAGAGTATCCCGATCTACCGGGCCGAGTCGCTGATCGGTAAATTGAACTCCCTGAACGGCTATTCCGTCTTTACCCGGTACGGCGATGTGGTCGGTCGATGGTCGTTCTTGTTAACAATATCAATAAGCTGTATATTGATCGCACTATGGATCCTCGCAAAATTCTCGCACAAGCGGTCGCAATCGTAGCCGTCCTGAGCGTTTTGCCGTTCGGACGGGCTGATGCCTTTACCCGTGAGCTGGATTGCACGAATTTCACGTCGTTTCGGTACGTCAATCAAATGAAGATGATCGACGATACTTTATTCGTGGCAACTTCCGGGGGACTTCTTGCGATCACCGACCCTTCGACCAAACCCGGAATGTACCGCAATCTTGACGGTCTCGGTACGAACGATATCACCGATGTCATGGTCGACGGCGACGGACAGATCTGGCTTGCAGGATTCGGACGGCTGATCAAGTACGACGGAAAGAATTCGCAGCAGTTTCTCTTCTTTGATTACGACAATAACTTGTTCAGCCTTCGCCGTCTCGTCGATGACGGCAATGATATATGGGTGGGAGCGGAAGACGGTCTGGTTCTCTTTTCCAAGACGAACGACGGAGGACAAATACAGGACAGCTACACGCTGTTCGGGAACCTGAATTCTTCGCCGATGGTGAACGACATAATGCTCACCAACGATACGATCTGGATCGCCACGTCGAGCGGTCTGGCCGTAGCCGATCGTACCGATCCACTTTTGCTGAAATCGCCGGCATCGTGGGTAACCTTCAATCTCGGTAACCACCCGGAACTTGGACAGGATTCAATCATGCAGGTGACGGAGTACGAGTCGAATGTCTATATCGCAAACTCGCGCGGCTTTTACCGCATGGATATTAACGCTGGAACCGGAGATACCGTCTTCACGCAAATGCTCCTGGGTGCCGGTTCGCGAATCACCGATCTGAAGGTAGAGAATGACACATTGTTCTTCTATGGCAGCCTCGGATGCGGATATCTTACTGCCGGCGGCGTATCCACCTACTCGATTAGCGGCGTCAGTGGGTCCGGTCTGACGGGATTCAATACCGGGAGCTATCGATGGATAGCGTCAGCGAGTGGAGGAATCTACCAGAATAGTTCCGGCACATTCAGGTCTTATCCATATATCGGTACGCCCGGAAACAATGTGACCGATATCGCTACCACAAGAGACGGAAGGCTCTTCGGCGGTTTCTTTTCGGACCAGAGCGCCGAGCTGGTGGACAGCAGCTGGGTAAGAATCACACCGGGGAATCGTGTCTCCACAAGGTTGCTTGTGGACTCGTCCGACAATGTCTGGTTCGGTACCGAGGGGGGCGGACTCTATTATCTCGATGGGTCAACCCTCAAGCACTACGATCAGACGAACACCCCCATGATCGGCAACTCGGACAACCCGCCTTTCGGCCTCACTTATGTGATCAATACCGATATAGCGACCGATGGCCACTATCTCTACACCACCTGCTATCGAGCGATAAACGGCTTCTCCGTTGTTATCGCAGACCTGGACAGTCTGGATAATCGGTCCAGCTGGGATTCCCTCGGCATTCCAAACGGACTCAGCGATGCCCACGTCACCTCGATTGCGATCAACGACGGCCTGTTAGCAGTTGGTAACGAGTCCGATGGCCTCTATCTGGCGAATATCGGCCCGAAGGTCGTACCGGACAGCATCCAGTTTCAGCATATTGTCCGGGCGAATTCCGGCCTGATTTCCGACAATGTCCGCATTGTGCGATATGCGCCCGATGGAACCCTCTGGGTCGGGACGAATTTCGGCATCTCCCGCTATGATATCGGGGGGACGGATAGGTTCGGCGACGTCCCTTTACCGGCCGGCATCAGCTCCAACATAAACGATATCGAGTTCGACGGCCGTGGAAATGCCTGGATCGGTACGCGAAACGGACTCGGTTTTCGTGACGGTGTCACCGGTGAGGTAACCGTGTTCAATACGCTGAACAGCGATATCTCCGGCGACCTGATCAACAGCGTGACGGTAGATCATAATAGTGGCTGGATTTACGTAGGTACGAATTCCGGCTTCACGCTGACGCCTGGAATATTCGGTCCGCCCGTAAATTCCGTCAATGAAGTCGTTGCCTTCCCCAATCCGTTCGTGATATCATCCCCCGACGATCGCGTGAGTTTCAATCTGAACAAAACAGGAACTCTCAGGATCTTTACAGTCGCAGGAGAGTTGATTCGGCAAATGCCGCTGGCCGCGTGGGACGGGCGCAACGACCGGGGAAAAGAAGTAGCCTCCGGAGTCTATCTGTTCGTTATCAGGGATGTCGACGGTAACGTAGGCAAAGGCAAACTGCTGCTCATACGCAGGTAATGAAAATCTCTCGATACGATCTTGACCAATTCGATCCTTCATTGCTCTCGGCATTGACTGAAGGATCGTTCTTCGCTTCTTCCGGTTTTCTCAGGCTCTGGGATTCGATCGGAGGGCATCCCGTCGTTTGGTCGGCAGAGCTCGAAGGAGAGACTCTCGCCGTCGTACCCGGAATCGAGTTCGGGATGCGACCGGTGAAGCGGTTTCAGGCCATGCCGGACGGATGCTACGGGCAGGTTTATTTCGCCGATTCAATCACATCGGACGAGAGGGAAACGATAGCGGGACTTTTCTCGGAAGTCCTTCTTCAGGCCGACTACGTCAAGCTGTTCCTGTTCGACTATTACAAGAGCTTCGTGCCGACGCCCGACATGGAGGTACAGCTGTGCACCACGCAACTGGTGGACTTAGCCGAACCGGACTGGGCGCCGCCGGACAAGAAGCTCAGGTCGGAGATCCGCAAGGCGGAACGAGAAGGTACAAAGGTTGTGCCATTCGATGCTTCGGCTCATATGAACAGCTTCCTTGAATTGATGAAGTTGACTGAAGAACGCCACCAGCGAAAGCCGAAATACCCGCCGGAATTCTTCCAGGCCCTCGCTGATCTATCGAGCAATGACCCACGAGTAATCTGGACCTGGTGCGAGCATGAAGGAAATGCGGTCAGTTCGCATATCAATTTCATCGAGAGGGATATGGTGTTGAACTGGCAAGTCTATTTCGACAAATCGTACTCGTTCCTAAAAGCAAATCAATTGATGCTCTATTCACTGGCCCGCCGAACCGCAGAGCGCGGACTGAAGTATCTCAATCTGGGGGCATCGCCGCCGGATGCCGATTCGTTGAGCAGCTACAAGGACAAGTGGGGTGCACGAACCTACGAATACAACTGCTATTCGACACGCAAGCTCCTCGGGAGGCTGGTGTGATGCAGAAGCGGTTGCGGGTGCTTGTTCTTGCCGACGCCGGTTCTTTTCATACGGAGCGATATATTTCGGCCCTTCGAAAGCAGGCCTGCCACCCTCTGCTGCTTTCACTGGAACCGGGGCCGGTCCGACATCTCTTGTTGAAGAGTCGAGGGCCGATTCATGCCCTCCACTACGTTCTGGCAGTTCCGCAAATCAGGCGGATCCTGAAGCGCTTTCGCCCCGACGTCATCAACCCGCACTTTGCCTCCGGCTACGGTTTCATCGCCGCCCTGGCGAACAGGGGGCGACACTTTCCTTTGGTCTGCCATGTATGGGGATCGGATATTCTGACAGTGCCACGCAAGTCAAGTCTGCATCGCCGCAAAACCGCATATGCGCTGAAGAATGCGGGAGCCGTCATCGGCGATTCCGAGTATATCTTAAACGAAGCCGCCAGGTTGTCTCCACTCAAAGCGAAGTATGTGTTTCCCTGGGGAATTGAACGAGAGTTCCTTGCACTACACAAGAGCGACTACCGGTTCGGTCGACCGTTGCGGGTGATCGTTCCGCGGGCTCAGGAAGTTGTCTACAACAATCTGTTCATCGTCAAGGCGCTCGCGCCACTCCTCAGTCAGAACAAGATGAGGATCACATTTCCGTCGTTCGGTTCGCAAACGGAGTCGTTCAAAAGATTCGTTACAGCTCTGGTCGGAGATACGATCGAGTTCTACGATAAACTGCCCCGCGGCAGGTTTCTGAAGTTTATGAGTGAGCACGACGTTTATCTGTCGGCTTCGCGTTCAGATTCTTCGCCGGCCTCACTGATAGAGGCGATGGCGCTGGGGTTGCTTCCGGTGGCGGCGGATATTGTCGGCGTCAGAGAGTGGCTTTCACCGGAGTCGGGATTCCTGTTCGTGCAGGACGACGAAGAATCTCTGCGGAATCTATTCTCAACTCTTTTGAAGACTGAAAATCCTCGCGAGGGGATGCGCCGTCAGAACCTCGAACGCGTTAAGCGAGAAGCCGTGTTCGAAGACAATATTGCGGCACAGATCGGCTTGATGAAGGATCTCGCAGGGTGGAAGAAACAGTGAAGTCCGGACGCATTCTGCTCGTTTGCTACTACTTCCCACCGCTCGGCGGCGCGGGAACGGGCCGTCCCCTCGCGCTCTACAAGTATCTTCCCAAATTTGGCTTCAAATGCGATGTGCTCACGGTCAAGCCAGTTGCCTATCGATTTTATGAGCCGGATCTTCTTGAGGGCGTGGATACAGCGCACGTGTACCGGAGCGGCTCCCGCGATCCTCAACGGTTGATGTACCTGCTCGGTATGAGAACGGTGAAGGAATCGACAATTCGGATGGGCCGGGGGATGGGTGACCGGATATTCCCCGACCCGAAGAAGGGCTGGGTGAGATCTGCGGTCAAACTCGGGCGGGTTCTTGCGGACAACCGTCACTACGAAGCGATAATAAGTACTTCGCCGCCCATCTCATCGCACCTTGTCGGCAGGCAGCTCGCCGAGGATTTCAATATCCCGTGGATAGCCGATTTCCGGGATTTCTGGACATTGTACAAGGCGGAGGATTGGTTCACCGATGAGAGGTTGAAGAAGCGAGCCCGGGAGTTGCTCGAGAAGATCACGAGCAGTGCGAATGAAGTCACGGTAGTCAATCCGGCAATAGCTGAATATCTAAAAGCTGGAACGACCATTTACAATGGATTCGATCGGGAGCTCGCCAGTTTATGGAAAGAGCCGACAGATCGTGACCAATTCATTGTCGGGATCTTGGGGACGCTGGACAAACTCCGTCCGGTCGAACCGTTATTCAAAGTCCTTGCAGCCATTCGCGAAAAACGACCGGAGTTGTTTTCACGGGTGAGACTCGTGCAGGTAGGGCCGATTCAGATCGAAGGTTGGGAGCAGACTCTCAGGGACTATGGCATGCAGGGTATCGTGACTTCGTATCCACAGACGAAACGAGCGGAGACTGTCAGGATCCTTTCCGATACTTCGATGCTCTACCTGGGACTGTCCAAAAGTGCCGCCGGTCTCCTGCCAATCAGATTGTTCGATATGGTTGCTTCGGGAAGACCGATGCTGATTTCGGCGCCGAATGATAGTGTTGTCAGTCCCATAGTGGGAGACACGCAGAATGGTCTCATGTATTCTTCAGACGATACTGGTAGGGCGGTGGACTACCTGTCAGATCTACTGAATCGCCATATGAAAGGGAGTCTGAAGATCAAGCCCTTGCCGGAATATGCTGAGGAATATTCAACGGAGAGGATGGCGGAATCGTTCGCCGGACTGCTTAAGCAAGTTACTTCTACTTGAGCAGTAGCATCTTCCTGGTTGCGCTGAAAGCGCCCGCCTGCAGACGGTAGAAGTAGACGCCGCTTGATACCTGCGATCCATCGACTGCTTTGCCATCCCAGACAACTTCACGATTCCCGCTGGAATAACTGCCTTCAGCCAGCGTGCGTACCTTTCTGCCGAGTACGTCGAATACCTCAAGCACAATCCTGCTACGAGTCGGTAGGCTGAATTCAATCGTCGTCGAAGGATTGAACGGATTCGGGTAGTTCTGGGCGAGTTCAAAATTCCGGGGAAGCTGGTCGTTGGACTCGTTGACGTCGGTGACGATCGACGGATGAATCGACTTGAATCCGATTGTCGCACCTGTCTTGATCGCAGCTATCGTGTACGTGCTGTCTTCATAGAAATCGATCGGTAAATTGACTTGTCCTGACGCATCCGTGACTCCGTCGAAAATCGGCTGACCGTTGAGGCTCACAATCACGGTTGCGGCCGTGACCTGGCCTGATTCATCGTTAACGGAAACCAATACGTTTCCGCTTCCGGTGGAGGTCGACAGCGAGAGTGTGTGGGGAGTCCCGGTGTAGACTCTGAGAGTCGGATCACCGAAGTAGTTTATGCCGTAGACCTGATCGCGATAGTAGTAGAAGACCGCCTTGGTATCGTACATGGCGCACACGGCCGGGCGGCCCGGATGGGCGAAAAGAGAATCAAAGAACGTTTTCTGAACCAGGTGGCTCGAAGCTATCCATCCCCAGCGCGTGTGGGCCACGAAACCAACCGCGCCGGCATCCGGCAGTCCGAGCAGGGTCTCGACCAGATTCGGGTCAGGTTCGTTCATCGGGGGTTGATCGAGATCGAATCCGCCGTTGTCGCAAGCGAGAGAATAGTAGAACGACGTCTTTCCGTTCGGTTCCATGCCGTTGGCATCGCCGTTTGTTCCGCCGACATCGGTGGTCATGAAGTACGACTTGGGCCACTCGTTGTATCCGGTCGTGCGTACGCCGAATGCATCCGATCGGCCATGAGCTATGACATTTACTATTCCGTAGCCGGAAGAGAGAACCGGAATCGTTTCACCGGCCGACAGGTTGGTCGGATTGACGTCGTCCCCCCGCGACTGTTCTATGCCGTTGGTGGTATCAATCTGAAAGTTCGAGGGATAGGCTGCCGCGATCAGACCATGTTCGCCGCCGTCGCCATAGTCACGCATCTGATCGGACGAATAGAAAAAGGCCCGGGTGAGATAGCTCAGGTCGCCGTGTCCGGGATTCGTTTCGTAGGCGATCAGTTTGTTCGTGTAGTTGGTCACTTCCTCAGGGCGGGAGAAGGGCAGACGTCCGAGCATCAGCTCCGGAGTCAGATCGGCCTGATCGGCATACTTCTCTCCCCAGACACCATCGCTGTCCGAATCCCACTCGCCGGTCAAATCGGCAAAATAGAGGTCGCAAACCTGAAGATCGGCCGTGTCGGGCATGGACGAGGTCATCGTTGGGTAGGCGTATCGTATCGGCAGCTGGGTTTCATCCCCGGCCAGGAGCACGTATTCGCCGCCTTCGGCATAAAAGGACTTGAGGCGATTTCTCAATCTCTCGGCATCATCGCGTCCTGAGTACGTCGAAAGAATTTCGTCGATATCTTCCACCCGAACGTCGTACCCGGTCTCGCGTTTGTAGGCCGCCAGTTCCTCGCACGTCGAATCGAGAAGAGCGCTGGTAACTAAGAGGTACTTCGGTCCGTTGGCGGAAAGGATCTCACCTGTCCGGCTCGATTTGTCGGATAGTGCCGCTCGCTTGAGATCCGGAGGGAGGAGTTGCGCCGACGAAAGCAGATTTCCGTCAAGCTTCAAGTCCGTTTGTTGAGCGAAAACCAGATGGTTCAGGCTGTCCACGGTGACCGGGAAATACAGCAGGCGGGCATACTTCCGGTTGTTGATCGTGACAATATCTGTCAAATCAACCGGGCTTTGTCCGAGCAGCTCAGCGGCCGGGAATGAAGTAATGCCGGCATATTCATACGGCCGGTCCGAAGTTGTCCCGTCCGAATACATCAGGGAACGGTCGACCCGTCCGAGAATAGTGGTTTCGCCGATGGTGGCTGTGAATTGCGGATTGGACTCGGTAGGGCTCAGCTCGACCAGAAAAGTTCTGGCTGGCAGGGTTAGATCTGCGCCTAAGGTGATCGAATCAAAGCCTTCACAAGTGACGACCGTTTTCGAAGACCGGACTTCGACCCGGGGGGCAACCATCGACTCGTCCAGAGTCGCTGCTCTAACTCCGGCACCAATCAGTATCGCCAGTCCGATTAGTAACGCTCTATGTCCTCGAAAACTCACGTAGCCTCCTGTTTCACTGTTAACCGTGCTCTCTATAGTGCAAGCGTGCCGCCGACCGATTCTTACGTTCCGGAATCGCCGTAACACATTAACAATCCATGACTTGCGTTGGTGGTGTCGGCTTTGGGTCGGCACTGGAAGGCATTGAATCGTCAGAAACTGTTGGCATCCGACCACAGAAGAATGCCGGGAGGCAATCTCCATAAAGTGGGAAGAAATGGCCCGAAATCGGGATAGGCGAAACGATCAGGAAGTTACCCGTTTTGCGAATTTTGAAGTCCGCTTACTCGTTGTTCAAAAAAAGCTTAGACAGACTCTTTTTTTTGAATTGAGAACAAAAAACCGCTTGACACTGGTGGGGAAAAAGTGGTTATTTATGGTGTTTTTGGTGGATAGTGGAGTAAAGTGGAGGATGCTTTGGGCGGTTTCTATGGGCAATACCAGACGACTTTGGACGAGAAAGGGCGATTCGCCCTGCCGGCCAAGCTCAGGAGCGTCACGGACGGCTCGGGAAAACCGCAGCTCGAAGGGGAGCTAATTCTCACCAAAGGCCTCGAAGGATGTCTCGCTCTTTACCCGCAGTCAGAGTGGGAGGAGATCCAAAAACGCCTCTCGTCGCTCAATTTCACCAAGAAAGACTTTCGTTTTTTCAGCCGTCGATTCTACTCGGCGGCGACCATCGTTACCCCCGACAAAAACGGCCGAATCCTGATCCCCTCGCATCTGGTGGGCGAGGCGAAGCTCAAGAAGGAGCTACTTGTACTTGGCATTGATCGTTCGGTCGAGATCTGGAACCCTGATCGGTACGAATTCTATCAGGACCAGTTCCCGGGGAGTTATGAAGAAGTCGCGGAACGGCTCTTTATGACCGGTGATGGTCACGAAGATGAGTGATGGTCGTCACCTGCCGGTAATGACCGGTGAAGTTGTCGATCATCTGGTGATATATCCGGAAGGTGCTTACTTAGATTTAACAGCCGGGCTTGGCGGGCACCTTGAGGCGATAGCCGAAGCTTTGACTGAAGAGGCACGCGTATACGGAATTGACAAAGACTCCGCCGCACTTGCACAAGCTCAGGTTCGACTGAGCAGGTACCCGCAGTTAAAAGCCCTGGTTTGCGCTTCCTACGTCCGCATAAAAGATATCGTTGAAGAGGAATTTGCTGATAATGAATTCGATGGGATACTCCTCGACTTAGGAGTCTCGTCACTGCAACTGGACGATCCGCAGCGTGGGTTTTCTTTTCGCCTTGAGGGACCGCTGGACATGCGTTTCGACCCTTCATCCGGGGCGCAGTCGGCGGCGGACCTCATAAACGGCCTCGACGAGAAAGAGTTGAGCCGGATAATAAGGTATTACGGAGAAGAGAAAAACGCAGGGAAAATCGCCAGGGCAATAGTCCGAGAAAGACGAACAAGGATGATTCGTACTACCTCACAACTCGCCGCCATAGTACATGCAAATACGCGTCCGCCCCATCAGAATAAATCACTGGCCCGTGTCTTTCAGGCATTCCGCATAGCGGTCAACGAAGAACTCGATAGCCTGACCCGGCTGCTTCCCGATGCAGTGTCGCTGCTCAAGGCAGGGGGAAGGTTCGCGGTGTTGACGTATCATTCGCTCGAAGACCGGATCGTCAAGCGGTTCTTTCAGCAGCAGGTCAAAGGGTGTACCTGTCCTCCGGAATTCGATGTCTGCGTGTGTGGGAACGAGCCAACGCTCAAGCTGGTCAATCGCAAGCCGCTGACGCCGCAGCCTGATGAGATCGAGCAAAACAGCCGGGCAAGGTCTGCAAAACTGAGGGTTGCCGAAAGGATCTGATATGAAGAAAACGATACGGCAACTCAAAGAAACCATCGAAATTAAATCATCCATCTTCAATCGCATCCGGGTTCATCGGTATTTCCCCGCAGTGCTTCTCATTACCGTTCTCCTCCTGGCGGCCTGTGTACACGTATGGCAGCGCGTCAAGGTAATCGAGCTGGTCAGAGAAGTCGGAGTTCTGAAAAAGGAAAACGCCGGCATTCTGGACTGCCAGAAGAAGCTCTACTCCGAAGTGGCAGCGCTCTCGACCGCATCCCGGATAGAGGAATACGCGCAGGATACGCTTGGTCTCAAGCCGGTGACTGCCGATCGGATGCTCACGCTGGTAAAAGACAGGGAAGTCACGCCGCCGCCGGACGAACTCGACCGGATGTTCTCCGCCATCAAGCGGGTGACCAAGTATATGCCGGTCGTGACCACATCGACTGCTAATGCGGAGAGTGTGGAAAAGATACATGTTGACTCTACCCTGAACAGGTGGGGTGGAAAATGAGTCGCACGCGCCAGGAAAGTCTCCGCCTCGGCATCCTGTTCGTAGTGGTCTGTGCGTTCTTTGTTATCGCAGTTGCCCGTTTGGTCCATCTGCAGATCTACAAGTCAGCTGAGTACAGCGCTATAGTCGACCGGCAGTCTTCGGGAAAAATCCCGATTCCGGCGTCGCGGGGAATTCTCTACGACCGCAACGGACAGGTGGTTGCGAACAATGTGGTCGCTTCCTCATTGTATGCCTGGGCGGACAGTCGGCGCGAATTGCGCTCGATCGCTTCGTACCTTGAGGATATCTATCACCTTCCCGCCGGTTCGGCGGTTCGCAAGTACGGATTGGAAGTACGCAAATTCCGTTGGATCGACCGCCACATGGACGATGCCTTGGCGGCCCGGGTGGAGAACGACGCTCCTGAGGGGCTCTACATCCGGCAGGAGACGGAACGTGATTATCCATTCGATACGATCGGCAAGCAGATCCTTGGTTTTACGGATATCGACGGCAAAGGTCAGTCGGGCCTTGAGCTTCAGTACGATTCCGTTCTCGCCGGCCAGAAGGGATTTGCCGACATCCGTCGTGACGGCCTTCGCAACACCTTCAGGGTGAAGGAGTCGGCGCTGGTGAAACCGATACCCGGTCAGTCGATTGTCCTGACCGTTGACTGGAGGCTTCAGGAGATTCTCGAAGAAGAGCTTCGCGATGGCGTGATCGACTACCACGCCAAATCGGGAATGGCCGTTTTGCTCAACTGCAACAATGGCGAGATTCTGGCCGCTGCACATTTCGATCCGAACGAGAAACATCCCGATCGTCCCTTAAAGCTCCGGCCGATGACCGATCAGTTTGAGCCGGGGTCGATCTTTAAGGCGGTCACAGCGGCGGGTATGCTCGATGCCGGGATAGTGAACTTTGACACGACGATCGATTGCGAGAACGGCAAGTGGAAACTCGGTCGGCGGACGCTTCACGATGACAAAAAGCACGGCCTGCTTACTTTCCGGGAAATCATCGAACTCTCCAGTAATATCGGAGTCGCCAAATGGGCGATCAAAGAAGGGGGAGAAGAGATGTACGAAGCGATCAAGCGGTTCGATATCGGCAGTCGCACCGGTCTTGACTGGCCGGGCGAGGCGACCGGTATGCTTTCGCGTCCGAATCGCTGGTCGGATTATACGATCGCGGCTCTGGCAATGGGGCATTCGGTGGCGGTGAGTCCGCTGCAGATGGCCGATGCGATGGCGGCGATAGCTAACGGAGGAAGAATCTATCAACCGAGGATTGTGCTCGGGTTCGTTGACGATAAAGGAAACGTCATTGACCGCACCAGTAGCACCGTGGTCAATGAGGCGATGCAAGAAGCCTCGGCTGACACGCTACGCTCGATTCTTCGGGGAGTGGTTGAGAGGGGGACAGCCGAGGCTGTCAATTCTGAAATCGTCTCTATTGCCGGCAAGACCGGCACGGCGCAGATTCCCGACGTCGCCAATCATCGCTATTTCTGGGGGAAGTTCATGGCGAGTTTCGCCGGTTTCTTCCCGGCCGAGCGACCGCTGGTCGCCGGCGTTGTCGTGCTTGAGGACCCGCAACCGATCCACTACGGCGGACTGACAGCAGGTCCGATTTTCCGAAGAATTGCCGAGCGTTACACGATCCTGAACCCGGACGTGTTCACGGTTCCGGATCGGATGATCGCCGAACAATCCCGGAAGTTTCACAATACGTCGGTTGTGCCGGACCTTCTGGGTCATCAATTGGCACAGGCAAAGGCGATGGCCGAAGAATCCGGGTTCGAATTGCGGACAGGCGCCGATTCTGGGATAGTGATGTGGCAGTTTCCGCCGCCCGATCGGCTCGCTCTTGAGAACGAACAAATAATAGTTTTGACCAAAGAAGATAAGACCGAAAAACCGCGCATGGCCAACCTCAAGGGACTCTCGATCCGCGAAGTCTCCGCATTCCTTTCCCTGATCGGTGTTGACTGCGTCGTGCAAGGTAACGGCAGGGTTGTCGCCCAATCGATCAAACCGGGCGAAACAATTTCTGAAAACAGCGTATGTCGGCTGGAGTGCCGACCTATATAGGTCTGGAGGACCACTATCAAACTGGGAGAATTGGTCAGCGGTGTGGAGCAGGCACGGATTGCCGGAGATGCGGAAATCGAGATTGAGAACATCGAATACGATTCGCGAATGGTCAAGAAGAACGGACTGTTCATCGCGGTCAGAGGACTCAAGCAGGATGGCTACGATTTTGTCGAGCAGGCCAAAAGCAACGGAGCGGTGGCCGTACTCGGGGAACGGGATGACTTCGATATGATCGCCAATCATGTTTCCGTTCCCGACGCCCGGGTGGCGATGGCCGAAGTTGCGGCCAAATTCTACGACTATCCCGGATTCCATTTGAAAGCCTGCGGCGTTACCGGCACGAACGGCAAGACCACAACCTGCTTTCTCCTCAGAGAGATCCTTCAGCAGCGGAACAAGACTACCGGCATGTTGACGTCGCTCGTCTACGACACCGGCGGAGAGACGTTTACGGCTGAGAGAACCACCCCGGAATCGCTCGACATGCAGCGCCTGCTGTTCCTGATGAAAAAGAACTTCTGCGTGAACGCGATAATCGAAGTGTCCTCGCACGCGCTCACCCTGCACCGCGTCGACAAAATCAATTTCAGAGTGGCCGTCTACACGAATATCACGCGCGACCATCTCGACTTCCACGGGACGATGGAAAACTATCTGGCGGCCAAAGCGCTTCTTCTGAAAAAGCTCAACGGACCGCTCAGCTATGCGGTGATCAATCTCGATGTTCCGGAGTTCCGAACGCTGTTCGGAGAGTTTAACTCGGCCTACATGACGTATTCGTTGAGTGATTCCGAGGCCGATGTTTATTGCGCCAACTATGAGATTCAGCCCAATCTGACGACATTCGATCTCGTGACGCCGATGGGTTCCGCGACAGTTAATTATCACCTTCCCGGCAAGTTTAACCTGAGTAACGCATTGGCTGCAGCGGCCGGCGGGCTCGCGTGCGGCGTTGATCTGGATACCGTCGTGGCCGGTCTCGAAGCGGCCCGTCCAATACCGGGACGATTCAATTTCATCGTCAAAGGTCAGCCGTTCGCCGTTTATGTCGATTACGCTCACACGCCCGATGCGATAGAAAGACTGTGTCAGTCGGCCCGCGAGATTACATCCGGTCGACTGCTGGTGCTATTCGGGTGCGGCGGTGATCGCGATAAAGGGAAGCGCCCGATGATGGGTCAGGCGGCCACTACGTTCGCCGATTTCGCCGTGGTCACTTCGGACAATCCGAGAAGCGAAGATCCGGGGCAAATCATCGAGGACATAAAGCCGGGTCTCGTGGGTAAAAACTATGAGATCTGCTCAGATCGGACGGAGGGGATAAGATTCATTCTGAACAAAGCGCAGCCGGGGGACGCGGTCTTGCTTGCCGGCAAAGGTGCGGAAAACTACCAGGAGATTAAGGGTGTGAAGCACCCGTACAACGATATTGAAGTTGCCTCCGGGATACTTTCGGACATGGGATATACGGAAGCAGAAACCGAACGGGAGAATTGATTCACTTGAGTCTAACAGAATTGGCCGCTGTGACCGGCGGGACGCTACTCGATCTGGTAAAGATCCGAACTGAATTTACGGGAGTGGCGATAGACAGCCGCCTGTTGAAGGCGGGAGAGCTGTTTATCGCGATCCGCGGAGAGAAGCGGGACGGTCATGATTACCTCGAACAGGCAGCTGCCAAAGGTGCCGTGGCCGTGATGGTAGAAGACGGCAATCCGGCTGCCGACGCCGTTTCGGGAAAGCTTCCTGTTATCAGAGTGAAAAACACGCACGAGGCGATGATGCAGATGGCACGGAGCTATCGCGACAGTCTTGATGCGAAATTCGTCGGCATCACCGGCTCGAACGGAAAGACAACAACGAAAGAATTGACCTACCGTCTCGTTCACGCCGTTGAGTCGCGAAGTTACTACTCGCCCGGAAACTTCAACAATCTTTACGGTCTCCCGCTGGCGATATTCGCCGTGCGCGAAGATGCCCAGGCGGTGGTGCTTGAAATGGGTATCTCCAGCAAGAACGAGATGCCCAAGCTTGCCGAGATCGTCCATCCCGAAGTAATCGTTATCACCAATGTTGGAGAATCCCACCTTGAGTTCCTCGGGACGGTCGAAGCCGTCGCCAAAGCCAAGCTCGAACTGGTCAAGCGTGCTGCGAACAATGCAACTATCCTCATCAATGCCGATGACCCGATTCTCATGCGCGAAACCAAGAAGGTGCGCACCGATTTCCGCACCTTCGGTTTGGATGGACAGGCTGACTTCAAACCGGAGAAAATCGAATCAGACGCTTCCGGAGTAACGACCGTCACGATCGAAGGCCGCCGTTTCCGACTGCCGCTGATAGGCAGACACCAGGTTTACAATCTTGTAGCTGCCTATGCCGCTTTCCGTTCTCTCGGCTACGATTTCGGTTCGATAGATACAGAATCAATCGAACTCGACTCGGCCCCGATGCGCGGTCAGATCGTTCATCTCGGGAATATTACGTTTGTCGCCGACTGCTACAATGCGAATCCGGCCTCAGTAAAGGCAGGCCTTAAGGCATTTTTTGAACTGCAGTCGGCCCAACGCCGCGTCGTCATTCTTGGCGACATGCTTGAACTGGGCAACTCGTCGGCCGACTACCACCGGGAGATCGGACGCTTGCTCCCTCGCGAGCAGTTCGCTTTCGCGATTCTGGTCGGTCCGATGTCCAGATATATCGTTAAGGGAGCACTCGAGGCAGGAATGGCCGATGACAGACTGCACTACTACGACTCGGCCGCCTCAGCCGCATCGGAGGTCAGATCCCTGCTGAAACCGGATGATCTGGTGTATGTCAAGGCGTCGCGCGGTATCGGCCTTGAAGCAATTCTGAAAGTATACGACCGATCGGGAGGGAAACGCTGATGTTGTATCACCTGCTCTATCCTCTCACCAAGTATGTCAGCGGATTCAATCTCTTCCGGTACATCACGTTCAGAACGGCAGGAGCCACGCTGACCGCGATCATCATCTGTCTCATTCTGGGTCCGTTGTTCATTCGGTTGCTCCAGAAATATCAGGTCAAAGAGAAGATCCGCGAAGAGGGTCCGTCGAGCCACCAGAAGAAAGCCGGTACTCCTACTATGGGCGGATTGATCATTCTTTGTGGTATCGTGATTCCCACATTGTTGTGGGCCGATCTGAGCAATTTCTATATCCTGATGGTCCTTCTGGTCACTCTCTGGATGGGTCTGATCGGATATATGGACGACTATCTGAAAGTTATTAAGAAGCAGCCGAAAGGAATGATCGGCCGCAAGAAACTGGCCGGACAAATCGTCATAGGTATTATATTCGGCCTCAGCCTGTTGTATCTCGCTCCGACGAATCACTTCAACGGGACGACCGACATACCCTTCTTCAAGAACTATGTGCTGAATCTGGGCATTTTGTACATCCCGTTCATAATCCTGGTGATCGCCGGTTCATCGAATGCGGTGAACCTTACCGACGGACTCGACGGTCTTGCGATCGGACTTTCCGGGATTTGCTTCATCGCCTTTGCCGGGATGGCCTATCTGATCGGTCGGTTGGACTTCTCGAACTATCTGCAAGTCGAATACATACCGGGAAGCGGTGAACTCACGGTCTATTGTGGCGCCGCCGTCGGCTCAGCCCTCGGCTTTCTCTGGTTCAACACGCATCCGGCGGAAGTCTTTATGGGTGACACCGGTTCCTTGTCGCTCGGTGGAGCGCTCGGCGCAATCGCCATACTGCTGAAGAAAGAACTACTTCTTGTGATCGTGGGTGGTGTGTTCGTGATAGAAGCGCTTTCAGTCATCCTGCAGGTGGGATCTTATCGATTCAGAAACAAGAAAAGAATCTTCCGAATGGCGCCGATCCATCACCATTTCGAGCTGCTTGGCTGGCATGAATCCAAAGTGGTCGTAAGGTTCTGGATTATTGGTGCGTTCATGGCCCTGTTAACTTTAGCAACATTGAAGATACGATGACTATCGAAGAGAGAATCAGAAATCGAAAAATCGGAATTGTCGGGATCGCCCGCTCCGGCCTTGCCGCCGCTGCTCTCGCGGATAGCTACGGTGGTAAACCGTTCGTTTCCGACAGCAAGGACGCCGCTCTGCTGGGGCCGAGCCTTGAGCGACTGAAAGCTTCGGGAATTCCCTTCGAAACGGGAGGTCACACCGAGAGACTGCTGGAGAATGACTATCTTGTCGTTTCTCCCGGTGTGCCGCCGACGATAGATATCCTGAACAAGGCCCGCGCCAAGGGTATTCCGGTCTTTTCTGAGATCGAATTCGCGTATTGGGCCTGCAAAGGAAAGATTATCGCGATCACCGGGTCCAATGGAAAGACGACGACGACCACACTCATCGGTGAGATCTTCACCGCCGCCGGATTCGATACTTTCATTGGCGGCAACATCGGTCTGCCCTTTTCGGACATAGTGCAAAAGATTCCCGAGAATGGCATCGCGGTGATCGAAGTCTCCAACTTCCAGCTCGAAACAATCGAGGACTTCGCTCCCGATACCGCACTGATTTTGAACCTGACGCCGGACCATCTGGATCGGCACGGTACGTTCGAAAACTACAAGAAGGCAAAATACCGCATCACCGAAAATCAAGCGACCGAGCAGAGTCTTATCCTGAATCTGGAAGATCCGGAGATCCGCAAAGACAACGTACAAACCGATGCCACCATACACTATTTCACGACTCAGGATTCCGAGACGGCCACTTCGTTCGTGCGCGACGGCGTCCTGATCGGTCGTCACGGAGATGCGGAACACGCTATCCTCCCGACAACGGAGATACTGATCCCCGGACCGCACAATCTGCAGAATGCCTCGGCCGCCGTCTGCGCGGCGATGCAGTACGACGTCGCTCCGGAAATTATCGCCGGTGTTCTGAAAAAGTTTCCGGGTGTGGAGCACCGCATGGAGAAAGTCGGGCGGGTCGCAGGAATCAATTTCATCAACGACTCCAAAGCGACCAATGTCGACTCGGTTTGTTATGCCCTGAGGTCTGTTGATGGCCAGCTCTATCTGATCGCGGGTGGGCGCGACAAAGGAGCCGATTTCGCTCCGCTCATAGAACTTGGCAAAGGAAAGATTAAAGGAATCCTGGCCATCGGAGAAGCCAGAGAGAAAGTTTTCAATCAGTTGGGTCATGCGTTTCCGGTGCAGTTTGCCGAGAGTTTGGGCGAAGCGGTCAGGCTGGCGTTCGAAATGGCCTTCCCGGGCGAGACGGTGTTACTCTCACCCGGCTGCGCGAGCTTCGACCAATTCGAGAACTACGAACATCGCGGCAAGGTGTTTAAAGCAGCTGTCGCCGACTTGAAGAATGGGAAAAATGAAAACGAGACGATTACAAAAAACTGACCGTATCGACGAACGCCTCCTGCTTGCGTATCTGCTGCTGGTCGTGATCGGACTGATCATGGTCTACTCATCGTCCTCGATCCTGGCTGAAAGCCGCTTTGGTTCGCATTTCCTCTTTCTCAAGAACCAGATGATGTGGGCACTGCTGTCCGGCTTCACGATCTTCCTGATTCTCAAGATGAACCTTCAGCGGCTGGCGGTGTATTCGGCGCCTGTACTCTTACTGGTCATACTTCTGCTCGGACTGGTCTTCCTCATGCCGGCGCGCAACGGATCTCATCGCTGGCTCATGCTCGGCTTCTTCAATGTGCAGCCATCGGAATTGTTCAAGTTCGTGATGGTGATTTATCTGGCTTTTTCACTATCGAATCCGAAGCGGAATCTCAACGATCTCAAGCAACTGCTCTTCCCGTATCTGCCGATTATCGGGCTCGGTCTCGCGCTGATCCTCGTCGAACCGCATCTCGGCGCTACGATAGTGATTTTTACGACGGCGTTGATCATGCTCTTTCTTGCCGGATCCCGCCTGAAACATTTGGTGATCGGATTTGTCCCTCTTATCAGCGTGGCTTCTTTCCTCGTGCTCGTCCTCGGTTACAAGAGGACTCGTCTGGAGAGTTTCCTCGGTTCCGTGGTCAATCCGTTGCAAGGGGAATATCAGGTTAAGCAGGCCGCGCTTACGATCGGATCGGGTGGGATTCTCGGAACCGGCCTTGGCGAAGGACGGCAGAAACTGTTCTTCCTGCCCTACCCGCATACCGATTTCATTTTCGCTTCTATCGGAGAAGAACTCGGGATGCTTGGATTATTGGTAATCCTCGGCCTCTTCTTTTTCCTGATCTGGCGGGGACTGAAGATTGCGTCGGCGCAGCCGGACAAGTTTGGTTATCTGCTCGCCGCCGGGATGACGATGACTCTGTTTCTGAATGTCGCGATAAATATCGGGATGGTGACTGCAATGCTCCCGGTGGTCGGTCTGCCCCTTCCATTCCTGTCGTACGGCGGATCTTCGCTGCTCATTTCGAGTGCCGCAGTCGGCGTACTCCTGAGCTTATCGAGAAGGGTGGTCAAAGATGACGCCCGATAGGACGGCCCGCATCATATTCGCCGGTGGCGGTACCGGCGGGCATCTGTTCCCGGCGATCGCGATTGCCAACCGGGTGACGGAACTAATGAAAGAAAAGCGGCCGCTTGAAATAATTTTCGTCGGCACCAAGCGCGGACTGGAGTATCGGATGCGCGAAGCGCTCGGATACCCGCTTCACATCATCAACATGCGGGGAATCGCCCGGACTATCACGCTCAAGAATTTGGTCGTTCCGTTCGTCCTGATAGTCGCGCTGATGAAGGCCTCCGCGCTGATCAGTCGCTTCAGACCGGATCTGGTGATCGGTACCGGGGGATATGTCTGCTGGCCGGTACTCAGGGTCGCCGCTTCAAAAGGAATCACGACCCTGCTGCAAGAGCAGAATTCGTTCCCCGGAGTAACCACGAGACAACTTGCCGGACGCGCAAAGAAGATCTATCTCGGATTCGACCGGGCGCGCGATTTCCTTAAGACCGATGCTGAACTGGTCAACACAGGAAACCCTGTGAGAAGCGACATAAGCTCAGGAGCAAGAGAGACGGCACTCGAAAAGTTTAAGCTCGATGCAGGCAGAAAAACAATCCTGATTCTCGGCGGCAGTCAGGGTGCGTCGGCACTGAATCAGGCTGTTTTGCGAAGTATCGAGGAGAGTGCACTCGATTCTGATATACAAATACTCTGGCAAACGGGGAAAAGAGACTACACGGAAGTAGCTGAACAGGCAGGACACAAGGCGTCAAATTGCTCTCTTTTCCCCTTTGCTCAAGAAATGGAACTGGTGTACGCCGCGGCCGACGTAGTCGTGTGCCGTGCCGGCGCTCTGACGCTTGCCGAGATCACGGCCTGCGGACTGCCGTCGATTCTCATTCCTTACCCGTACGCTGCCGGCGACCATCAGAGAAAGAACGCGGCGGACTACGTGGAGCGCGGAATGGCGATGATGATCGATGAGTCGGAACTCGCGAACCATAATATTATCGCCGATGCGATCCGGTTACTTCGTTCCGACAATCACTCACAAATGAAATCGGCGATTCGCCGGGAGACCGCAGGAAAGCGTCCGGCCGTCGATTTAATAGCAGAAGACATCATTCGACAGATTGAAACTCTCAAGGAAGCTGGAGTGAAAGGTTGAAGCTTGACACCATTGCGAAACATCCCGCCGGTAGATTCGGAAGAGATAAGCTGATGTTTGGGAAGATAAAGAAATTGTATTTCGTCGGAATCGGCGGATCGGGAATGTCCGGAATTGCTGAGATTCTGCACAACCTCGGCTATCAGATCAAGGGTTCCGACAGTACGGCGAGTGAGATCACGGAGTATCTTACACAGCTCGGTATGCCCATTTATCACGAACACAAGGCGGCCAATCTGGAGGATGTCGACGTTGTCGTCATCTCCTCCGCGATCGGCGAAGCCAACCCCGAAGTAGTAGAGGCCAGAAGACGGGGCATACCGGTGATAAAGCGTGCGGAGATGCTCGGTGAGCTCATGCGCCTGAAATTTTCGATCGGCGTTGCCGGCACCCACGGCAAAACGACGACTACCTCAATGATCGGTCGCATTCTCCGCCAGGGAGACTATCAGCCGACGTTGATAGTCGGAGGAATTGTTGCCGAACTCGGCACTGGCGCGGCACTTGGAGCCGGGGACTACCTCGTGGCCGAGGCGGACGAATACGACAAGTCGTTCCTCGCCATGTTCCCGAGCGTGGCGGTGGTGACGAATATCGAAGCGGATCATCTCGACTGCTATGATGGGATCGATGATCTCCTGGAGTCGTTCCTGGCGTACATGAATCGAGTGCCGTTCTATGGTTCGGTGATCATATCGGCCGATGACGCCAATCTCCAGACGATTCGACAGAGGATCGCCCGGCCGTATCAGACTTTTGGATTCTCCATCGACGCGGACTATCGGGCGCTCGATCTCAAGATGACCGCTGCCGGAACAACCTTCTCGGTCTATCGCAAAGGTGATCTCCTCGGCGAAGTCATTCTTAAGGTACCGGGCAAATTCAACGTGGCTAATGCCCTCGCCGCTGTGGCCACCTGCTCGGAGCTTGAAGTGCCGTTCGCGACTATCGTCGACGGATTGATGTCATTTCGAGGAGTGGGGAGAAGGTTTGAGTACGTGGGCGAAGCCAACGGGATCACCGTGGTCGATGACTATGCGCATCACCCGTCTGAAATCAAGGCGACACTCGAAGCGGCCAAGGCGCTCTATGACAAGAGAGTTATTGTCGTTTTCCAGCCACATCTTTTCAGCCGCACCCGTGATTTCCTTACGGACTTTGCGCAAGCCCTTTCGATTGCTGATGTAACGTTGCTGGCAGACATCTATCCGGCGAGAGAGAAACCGATCGAAGGAGTGCATGCCGAACGGATCGTCGAGGAAGCTAAGAAACTTGGAATAGGGAATTTTACCTATATCGGGCCGAAGGAAAACGCAGTCGATCAGGTGAAGACGATAGCGCGACCGGGTGACCTCGTGATTACGATGGGCGCCGGGTCGATCACTCTCATGAAGAAGAAGATATTGGAAGCACTGGGACAGTAATCGATGAGACTCAGTACTCGGTTCAAGATAATCCTGCTTGCCGCAACCGTAGTCGGCGTCACTCTGCTCGTAACCGTCAAGTATACGAGCGCGTGCCGCCTCAGCAAGGTTACGTACAACAGCTCTGAAATTTCGGGATGGGATGCAAAGTATGGGCTCGACGACTCCAGTCCGCTGATCAGTCAGCCGGTAGACAGTCTTGCCCGAGAGCTTATCACCAAACGGTCGATATTCAAAGTCGATATTTCCTACAAATTCCCGCAGGAACTCGATATCCGGACCAACAACTTCGATCCGGTCAGCTTCCTTGCCGACCGCTATTCGGGCCAACTGTACGGCGTGCTGAAGTCCGGACGCATCGTGGACCTCGACAACTGCGAAGTCGATTGGGAGCATCCGGTGTTGACTTCGGTTGGGGCCGGTCGGCTGTTCG
The DNA here is from genome assembly GCA_964520865.1 of uncultured Ignavibacteriales bacterium. Taxonomy (GTDB): domain Bacteria; phylum Zixibacteria; class MSB-5A5; order GN15; family FEB-12; genus CAVQCT01. The sequence goes on along the minus strand of CAZFOY010000010.1, from coordinate 32,970 downwards.
GTCACAGCGAAGACGATCGGGTCGACGTAGTGGTCAGGCAGCTTCAACAGATCCGTGAGAAAACGATCGACTTGTACAGACTTATCGACGAAATCGATTTCGGCAACAGCAATTTCCTGAAAGTGTCGGTCGCCGGTCTGCCGTACAGATTGAAGGTTCATGCCGAGACGCTGGCCGACGATATACACAAGTTCGTGGAGTTCGTCAGCCGGTTCAATCCGGATCTCTCCGACGTCACCCTGATGGACCTGAGATTCGATGATATGATCATTTGTGCACGAGGTAAGCACTGAGCATGGCAACCGAGAATATCATAGCCGCCCTGGACATTGGCACGACCAAGATTGTCTGCCTCGTCGGTGAGATGGATGAGAACGGACATATCTATGTCATCGGTCACGGCAACTCGCCGGCCGAAGGACTTCGTCGCGGTATAGTGGTTGACATGGAAAAGACAGTCACATCGATTCGGAAAGCGATTGACGATACTCAGCTCGTGTCCGGAACGGAGATCGACCGGGTGACGGTTGGAATCGCCGGTGAGCATATTCGCTCCATTAACAGCCACGGTGTCGTCGCGGTCAGTCGAACCGACAACGAGATTACTTCGCAGGATGTCAACAAAGCGATCGATGCCGCTCGTGCAGTCGCTATTCCAGTGGATCGTGAGATCATACACGTCATTCCGCAGGAGTACTCGGTCGACGAGCAGGACGGCATCAAAGACCCGGTCGGCATGACCGGCGTGAGGCTTGAAGTTGAGGCGCACATAGTGACTGCGTCGGTGACTTCGGCGAAGAATATCTATCGCGCGCTGGAACGGTGCAATCTGGGCGTCGATCATATGGTCCTCGAGTCACTCGCGCTGTCCCGAGTGCAGCTCACCGAGGCCGAGATGCAATCAGGCGTGATTATTGTCGATATTGGCGGTGACATTACGAATATCTCGGTCTTTTACGACGATGCCATCCGATACACCGGCGTTGTCTCCCTTGGAAGCAAAAATGTAACTAACGATATAGCCATTGGCCTTCGTACGTCGGTCGATCAGGCGGAAGAACTCAAACTGTCGCACGGTTGTGCGCTTGCCTCGATGGTCGATCCCGAAGATATGATAGTTGTCGGCGGGGCGCTCATGCGTCCGGACAAGGAAGTCTCGCGCAATGTCCTCGCATCGATAATCGAACCGCGAATGGAAGAGATCTTCTCGCTCGTGGACCGCGAAATCAAGAAGGCCGGAATACATGACATGCCGGCGGCCGGAATCGTGCTGTCGGGAGGCGGAGCGTTGCTCGACGGCACGGTGGAACTCGCCGAGCAGATTTTCGATATGCCGGTCCGGTTGGGTCGGATCGAACGTATCGAACACACTCCGGATGAAATCAATAATGTCGGCTACGCGACCGCTCACGGACTCCTTGCTTACGGGTTCCATCACGAACCGAGCAAGGGATCGCGCGGAAGCGGCGTGAAGGGCCTGCTCAAGAAATTTGAAAATTGGATAACTAAACAATTTTAGTGAGACCTGTTCAGGAGGAACGAACCATGACACCAGAAAGGCACAGCTTCAGCTTCGCCGAGGATTTTATCGGCTACGCGAACATCAAAGTCGCCGGTGTAGGCGGCGGCGGCGGTAACGCCGTCAATCGGATGATCGAGGCAAATCTCAAAGGAGTGGAGTTTCTTGCGATCAATACCGATGCCCAGGTGCTCGACCAGAACCGTGCCGAGACAAAAGTACAGATCGGAAATGATGTCACCGGTGGACTGGGCGCCGGAGCGAATCCGGATGTCGGAAAACGGGCAGCCGAGGAAAGCCGTCAGGAAATAAGCGACGCAATCGGCAAACCGAATCTGGTGTTCATAACGGCCGGAATGGGCGGTGGCACCGGCACCGGAGCCGCTCCCATGGTAGCGGAGATAGCCAAAGCGGCGGGCGCACTCACGGTGGCAATCGTTACCAAACCGTTCAGTTTCGAAGGGCGCAAGAGAATCGAACGCGCCGATCAGGGTCTCGCTGAACTCAAATCCAAAGTCGATACGCTCATAACGATTCCGAACGAACGGCTCCTCGAAATCGTCGACAAGAAAACCTCGCTCTCCAGGGCGTTCGCGACGGCCGACGAAGTCCTGTATCAGGCGACCAAAGGAATCTCCGATCTCATTACCATTCCCGGTCTGATCAACTGCGACTTCGCCGACGTGCGCACAGTGATGCGCGAAGGGGGAGACGCCCTTATGGGAACCGGTATCGGTCAGGGCGAAGAAAAAGCGATCGAGGCGGCGCAGATGGCGATTTCATCTCCCCTGCTCGAGAATGTCTCGATTTCGGGAGCTAAAGGTGTGTTGATCAACATCACCGGCGGTGAAGATATGTCGCTTTATGACGTCAATACTGCCACTTCGCTGATCTATGAAGCGGCTGGCGAAGACGCCAATATCATATTCGGCGCTGTCATAGATCCGTCGTTAAGCGATCAGATGCGTGTCACCGTCATTGCGACCGGTTTTGGCGATTCCGACGAAAAGGCTGTGAGGGAAACCGCTAAGGCCGCGGAGTCCAAACCGGCAAAACCGATATCTCTGTTCTCTGAAACCGAGTTTGTGCGCAACCCGGAGCCGCGCCCGGCACCGCCCGTGCAGCCGGCTTTCTCAACTCCTCAACAGGAACCGGTTCGCACCTACGAACCTGAGCACAACTACCAGCAGGACGACAGCTATCGGGTGGAAAGAAGCTACCAACCGGAACGGACCTATGTCATGCAGAGCGAGAGCAACAACGGAAACGGTAACGGACATTCGTCGATGGGACGGAACCGCGTGCCGCTGTTCTCGGAACATGATCGGACTATTCCGGCATACATAAGAAGGCTGGATGAAAATCAGTAGACCGTAAGAAAGACAACCAAAAACAGCAGGCTCTGTTTTTTTGGTTCAACAGAGCCTGTTAATCCACTTTGTATTTGGTTCCTCCACAGTACCGCCGGCTAAACTACCCTGCCGGCGGTATGTTATTGCAACAATTCTACGCATCAAAATTCGGCTCGTCACGCATAAAATCCTTCGCGACCACGGAAAAGATATCCCGGGTAGGAAAAATTATACTGGGGTATCGGCGATCTCCTGTTGGATCTGCCCTATACTTTCCACCCGGGAGGCAAGTTGAGGCGGCTTCCTCTGCGCCCATAACGGGCTGTGTTTCAGGTGGTTAGTAATATCCTTTCAAGAGGTATGTAATCTGCTGCTGTATGTCATCGGGCAAGTATGGCCTGGGAAGGGAGAAGAACATGTCAATGACATTGTACAACGACTCGACTATCCAGTCGAACAGCTACTTTCTTAATCAGTCTTGGTTGGGGCTGTATTCATCTCTGAGCAAACTCTCCAGCGGATTCAAGATCAACTCGGCGGCGGACAATCCGGCCGGACTCGTCATCTCCGAGCAGCTTCGTTCACAGATCGGATCGCTGGAACAGGAAATCGAGAACTACTCAGACCTGGTCGGCAAGTACCAGGTTGCATCATCGACAGTCAGCGAACTTCGCACGCATCTGACGAACCTTCGACAGCTCGCAGTCGGAGCTTCGAACGAAGCACTCAACAGCCCTGAGGCACAGCAGGCATATCAGACCGCTGCCGACTCACTTGTCAATACCTACAACGATCTGGTGTCAAACGCCGAGTTCAACGGTAAGAAATTGCTCGATGGTTCGGAAGGTTCGGTGGCTTCGGTCGACCAACTTACATCAATAGATTTTTCCAGCGCCGAGTCGGCGGCGCAAGCGATCGATACAATCGACGCCGCCGCGTCCGGCCTTGACGGTGTCCAGGTTGACATCGGATCTACTCAGAAAAACGAGTTCGAAGCGAGAATCGCTGCACTCTCGGTAACCCGCGAGAATCTGATAGCGGCGGAGTCTCAAGTCAGGGACACCGACTACGTCACGCAGTACTCGAATTTCATCATCGATCAGTTCAAGTTCAAAGCCGGGTTGGCTTTGCTGAGTCATTATAACATCAGCTCTCGTGGTGTATTGGAATTGTTGAAATCCAATTGAATAGCTGGACACCTCCCTCAAGTGCTATAGGACGGCAATGTGCGGACCGCCGGGTTTGCTCCCCCCGGCGGTTTTTTATTGCACTTCGATTCTGTCTTGAAACAAAAAAACCGCCGAGGGCGGTTTTTCCTGGAAATCACAGATTAATCCGTAATGTGAGATTTAGGCCGGCGTGACGGTAGTCTTCTTCGTCTTGATATTCTTGATAACCTTGCCGGCTTTCAGGCAGGAAGTACAGACGGTCAGCCGTTTCGGGACGCCGTTCTGCAGAGCCCGTACTTTTTGAAGGTTCGGGACGAACCGGCGATTGGTAATATTGTGGGCGTGCGAAACATTCCGCCCGGCGACCGGCTTCTTCCCGCATATGTCACATACTTTGGCCATTAGTCGAATCAACTCCTTTTTCGTAAAGTCTTACAATCTACAAACCTGCGTCAAAAAGGCAAGCAGATTCTTGGGCCCGGGCCATTTTTCTGGGGTATAAGAGGTTAGCCGCCGGGCCGATTCCGGAGCGGTCAGACGAGCGTAAATCGTTGTAATTGACATACTTTCTTGATTACGTTATACTTTTCCGAACTCATTGCTGCTCTTGTGCCCAGTAAACAGTAACCGACAGGACTACCATGCTTGATTTGAGATTTATCCGGGAGAATCCCGAATTAGTAAAAGCCGGAATTGCCAAAAAAAATGACCAGAGCGATATCGATGCGATCCTGAAGCTCGACGAACGTCGCCGCGACTTCATCCGACAGGTTGAAAGCAAAAAGGCCGAGAAGAACAAAGCTTCCGGCGAAATTGCGAAAAAGAAGAAGGCGGGCGAGTCGGCCGAAGAAGCAATTGCTGCCATGCGCCAGCTGGGCGATGATATTACAGCTCTGGACAACGATCTCCGCGACCTTGAGAATGATCTCAAGATACGCCTTGACTGGATACCTAACATCCCGCACGAATCGGTCCCGGTAGGCAAGGACGAAACGGCAAACATCGTGGTTCGCGAGTGGGGTGAAATACCCAAACCGTCCTTTGACGTCAAGCCGCACTGGGAAATCGGTGAGAAGCTCGGCATCCTGGATTTGGCCACGGCTGCCAATCTGTCCGGCTCCGGTTTCTCGCTGCTTCGAGGCGTCGGAGCGAGACTCCAGAGGGCACTCATAAACTATATGCTCGACACACATATTGCCGGCGGTTTCACCGAGGTCGCGCCTCCGTTCATCGTGACTGCAGATACGATGTATGGGACCGGACAGCTCCCGAAGCTGGCCGACGATATGTATCGGATCGAAGCTGATGATATGTACCTGATACCCACGGCCGAAGTCCCCATCACCAATATGTACAAGCAAACGATTCTGGATTACAAGGACCTGCCATTGTATATGGTTGGCTACACGCCTTGTTTCCGGCGCGAGGCAGGGGCAGCCGGTAAAGACACGCGGGGGATGATCCGGTTGCACCAGTTCGAGAAGGTCGAGCTGGTCAAGATCGTTCGCCCGGAGTCATCGTACGACGAACTCGAATCGCTGCTCAAACAGGCTGAGAAGGTGCTTCAGGGATTGAAAATCCCCTATCGAATCAGCACTCTCGCCAGCGGTGATCTCTCTTTTGCGGCGGCCAAATGCTATGATATCGAACTGTGGGCGGCCGGAGTGCAGAAGTATTTGGAGATCTCATCGGTTTCTAATTTCGAAGATTTCCAGGCGAGACGGATGAATTGCCGATTCCGCGACGAAGATCGCCAGGTCAAGCACCCGCACACGCTTAATGGCTCGGGCACTGCTTTGGCCCGCCTGATTCCGGCGATACTCGAGAACTATCAGAACCCTGACGGGTCGGTTACTATTCCCGAAGTCCTGCGGCCCTACATGGGTGGCATGGAAAAGATAGGTTAATGTCCCAGACGCCTTCACGAGCCCGACGATCGGTCGACTCGCTCTATGTCGGGAAGTCGACCATCTTCAAGATGTTTCTCCTCGGCGGAGTACTGCTTATTTCCGGGGTATTCATCTGGTATACTTTCAACGTCATCGACAAGCTCAAAGAGGACACCCGGTCCAATGTAGAGAAGTACGTCAAGATGTGGCAGCTTGCCGCCAATTCGAATGTCGCCGGTACCGAACTCCAGTTTATCTTCGATGAAATCATCGTGAAGGCGAACTTTCCCATTATCGTGCTCGATCAAGATCGCGAACCGATTCATTCGCGGAATGTCGATCACATCGAGCCCGACGATACAACGGCGGCAACGCGGGAGTATCTCAAGCAGGTAGCCCATCAGATGCTTCATGCAAACGGCGAGTTCCCCCTGATGTACGAGAACGGCCCCGACACCTTCGTGAATTACCTGCTCTACGGCGATTCGAAAGTAATCAACCAGCTCAAAATGATGCCGTTCGTGGAGATCGGTATCATTCTCGCGTTCATGGCGGTTGCGATAATCGGATTCCAAAATATCCGGCGAAGCGAAGAGCGACATATCTGGGTCGGGATGGCGAAGGAGACGGCTCATCAATTAGGGACGCCGATCTCATCGCTGATGGGCTGGCTCGAAGTGATGGATTCGGAGCGGGAATGTTTTTCGGACGATCAGAAGAAACTGGTCGATGATACCCTCGGCAATATGAAAGTCGATGTCGTCCGCCTTCAAAAAGTGGCCAATCGGTTCGGTAAAATCGGTTCAATTCCCGACCTCGTTCCTTGCGATCTGAATGGAATCGTGCAGGAGACGGTCGACTATTACTCGAGAAGGCTGCCATTCGAGGGGAAGGGTATCCGCATTTTATTCGAGTCCTCCCGTATCCCGATGGTCAATCTCAACCCGGAACTGTTCGGCTGGGCGCTGGAGAATATGATGAAGAACGCGTTGCAGGCGGTTGATTCACGAACAGGCGTAATCACACTGGTTACCTCGTGCCCTCCCGGAAGTCATTGGGTGGCCTGCGAGATAAAGGACAACGGACAGGGTATTACTACAGCCGCCGCGAGGAAGATCTTTCGCGCCGGCTTTACGACCAAGAAACGCGGGTGGGGTCTGGGGCTTACGCTCGTAAAGAGAATTATCGAGGAGTATCATGCCGGACGAGTGATACTCAAGAAATCGCGGCCGGGTGAAACAATCTTCGAAATCTACCTGCCGGTCGCCAATAATGCATAAGGATTGTCGATGAACAAACAGGCTCCGCTTAAGAAAATACTCTGGGTCGATGACGAGATCGAATCACTGAAACCGCACATCCTCTTTCTCGAGAAGCGAGGATTCGACGTAACCACGGCGATGTCCGGGGACGACGCCGTCGAGCTGGTCTCGCGCGAGAATTTCGACATGGTACTGCTCGATGAGGTAATGCCCGGCAAGGACGGCCTTACCACACTCGAAGAAATCAAAGACATCGATCCGCATCTCACCGTCGTAATGGTGACGAAGTCCGAAGAGGAATCGTTGATGGACGAGGCGATCGGCCAGAAGATCGACGATTACCTTGTCAAACCGGTTAATCCGTCGCAGATCCTTCTCGTAATTAAGCGGCTGCTGGACGCCCGGAAGATCATCAGTACTTCGTCAATGAAACGGTACGTCACCGAGATGAACCGCTTCAATCAGAAACTATACGGTGCCTTGGAACCGGAGGACTGGCAGGAGGCAACGCGCATCCTCGCCTGGTGGAGCCTTGAACTCGATGAAAACGCCGATGTCGGGTTGGAGCAGACGCTCGAGGGAACGCGCAAGGAGTGGAATAACGAGTTTACCAAGTACGTTGAGAGCCAGTATAAGAAGTGGCTGTTCAAGGATCGAAGACCGGTGATGTCACCGGATGTGACGGCGAAATACCTTATACCGGAGGTGAAGAAAGAGCACAAAGTGCTCTTTGTGATCGTGGATTGCATGCGCCTTGATCAATGGATGCTGGTGGAGCCGTTGCTGGCGGAGTTTTTCAATATTCAACGCGACTACTATTTTTCACTTCTTCCAAGTGCCACACCGTTTGCCCGAAATGCCCTTTTCTCAGGGCTCTTTCCGGATGAGATTCACCGGATGTATCCCGATACTTATCTCGAACAGGACGAGGGGTCGCTCAATCGCCACGAAGAGAAGTTCCTGATCGACAATCTGGCCCGACACGGTATTCGCTACGAGAAGAAAATCAAGTATCTCAAAGTAAATAACAACACCGAAGCCGACGCCCTCGCCAAGCGGCTGGCTGACTTTTACGAGTTCCCCCTGGTCAGCATCGTTTTCAACTTCCTCGATATACTCGTGCACGGCCGGTCGAACAACGTCATCCTGAAAGAGATTGCCGGCACCGAGGCGGCTTTCCGTTCGCTGATGAAAACATGGTTCACTCATTCATCATTGTTTACCATTCTCAAATCATTCGCCACCCAGGGTTACAAGGTGATAGTCACATCGGATCACGGTTCCGTCTTATGCCGCCGGGGAACGATGGCTCACGGCAAGCGGACAACGTCGACAAATCTTCGATACAAGTACGGAGATAATCTCAATTCTGATCCGAAAGACTCCATTCTGATCAAGAAGCCGGAGCAATGGCGTTTGCCGTCGCTTAATCTGGCGACGACATTTATAATTGCGAAGGATGACTTTTACTTCGTATATCCGAACAATTACAACGAGATGGTTCGGTTCTTCCAGAACTCGTTCCAGCACGGCGGTATTTCACTGGAGGAAATGGTCGTACCGATTTCGGTGCTTACGCCCAAGTAGAACGTGGGAAAGATTCTGAACATAGTTTCGCATTCGGAAGCGGAGACTATCGCATTGGCCGGCAAGCTGGTCTCGTACTTCAAGAGCGGCGATGTCATCGTCCTGGAAGGTCGATTGGGCGCCGGAAAGACGGTCTTTGTCAAGGGCCTGGCGGCGGCGCTGGGAATCGATGAATCACTCGTGAACTCACCATCGTTCACGCTGGTTAACGAATATCCGGGATCACGACCACTCTATCACTTTGACTTGTACCGTCTGGAGAACCCCGAAGAACTTTACGAAATCGGATGGGACGAGTACGCCGGCCGGGACGGAATTGTAATCGTGGAGTGGGGGGAGAAGGCACATGAGTATCTACCGGAACGGTACTACCTGATCACTTTCGCCGTGAGCGGTGAATCGGAACGACAAATCGAAATCTCTTATATCGAACCATGACCGACTACAGCGAAAAGAACATCCTCGGCATCGATACATCGACCAGCCGACTGAACCTCGGACTCCGGTTCGGAGGTGATCGGCTCGTGAAGTCTTCCGAAGTCGTCGATCAGTCGCACGGACAGATAATCGTGAAAAAGATTGGCGAGTTGTTTCAGTCGGCAGGATTAGCGAAGACGGATCTTGATGCGATCGTCGTGGCGACCGGACCGGGATCATTCACGGGTTTGCGGATCGGGATCGCGGCGGGCAAGGGGGTAGCTGTGTCACTTGGTCTCCCCATGGTCGGAGTCAACCTGTTTGAGATAGCCGCCTATCGCCTGCGAGACAGAAGTGAAGCGGTTACGGTAGCTGTGCCGTTGAAACGGGATGAGTTCTTTGTCACCACCGTAAATTCGGGGGAGTACGACCATAACGGAATCAGCGTCGTCAAAGCACGTGATCTTGCACGCGAATCCAATAACGGACCGATCGCAGTCTACGGAATAGAGGTTTCCCCGGAATGGCAGATAACCGGTCCGGATCTCTCGTCCGATATCGGCTATGACTCCAGCGAGTTGATTCTTCTGGGATCCGAGAAATTGTCGCGGGGAGAAGCCGATGATCTGGTCACGTTGGAACCGCTGTATCTACAAAAATCTCAGGCGGAGATAAATTTTGAGCTCAGACACAAAAAGTGAACTTGAGGTAAGCGTCAGGCTGATGACGGAGCGCGATATCTCTTCGGTAATGAAGATTGAGCGGCAGTCATTTTCCGATCCCTGGTCCGCCAGTGCATTTGAACAGCAACTGCGCGAAGCCGGCTGGGGCGCGATTGTCGCCGAAACTGACGGCAAAGTAATCGGTTACGCCTGTTACTATATCCTCGATGCCGAATCTCACCTGACCAATATTGCGGTCGCCTCCGACTACCAAAGAAAATCAGTTGCAAAACGACTTCTGGAGAATATCTTGAGAGTCGTTACCGATCATCGGTGCGAATTTCTTCTGCTTGAGGTAAGGCCGAGTAACACCCCGGCTGTTGCTTTTTATGAAAGGTATGGCTTTAAGCTGCTGTACCGTCGGCCGCACTATTACCGCAAACCGCTTGAGGATGCGTTGGTGATGGTGCGTTACCTCGATGATGACGAGAAGGCTTGATTAATATGGCGTGGTTTAGAAAAGATAAATCCGGCCTCGCGCCGCAGGAACGGAAGAACATTCCTGAGGGGCTCTGGACGAAATGCGAATCGTGCGGCGAAATCGTTTACAGCAAGAAGATGGAAGAGCTGCTCTGGGTCTGCCCGAACTGCGACTTCCATTTCAGAATATCTTCGCAGAAATATATCAATCTGCTTCTTGATGACGGTGATCTCGAGGAGTACGACTCACAATTGACTTCGCAGGATCCGCTCAAATTCCGCGATTCCAAAAAATATCCTGACCGGATCAGGGCGGCCCAGGCGAAGACCGGACGGCAGGAAGGTGTCATTGCCGGGCTCGGTAAAGTTGGCGGAATCAGTGTTTCATTCGCGATCATGAATTTCGATTTCATAGGCGGCTCGATGGGTTCTGTCGTGGGCGAGAAGATCGCGCGAGCCATCGAGCGGGCGATCGAGAAAGAGATCCCGCTCATTATCATTTCGTGCTCCGGCGGAGCGCGGATGCAGGAGGGGATACTTTCTTTAATGCAGATGGCCAAGACCTCGGCCCTGCTCGCCGTTCTCGCGGAAAAGAAAATTCCTTATATCTCTATACTTACCAATCCGACAACTGCGGGGGTGATGGCATCCTATGCTTCGCTCGGCGATGTGATCATCGCGGAACCGAAAGCATTGCTGGGATTCGCCGGACCTCGCGTTATTCAACAGACGATCGGGCAGGATCTTCCCGAAGGATTCCAGTCGACCGAGTTCTTTCTCGATAAAGGGTTTGTCGACAAGATCGTCAATCGCAGGGAGCTTCGCTCGACCGTCCTCAGACTGCTCCAGTATATGTGGAGAAAGTGATGCCGAAACATACCTATGCTTCAGCTGAGAGATTCATTCTCTCGCGGGAGTTTTTCGGTATGAAGCTCGGATTGGCGAACATCACCAGCTTCCTCGAATCGATCGACTCCCCGCAAAACGCCTATAGGACTATTCATATCGCCGGCACGAACGGCAAAGGCTCGACTGCGGCAATGCTCGATACCGTTCTTCGGGCTCAGGGCTACAAGACCGGGCTATTCACGTCACCGCATTTGGTAACTCTCCGTGAGCGGGTGAAAGTGAACGGGCGAAAAATCGACCGCAACTCCGTCACGCGCTTTATCGACCGATACCGCAAGGAATTGGCCGTCCGGAAGCTGTCGTTTTTCGAAGTCATCACCGCGATGGCGTTCGAGCATTTCAAACGGGCGGGAGTCGAGATCGCGGTTATCGAAACCGGACTGGGCGGCCGGCTGGATGCTTCCAACGTACTGCAACCTATCCTTACGATCACCACTGACATAAGTCTGGATCACATGGAGATTCTCGGCGACACGCTGACGAAAATCGCCCGCGAGAAAGCGGGAATAATAAAGCATGGAGTCCCGCACCTGATCGGACTCCTGCCTCCCGAGGCCGAGAAGGTCATGGAACGAAAATGCAGACTCGTGAAGGCACCCCTTTACAAGTTACGACCGGCTGATTTTATCGCTGATCCTGCTCGCATGAGTTTGAAGTTTCAATACGATGGGTACAGCTTCGGGCAGATCAAGCCTGCCCTGGTCGGCATTCATCAACTCAAGAACACCGCGCTGGTACTCAAGGCCGTATCAATCCTCAATGCTGAGGGGCTTCCGATATCCCGCAAGTCTGCCCGCGAGGGAATAGTCCACACCGATTGGCCGGGAAGATTTCAGATACGCGAATATCGAACCAAGCCGACGCATATTTTCGACGTCAGCCACAACGCCGCGGGGGCAGCTTCATTTGCCGACTCGTTCAGGGCAAGATTTCCGGGGAGAAAGGCGTATCTGCTGACTGGATTCGTCAAACGCAAGGAACATCAAAAGATCTTCGATTCGCTCTCCCAGATCGCCGCCGGGTACGCTCTGGTGAAATTGAAAACAAAGCGGGCGGTAGATGTCGGCGAATTGATCGGGACGATCGATTTCAGGGGCGTACCGTTTCGGCGGTTTGGATCGATAAGCACCGCCTACACAAAATTGTTGAAAACGTGCGGTCGTGACGATATAATAGTCATAATCGGTTCCCATTACCTTGTCGGGGACTTCTTCGAAAAATTTAGAGTACGATGACTTCCAATAACAAAAAGAGTGCAAAAAAAACTCCGGCCAAGGGCCGTGTTCGAAAGACGAGTTCTTCGAAGCCGAAGACCAGGGCGAAAGCGACTCCGCAGGCGGACGAAGCTTCGGTGCAGGTGCTCAAGCGCGAGCTGGAAGAACGAATCGGAAGTCTCACCGAAGCGAATCGACAGCTCAAACGAAAGATCTTCGACCTTTATACGATCTTCGAAATCAGCCGCAATTTCAACGCCGTGCTCGACTATCTGCAGCTTCTCGATACGTTTATCTTCACGTCGCTGGCGCAGGTCGGCGCCCTCAAGGCTGCGGTTTATCTCGAAAGAAACCGTGATGATGGCGAGTATGTCGTGGCAAAACAGAAAGGGTCCGGAGGATTCCCCGATCCTTCGTCGAGATTCTATTCCGGGACGGTGCTGACCGACTACCTCTCTAAGCTGAATCGACCTACGTCGACGGAAACACTGATTCAGGAAATGGCCGACGGCAACGAGCGGAAGATTCTCGATAAATTTCATCCCGGGCTGGCCGTTCCGTTGATCTATCAAACCCGCCTAAGCGGTATTCTTCTGATCAGTGACAAAATGTCCGGGGGGAAGTTCCGCAACGAAGATATCGAGTTTCTTTCGATTCTTGGCAATCAGATTTCGGTAGCGATCGAGAATACTCGTCTCTATGAAGCAGAGCGGCTGGCCAGCCAGCAGCTGAGGTCCGCACAGCAGCAACTGGTGCACTCGGAAAGGCTGGCGGCGCTCGGCGAGATGTCGGCGAAAGTCGCTCATGAGATCAACAACCCGCTCGGAATAATCCTCAACTACGTCCAGTTGATCCGCCAGGCCAAGACGCCCGACGATACGGAGAAATTCTCTGCGATTGTCTCCGATGAAATCAACCGAATAGCGCGAATCGTGAAGGAACTGCTCGATTTTCATCGTCCGAGCGGACTCAAGTTCGTGAAGACCGACATTGCCGGAGTAATGAGCGACGTTCTGATGCTCATGGAACGTCAACTGCAGAGCCGTGGTGTCGAGTTGGTTAAACGATTCGATCCGGATTGTCCGATGATTGATGTGTCTCCCGAAAACCTCAAGCAGGTTTTTCTCAATATCATAATCAATGCTCTCGATGTCATGGACAAGGGCGGGGTGCTCGAAGTTCAGGTTGCCCCGGAAGAGGGAGATGTGGTCGTTCGGTTGTGCGATTCTGGCCCGGGAATCCCGCCGGAGATCATTCCCCGTATTTTCGAGCCGTTCTTTACGACCAAGCGCCCCGGACAAGGTACCGGTTTGGGACTGTCCGTTTGCTACGGGATAATCAAGAAGCACAGTGGATCCATTTCCTTCAGAAATGTCGAAAAAGGGGGATGTTTTGAGATCCGTCTGCCGATAGAGACAAGTACCAGGACTTATGAATACGACATCTGAAAAAATCATTCTCATCGATGACGAAAAGCGGATGTGCGAGTCGCTGACCGCTCTGCTGACCGACGACGGTTACCAGGTTTCGGCGTACCAGCAGGCCCAGGAGGCGGTCGAGGCCATCCGGTCCTCGAAGGTCGATCTTGTCATTACCGACATCAAGATGCCCGATTACAGCGGACTGGATATTCTGAAAATTGTCAAGGAAGTCGATGAAGATATTCCTGTCATTCTCATGACCGGCTATGCTTCGCTGGATTCGGCTATCGAGGCGATCACGCACGGTGCTTACGACTACCTGATGAAACCGGTTGAGTACACCCACCTCGGTCTGGCCGTCAGACGGGCTGTGGAAAAACGCCGTTCGGATTTGTACCGGCTCCGCCTGCTCGAAGAACTTAAGATCTCGAACTTGATACTTCATCGCCGAATAGGCGAGCTGAACGCTTTGTACGAAGCCGGGAAATCTATAGGCTCTACCGCTAATCTTAAAGAACTTCTGCGTCAGATCGTGGCGCTTGCCTCGAACGTGACCGAGGCCCAGGTCGGCTCGATCATGTTGCTCGATGAAACAGGAGAGTGCATGACGATCGAAGCGGCCATCGGACTCGAAGGGAAGGTGGTGTCGTCGACCCGCCTGCCGGTCGGTGAATCGATTGCGGGGTATGTCGCCGCCCACGGCGAGCCGCTGATAGTTGAAGATGTCGAGCACGATTCTCGATTCAAGCGAATGAACAAGGAGCGGTACGGTGCCGCGTCTCTATTGTGCGCACCCCTGATTATAAAGAACAAAGTGATTGGCGTCATCAATATGGCCAACAAGCAGGACGGTGGCATATTTACCAAGAACGACCTTCGACTCCTGACAACTTTTGCGTCGCAGGCTGCTATTGCGGTCGACGATGCCAATCAGTTCGAGAAGAACCGGCGCCGCTTGATCGAGTTCGAGATTCTTCACGAGATCACGACCGAACTGGCCCAGATCCAGACGCTTCACGATTTCCGGATAAGCCTGGTCAATAAACTCGGACGGCTGTTTCCGATCGACTTTTCAATCTGGTTCAACTGGGATCGTGAGAACAAAATCTTCGTGGCCGACGGCATCACCGGCATGCCGTACATTCCGATGACGCGAAGCGGCAAGATCGATATGAGGCAGACGCCGTGGCAGGATCTCATCTTCCATTTGAATCCGGAAAGTCAGGTCGACGTAAACGACATCCACGACCTGACTGAGCGCATTGTCGAGTGGCTGCAAAAGAGCACGATCTTCCCCCATCCGAAGAACGCCAATATGGCCATCCCGATAATCAAATACGGCGAGCTGGCATATATCTTCTATCTCGGTGCTGATTCAGAGCACGCCTACGGTCAGGAAGATATCTCGTTGGCCAAGCTGGTCATCTCGCAATCGGCGATACTGTTCGAGCGTGAAAAGTCGCTCCTGAACGCCACCCGGCTCCTCACCATGGGCAACATGATTTCCGAGATCTCTCACGATCTCCGGCGTCCGCTGACAACGATCAAGGGAGGACTGCAGATCCTCAAGAGCCGGACGAGTAGCGAACTGGCCGACTCGGATCTGTTTGTCAATGTCGAAGACGAAGTCCACCGGATGAACGAGCTGGTCAAAGAACTGGTCGATTTCTCCAACCCGAAAAAGTATCAGACTGAGCGAGTCGATCTCAGGCATATCGTCACGAAAGCCTCAGAGCTGGTCGGTCCGGACCTTCGCAAGAAGGATATTGCGTATCAGTCGAGCTTTGATGAAGCCGACTGGAACGTCATTGTGAATAAAAACCAGATACTCGAAGTCTTCCTCAATCTGTTCATCAACGCGATCGACGCTATGTCCGACCGGGGGCAGCTCTCGGTGAGAGGGGTAATCGAGCGTCCAGAGCACAAGAAGGTGGACTACCTGGCGATGAAGGTGACCGATACCGGTGAGGGAATCAAACGGGAGAACCTGTCCAAGATATTCGACCGGTATTTCACCACCAAGGCGACCGGGACCGGACTCGGCCTGGCCGTGGTCGAACGGATTATTTCCGCCCACGATGGTACCTTGAGCGTACAGTCCGAGGAAGGAAAAGGGACTACTTTTACCGTATATTTCCCAAGCGGGGCGATTTAGCCGCAGGGTGCAGATTCTTGCCAAATATAAGCAAATTACTGGTAAGTTTGGGCTTGATTCCTGAGGTTGAATGCCGATACTATATGCAAAACCAATACATCATATGGCGAAATCAAAAGTGAAAATACTGGTTATTGACGACGACCCGAAGGTGTCGTGGATCCTGACAGAGGGATTGTCCGGCAAATTCGAGTTTGTATCGGCCCGCGATGGCATCGAAGGGCTTCAGATGGTCTCCACGGAAAAGCCGGATCTGATCCTTCTTGACATCAAGATGCCCGGAATGAACGGGATCGAGGTACTCGAGAAACTGAACAAGCTTGATGCCCGTCCGGATGTGATCATGGTTTCAGGACATGGGGAGACCCAGTACGTCGTCGACTCGATCAAGCTGGGTGCGGCTGAGTTTATTAATAAGCCGTTCGATGTTCAGGAGATCGAGATTCACATAAACGGTGTGTTGGAAAAATCGCAACTTCGTCACGAAAATAAAGAGCTGAAGACTCAGCTTGAGACCCGTTTCACCTATGAGAATTTCATTGGTGATTCGAATGCGATGCAGCAGGTCAGGGGAATTGTCGAACAGGTGGCCGACTCGGAACTTACCGTGCTGATTCGGGGTGAATCGGGTACCGGTAAAGAGATTGTCGCCAGGCTTCTCCACCAGATGTCCGGTCGGCGCAATAAGCCGTTCATCAAAGTCAATTGTGCCGCGATTCCGCGGGATCTTCTCGAAGCCGAGCTGTTCGGATACGAGAAGGGTGCTTTCACCGGTGCGCATAAGAACAAGCAGGGTCGCTTTGAGCTGGCCAACAAGGGGACGATTTTTCTCGACGAAATCGGCGATATGCCGCTTGAACTCCAGTCCAAGTTGCTTCAGGTGCTGGAACAGCAGGAATTCGTCCGGGTTGGCGGAATTCAGAATATCCATGTCGACGTCCGCATCATCTGTGCGACCAACCGAAATCTCGAGCTGGCCATCAGCGAAAAGGGCTTTCGTGATGATCTCTTCTATCGTCTCAACGAAATCTCCTTGTTTCTCCCTGCGCTCAGAGAGCGCCGCGAGGACATTCCGGTGCTGGTCAGTCACTTCGTGGAAAAGTACAATAAGCTGTATGACAAGCAACTCAACGGCGTCGGATCCGACACGATCACCCAACTTATGGATTTCCACTGGCCGGGCAATGTCCGACAGCTGGAGAATATGATCAAGCAGGTGGTGGTCCGTGAAGACGAGACTATCATCGCCAATCTGATCGCTTCATCAAGCAACCAACCGATGGCCGGTTCTCCGACAACCCGCCCGGTAGCCAATTCTCTCTCGCAACCTCAGGCGGCCAACGACTGCCCGAGTGATAGCTATTCCCTCAAGGACCGCATCGGCAAGAAGATCGCCGAGGAGGAAAAGAAGCTTATCGCCGAAGTTCTCCACAAGACAAACTGGAACCGCCGCAAGGCGGCCGACCTGCTGGAAATCAGCTATCGTTCTTTGCTCTACAAGATCAAAGACTACAATCTTAACTCCGTCAAGTAGTTACTGACCTTCCGCTGGAAATAGTGGAATGTGTCGTCATATTATGTGCATTGATGTGCATGTGTGGGTGTGGATAACTTTTGTGGGGTATTTTATACCCGTTTACTCGCTATTGTCTAATCAATTATTATCTAAAGTTTTACCTTCTTCTTACGATCTTTCGGCGATAATCTGACCGAAAAGTTTTCTCCTTTTCAGTCATGGAGGCCTCTCGGGAATGATAATTGCTGTTTGAAAGTTGAACAGACAGAAATGTCTATAAACAATTTAAACGAAGCGGCATAGACACAGTGAATGAGATCATGGCAACCGAGGAGCCCTTTCTTGACAAAGTAGGTATCGAGCTTAAGCGGGCAGAGCGGTACCGGATCTTTATTTCGTTAATTGTCATTGACTTGGGATTTGTATCCGGATATCAGGATGGCCGGAGTGAAGCTATTATCACCGAGTTGATGGAGGTGGTGAGCCGGAATATTCGGGCCATTGACAATGTTTCGCGTCTCGATGATAACCGTCTCGCCCTCTTGTTTCCGGAGACGACCCGGCAGGGCGCCGAGATAGCATCGAAGCGTGTCACCGATCTTATTCGCACGCACCTGACCGCCCAGGGCCATCGCGTGGATCAGGTCATACCGCTTGAAATGGCTTCGTATCCCGATGCCGCGGGAGCCAGAAGCGTTGCCGATTTTTTGAGGGAATTCTCGAATAAGAACGTAAACTAAGACAAATTTCTTTTACCTCCCATTCCCATGGAAGATCGTCCACCCCCTCCGGACGGTCTTCTTTTTTTATTGGGAAGGAGCGGCGTCCCCGGCTTTGATCAGGATGTAGCGAATCACCGGCGGCCCGACCGTTTCGTAGATAACGATTGTAGAGAGAATGATCGGTGTGATGAGTTCACCCAATTCAGGGTCTGATTTTCGCACTATATCCACCAGACCGATAGCGACACCGGCCTGAACCAACATGCCGAGGCCGAGGTACTTTCGTATTGAGTCGGCAAGTCCTTGTTTCCGCGCAATCCAATAGATCCCGAGAATCTTTCCGCCCACCCGGCTGGCCAGATAAGTCAGGCCGGCGAGTCCAAGAGCAGGAAGAAATTCAAGATGAAGAGCGGCTCCGGCGAGTACGAAGAAGGCGATGTAGAGAGGTTGCTCGACTTGCCGCAGCTCGATATAGACGAGTCGATGCATGAGGGAGAGGTTGGTGGTTACCGCCCCCATGACGAGGGTGGCAAAGAGCGGCTGGAGATTCAATGTCAGGGCAAGGCCGGTCACCAGCATGACGCCGGCGATGATGATCATCAACATCTCCGCCTGGTCGTCAATATGCTGCTCCCATTTCGAGATTATATACCCGACCACGCCACCGATGAGAAGGCCGCCGCCGAGTTCGTAGATCGGACTCAATGCAGCATACAAAAGACTTGCACCTTCCTTGATCTGGCCGAGGGAGTAGACCAGCTCGAACCCGAGAATACAGACGATATTCGAAGTTGCAACGACGGTGATGAGGGTGTCGGTGAAGTCACCTTTGGCTTCAAACTCCCGTACGACCAGCAGGGTAGCGGCCGGCGCGGTGGCGATTCCGATAGTTCCCAAAAGGATCGCCGGAAACCAGTGCATGCCGACCAACAGGAGCGCCCCGGTGGTCAGAGCAACCGCGCCGAGCGATTGTCCGATCGTCAGCCAGAGGATTTTCTTTCCGACCGACTGGATATGGTGGATTTCGAACACACCGCCGAGCGCAAACATGATCAGACCGAGGGCGATCTCGGTGATCAGCGACAGGTCTTTCACTACGTTTTCAGAGAGAATTCCGAGAACCGAGGGACCGATAAGCACTCCGGCCAGCAGATAGCCGGTCACCTTGGGCATGTGAAAGTATCGGGCTGCCTTGCCGCCCAGTAGTCCCAGCAACATCACCGCCCCCACGGGAGCAAGATAGTGCAGAGTTATGTCGAAGAGGGGAATGGTGTCAGTCATCTTCTCCACCCGATACAGTTCTGCTTGCCGCCATGATAAGGCGAAGTCATGTCAAAAGGCAACTATAATTGGAGAGCGGCGGCCTGGAGGTAAAACGCGACCCGGACCGGAAATCAACCCAGGGTCGTACTCACCAGCCGAGTATTTGCTCGAGATTCTTGTTCAGCTTCTGAATCCGCTCCTGGAAATCGTCCTTCTTGGAGCGTTCCCGGCTGATCACATCGTCCGGTGCATTCGACAGAAAGTCCGGATTGGCCAGCTTCTTGGAGACCTTTTCCATCAGGTCCTTGAGATTCGTAAGCTCCTTTTCGAGCCGGTTCTTTTCCACTTCGATATCGATCAGCCCGGCCAGGGGAATGAATATCTCCGCGCCGGAGATAACGGTCGAGGCCGACATTGGAGGTTTCTTTACGTCGGTGCCGGCGAACAATTTCTCGACCTTGGCCAGCGAACGGAAATACTCGATGTGATTCTGGAGCAGTTCGGCGTAATGGGCATCCTTCACCCGGATGTACAGATCGGACTTCTTGCCCGGCGGAACATTCAGTTCCGCGCGGACCGACCGAACCGCGGTCACGACTGTCTGAATCAGGTCAAGACTCTGCTCGAGAGAATCATTAATATGTTTACCCTCGGATTTCGGCCAGGAGGAGAACATGATCGTCTCGACGTGGTTTCCCAGCCTGGAGTTCAACTCAATGTAGATGTTCTCGGTGACGAACGGAATGAACGGGTGCGCCAGCTTGAGGATTTGATTGAGTACATAGGCCGCTACCTTAAGCGATCCTTCGCGGATCGGTACTCCGGGCTGATCCGGTTTGATAAGTTCAATATACCACGAGCAGTAGTCATTCCAGATGAAATTGTACAGGGTCTTAGCGGCTGTCGAGAGCCGGTACTCGTCGAATACTCTGTCGACTGCCGCGATCGTCCTTTCCAGTCGGGAAAGAATCCATCGATCGAAAATGACCAGATCGGTGTCGTCGATCTCGTCGACACTCATCTTCAAATCGCCCATCCGCATCATAACGAATCGTGAGACCTGATGCAGCTTGTTGACGAAATTCCTCCCGATCTCGAAAGTGTTCTTGCTGATCCAAGGGTCCTGTCCGTCGGGTGTGGCGAGCACAAGGGAAATGCGAAGAGCATCGGCGCCGTATTTCTCAATTATTTCGAGCGGATCGATGCCGTTGCCGAGCGATTTCGACATCTTGATACCGTTGGCATCGCGTACCGTTCCATGAATATAGACATCGCTGAAGGGTGCTTCACCGCGGAATTCATATCCGGCCATCACCATGCGGGCGACCCAGAGAAAAATAATCTCTGAAGCCGTGCTGAGTACCCTGGTCGGATAAAACGTCTTCAGATCTTCCGTCTCCTGCGGCCAGCCGAGCGTCGAGAAAGGCCAGAGCCACGACGAGAACCAGGTATCGAGAACGTCGTCATCCTGCACCAACGAATCCGGGTCGTAGCCGGGGCAGTCTTCGGCTTTCGGCCGGTCTATCGAGACAAACATCTTCCCATCGTCGGCGTACCAGACAGGGATACGATGTCCCCACCAGAGCTGTCTGGAGATGCACCAATCGCGGATATTCTCCATCCAGTGGAGATAGGTTTTGGACCAGTAGTCCGGATGAAACCGGACCTTTCCCGAGTTAACGGCGTCGAGCGCCGGCCGGGCCAGCTCTTCCATTTTCACGAACCACTGTTCCGAGAGATACGGTTCAATCACGTTGTGACAACGATAGCACGTTCCAGCCGACAGGTCATACTTCTCCGTTTTGACCAGGAACCCTTTCTTCTTGAGTTCTTCGAGAAGTTTCTTGCGACCTTCGTAGCGGTCAAATCCTTTGAACTTACCGGTATTCTCATTGAGTGATCCATCAGTATTAAGAATGTTGATCTCTTCAAGGTCATGCCTGCGTCCGATTTCGAAGTCGTTCGGATCGTGAGCAGGGGTGACCTTGACCACGCCGGTGCCGAATTCCGGATCGACGTAGTTATCGGCGACAATTGGGATCTCCCGTTCGAGAATCGGGAGGATTACCGTCTTGCCGACGTACTTTTTGTAGCGGCTGTCCTTGGGGGAGACCGCGAGCGCCGTATCGCCGAGCATAGTCTCGGGACGTGTCGTGGCCACCGTCAGAAACTCATCCGATCCCTTGATCTTGTACTGGATATACCAGAGGCTGCCCTCGATATCCTGGTGTTCGACCTCGTCATCAGAAAGCGAAGTCTGGCAGGACGGACACCAGTTGACGATGCGATGCCCTTTGTATATCCACCCTTTCTTGTGCAGGTGGATGAACACTTCGCCCACCGCCCGCGAAAGCTCTTCATCGAGCGTGAAGCGAGTGCGGTCCCAGTCGCAGGAACATCCCATCTTGCGGAGCTGGCCCAGAATAATCCCTTTATTACGGGTTGCCCAGGCGGCGGTCCTTTCGACAAATTTATCCCGGCCGATTCCCCGTCGGGTCGATCCTTCTTTGACCAGCTGTTTTTCCACGATAACCTGGGTTGCGATGCCGGCATGGTCCGCTCCGGGGATCCAGCATGTTTCAAATCCCTGGAGGCGGTGTTTGCGAATCAGAATATCCTGAATCGTATTGTTCAGGGCATGACCAAGGTGAAGCACATCGGTCACGTTCGGCGGAGGAATCACGATGGAGTACGGCGGTTTGGTCGATTTCGGATCGGCGTGGAAATAGCCGCGCTCGATCCAGCGCGCGTAGGTTGTATCTTCAATCTCGGCCGGTGAGTAGGCTGTCGATTTCTTTTCTTTATTGTCGTTCGTCTTGCTCATTGTCCAGCAGTTCTTTATATTGGCCGGGAGGTTTTCCGCCCGGTGCGGTTTCCGGTAAATCAAGCAATTTAGGATTGCCCGGCGTATTTGTCAAGGCATCAAGGCAAGCCCGATTCGGCCTGCCGGCAGTTAACAATTAGCATTATCGTCAGTTATGTCAGAATCAAAAGAGCGTGTATTCGAAAAAGGGCTTACTCCGTTTCAGCGATTGGTGACAATTCTGGCCGTCCTTCGCTCTGACGAAGGCTGTGCCTGGGACCGCAAGCAGACGCACGAAAGCCTGCTTCCGTATCTGATCGAAGAATCATATGAGGTAGCCGAGGCGATCGAAACGAAAGACGACGCCAGCCTGCGGGAAGAGCTGGGCGATCTGATTTGTCAAATTGTTTTCCACTCGCAGTTGGCAAGCGAGCGCAAGGCCTTCGATGTCAACGACGCGGTTACTTCAATCAACGAGAAACTTATCCGGCGCCATCCGCACGTCTTTGGCGAGCGGAAAGACCTCAGTCCGCAACAGGTGCGGGATCAATGGGAGAAAATCAAGATCGAGTCGGGAGAAAAAGAATCGGTCCTCTCCGGCATCCCTCGCTCGATGCCGGCGCTGACTATGGCGTTTCGTGTTGGAGAGAAGGCCGGGGGGGTAGGTTTTGACTGGAAGAAGGCGGCCGATGTGCTGGAGAAGATCGATGAAGAGCTGGTCGAACTTAAGGCGGAAATTATTTCCGATGAGAAAGAAAGGCTCGCCGAAGAGATTGGCGACTTGCTGTTCGCGATTGCATCGCTGGCGCGCAAGCTGGACATCAACCCGGAACTTGCCCTCAAGCGCGCTTTGCAGAAATTCTCCGATCGTTTCGGGCAGGTAGAAGAAGCTGTTCGGCGCTCCGGCAGGAAATTCGGAGATTATTCTCTCGAAGAACTCGAAGCGATCTGGCAGGATATCAAGCGCTGAGATTGGCGAATGTCGGTCGATTTTTTCCGGTATTTTTCCCTTGAGGAATCGATGAAATTGCTCACCAACTTTTCACCATTTTTTTGTTGTTTTTAATTCCCCTATACATTAACATTTGCCGGTTTACTGAAACCTTAAGTATGAGGTAACAGACCGACAGCGCAATCGATTAGAAATCAACTCAAGGAAGATATTGCAAGTTTCACAGTGTCCTGTGTAGCTTTGGGAGGATTGCCTATGAAATGACAGTCTTTTCTTAGAATTTCAAAACAGGAATTTGAGAAAAGGAATCGACTTTAACTTGGACTAAAACTTTTTAGGAGATCATCATGAAGAAAACGTTAACGCTCACTTTCATTCTGTTGCTCGTGATGGCCGCGGCCCTTATGGCAACCGACACGCGCGTCTACACGATGGGGGATAACAACAATATCCTGCTGGACGACGCCAATATCTGGCTGTATCCGTCCCGCACCTACGAATATCCCAACATCGCCGTGGCCGAATTCGGTAGTGGCTACGTTATGCCGGACAAGGCCCTCTCGCCGTATGATTTCTACAGATTCGGCGCTCACTGGAAACTCGGTTCGGACCAGCCGATGGTTCTGGGGACCTATTTCTCGAATTCCCCGACAATTTACCCGACCGATCTGATGGGTGACAATCTGGTTGATTTCAACAACGGATTGTCGAACAACAACCGCATCGATCTCTTCTTCGGGAGACAGATGTCCGATTACAATTTCGGCGCCCATCTGAATATCGTGCACAGCAGTTCCGACCTCACCGGCGATTCCACCGTTACCTATCCTTACAAGGAAGGTTTCGGTATGTACACCCTGAGTCTCGGTCTGACCCCGACCACCGGCAAGTGGGATATCGCGGGTAACATAGGTATCGGCAGCTGGACCCAGGAAAACAGAACCGGCGTCAAGCTGAGTGAGCCGGACGGATTTATGGACCTGAGCGTGATGGGCCGTTATTTTGCCCAGCAGGGCCCGAACTACACATTGATCCCGCACGCGGCCTTCGGTTACTCGAAGCGCGGTGCGAAGTACAACGACAATACCGGAACTCTTCAGGAGACCGATAAGTACACCACGACCGGTTTCGAATTGGGTTGCGGCTGGAACTATACTCCGGCTACCAACGTCCTGGCCGTGATGGACTTCGGAATTCAGTACTACAAGTGGAAAGGTGAAATGACGCCGGCCGGCGGCACTGCCTCCGAGGCGAGCGACACCTACACGACCATTCCGTATTTCAAGATCGGTCTTGACGCCGACGTCTTCAAGTGGATGGATATCCGCATGGGCGCGACTTCGTACTGGGATCGCGAGAAGTGGGTACCGGCTCCGTCGCTGGAACGGAAGTACAACTATCCGTACAACGATACCTATCTTGGTTTCGGCTTCCACTGGAACCGTCTGCACGTCGACACCTACACCGATCCGGGACTCTTCCTGAACGGTTTCAACTTCATTTCGGGTAGAGACAGCGGTCAGATGAACCTGCAGATTTCCGCTCTGTACGAGATGATGTAATCGTCAACTTCGAGTAAGCAATACATCGAAAGCCCGGCACGGATGCCGGGCTTTCTTATTGCAGAAATCTTGTCGGACGGCGGACCGGATCGCTCGAATCAGGAGACCGAGAAGTAGGGCACCCTCGTATTCGAGCGTGCCATTCAACGTCAGCAATGCCAGCTGGGTGGTAACCCAGTTGGTTCGGCTCATGCCGAACTTTTCTATCCCCACGTGGCAATCGTTCGGGCTGTCGCCCTCCTCACTGACGTGGGCTACGAAGAAAGAAACGAGTTTGCATGTATCGCGAGCAATTCGGCTTCGGTAGCCCAGCTCAGTGAGAATCGGCGTTAGCCGATTCGAATGCCAGCTGGGTGGTAACCCTGACGTGGGCTACAAAGAAGGTAGAATCGAAAGGGTGCCTTCGGTAATCGATCAGGTGTATTAGGAGGTGAGAGCAAAGAAGTTATCGAGAAGCTGGTAACCCAGATTCACTGCTTCTTTCTCTTTGGTCTTATATTCGGCCACAATCTTGTCCTTCGTTCTGCCGAATTCGCTGAGCTCGTCCGAGTAGGCGTCACACCAACTGGGCACTTCGTCCGCGAGCGCTTCGAGATGGAATTGCAGTCCGACAAAATTCCCTTGTCTAAAGGCCTGATTTTGGCAGTCCGCACCCGAGACCAGATGAGTGGCGTCGAAAGGAATGCGAAAAGTATCTCCGTGCCAATGAAAAACGGGGAATTTCTCGGGGAAGCCGGCAAACAACGGATCGGACTTGCCGTCATCGGTCAATTCAACCTGATAGGTACCGATCTCCTTCACCGGGTTGGCTTCTACCCGGGCTCCGAGAATCTTCGCGAGGAGCTGTCCTCCGAAGCAAATGCCGAGATAAGGAGTGTTGACTCTCACAGCCTGTGCCACAAACGAATAAAGCCGCTTTAGAAAGTCGTACTCGGCATATCTCGTCACCGAGTTCGGACAACCGAGATTAATCACAGCACCGACCGACTCGACCGCCGGAAGTGATGCTCCGTCTTCGAAGCTCTTGCCGAGCGTGTAGCGAATATGTCTGTCGTTGAGATATGAAGGAATACTGCCGGGGGATTCGAAGGGAGTATTTTGAATGAGGAGGACCGGTTTCATCACTGTCTATAACGACGAGTACGATATCCGGTTCCGTTATTCGGTCAGAAGTTCTCTTGCGAATTGCGGAAGAGCGAATGATCCCCGATGAATTTCAGCGTTATAATAACGGGTGGCAGGCTTCTGGGTTGCGTAACGCGACTCATCAAAATCCTTAATCGGGTCATACTTCTTGCTGCAAAATGCAAACGACCAGAGTGACGAGGGGTAGATCGGCATGAAACAGGTGTACATGCGGGCTATGGGGAAGATCGAGCGAAGGTTCTGGTGAATCTTTGCGACCGTCTTCTGGTTGTAGAACGGTGATTCCGTCTGGGCGACCAGAATACCGTCGTCGTTCAGACTGTCATGCACCGTCTGATGGAAGCTCTTCTGAAAGAGGTCCGCGGCCGGTCCGATCGGATCGGAGAGATCCAGAATCACGACGTCGTATTTATGCGATCCTTCTTCGATGAACTTCTTCCCATCGCTGAAAATCAATTCGGCCCTTGGGTCCTTCAGGCCCTCGGTGAGGTAGGGGAAGTGCCGCTGCGACACTTCCACCACCATCTTGTCTATTTCGCACATAGTACACTGTTCGACCTCAGGATGCTTCAGAACTTCGGTAAGGGCACCGCAGTCCCCGCCGCCGATAATCAGGACTTTCTTCGGCGATGGGTGGACGAACAGCGGAACATGCGTGATCATTTCATTGTAAGAGTTGTTGTCCCGGTCGCAGACCATCAGCGATCCGTAGAGCACGAGGAGTTTTCCGAAGTCCTTGCTTTCCAGCACATCGATGCGCTGGAACTCCGACTGGACCGACTCAAGGATCCGATCGACCTTGATAGTCAGGCCGGAAAGTCCGTCGTGAAGTTCACTGTACCAGACATTCCAGAGATCGGCCATCCCTTCTTCGGTTATGTAAGTCGATTCTACTCCGGGCTTCTTCTCCATCACTCCTGTCTCTAATCTATTATGACGTATTCCGGCCGCCGCAGCGCGTTGAAACTCGATCCGGAGACCGAGCAGTAGGCGCCGGTTGCGGTGAACAGCAGTTTGTCGCCGACTTCGTGTTCGGGGAGCATCAGCCCGTCGTACATGACGTCGAACGAATCACACGTCGGTCCGGCCAGTACCGACAGCTTCTTCTCGCCGTTTCGGGTTGTTACTACCGGGTACTGGCAGTGGTCAAAGACAATGCCTGAGAAGGTCGAATAAAGACCGTCGTCAAGGTAATACCACATCTTGCCGTCGCGATAGGATTTGCCTACGACCGAGACAAAGAGGTTGACCGGCGAGGCGGCGATAAACCGACCGGGCTCACTGATGATTTTGATTCCGGGGCGGATGTGCCGGTCCAGCGCTCTGGCAATAGGCTTGCAGAATTCGTCGATCGGTGGTACCGGCTCGATATACTCGACCGGGAACCCCCCGCCGATGTCAAGCATACGTACGTCGAATCCGGCCAGATCCAGGGCGTTAATCAGCTTGTGCGCCGCCTTGATCGCCTTGATGTAATTCTCGGCGTAGATGCACTGCGAGCCGATATGGAAGCAGAGGCCGTAGAAGTCATGCCCGGCCTCACGGATCTTTTGGGCAAGCGGAAGGACCGCGTCGACCGTGCAGCCGAATTTATACTGCAGATTGACCACAGCGGTGGTATTGGTATTGATCCGAAATCGAATCATGATCTTGAGCTTCTTGTCGTATCGGCTGAGCTTCTTGATCTCTTCCGGATTGTCGACCACGAACAACTCAACCCCCTGGCCTACCGCATAGTCGAATTCCCGCGTCGATTTGATCGGGTGCGAGTGCATCAGCGTGGCCGGATCGATTCCGGTTTTGAGAACCTGCTCGATCTCTCCGGCGGAACAGACATCGAAATTGCCGCCGCGATTGAACACTTCGCGGATATACGCCTCATGGTTGTTCGGCTTGACCGCGTAATGAATGTTCACTCGGGGAAGTGCCTGCTTCATCGCATCATAGTTGCGCCGAATCTCGCTCCGGGACAGCAGCAAGACAGGGGTGTCGAGCTGTTTGTGGTGGAACACCTCTCTGACACTGTCAATGCTGACGCCCCGCTTCAGGGCGTTGTTCTCCAGAATGGAGAAGTCAACGGATTGGGTCATTTGCCTACCTTTTTAGCTCGCGGCCTTGGCCGAAGCATAAGACGGTTGAAACGGTTTGTGGCTGATTATCTCGTCGTGCAACGAAGGAATACCACGTTTAATCTCGGAAATATGACCGTCGGTCGATTCCAGTTTTTCTTTCATGTACTCGTACGCCTTGTACGGGTCGACAGACTCACCGCAGGTGAAGAAGTCGACCGCGGCGTAGCCGTATTCCGGCCAGGTGTGGATCGAGATGTGAGACTCGGCAATAACCACCACACCGGAAACGCCCTGGGGGTTGTAACGATGAAAAACGGATTCGACAATAGTAGCGCCGGAACGACGCACAGATTCGTTCATATACTCCTCCAGCCGTGATATGTCGTCCAGAATTGTATTATTACAGCCGGTGAGTTCGACTACGAGATGTCGTCCGAGTATCTTCATTTTCTTCTAACTTCCTCCTTCTAAGAGGTTAGAATTCACGGTTACGGCTCCGAGACGGTCGGTCTCAGAGCAATGGCGGCGTGGTAACCCACAAAAACGCGGCTACCGAATCGCCCGGGTTCGAGATCTGATGCGGTTGATCAGACTTAAAGTAAAAGCAACTACTACGACCGACCGGGTACTTCTGTTTGTTCAACGTCAGCGTAATCGTCCCCTTCAGGACGTAGCCGAACTGCTCTCCCGGATGCGGGTCGCTCTTCTCGAGTTTCTCGCCGGGCTTCAGCTCGATGAAAATAGGGTCCATCAAATTGTTCGTGGACCCCGGAACTAGCAGTTCGAATCGTGCGGCTCCCGTTCCTTCCAGCGGGACCCGATCTGAAGGTTTGAAGACGGCACGAGTCTCATTGGCATCGGCGAAGAACTTCGAGAGGCTGATCCCGAGGGCATCGAGAATGTCTGCCAGCGATTCCAGTGAAATCGAAGTCTGGAACTTCTCGTTCTCCAGTTGGGAGATGAACCCCTTAGTCAGCATTGCCCGGTTGGCCAACTCTTCCTGAGTCAGGTCCGAGGCGAGACGGAGGCTCTTGATCTTGCGGCCGATGTTTATATTCATATCAATCCGTTAAACGGCAGAACCGGAAAAAAGTTTAATATAAACTACTTTTTTGTTTAATAAAAACAGCCTATAATAAGCGAAAAACGAATCTTGTCAAGACTTTTTTGGGGCAATTGCCCGACGAACGAAAAAAAGACAACACTGCTCCGAGACTCACCGACTCGCTTCCTCGGCGGGACGCCTGCCACACCCTTGAGCCCATGTTCTGGCAGCTGCCCATTGGGGCGTCCGGAGACAAGGCGTGTCTGTGGCAGGGCGGAAAATTGTTGACATTGATTTTCATCTGAGGTAAAATTTCTTCATAGTCAAGCACGTTCGTATCGCCAGTTCATACTAAACCTTTACTTGAGAGAGGAAGAGAAAACATGAAACAGATGGCTGTGTTAGTGACTCTGTTGCTGATCTGCTCAGCCGCCGCTGTCGGGCAGGGGCTCTCCCTCGGGGCAGGAGCTTTCGCCGGAGTCGACATTCCGGTGGCCCAGGACGATCAGGCGCAGGGTGCAACCTTCGGAATCCGCGCCCGGGTCAAAGCAATCCCGATTCTCACGATCGAGCCGAATCTCAGATTCACCTCATACGGCAAAGCCTCGATCGCCGGTATCAGCCCGGATCTCGACGGCTCCAAGATCACCTACTTCGGAGTCGACGGTCTCCTCGGGGCTCCGTTCTCCGCTCCCGGCCTGAATGTCTTTCTGGTCGGAGGTCTGGGGATCTACAAGATCAAACGTGACCAAACCGGTCAGGATATCAGCAAGTCCGGCTTCGACGGCGGACTGGGGGTTGCCATAGGCGTCGGTCCGAAGCTTTCGGTGGATGGACGCGGCTTGCTGACCGTAGTTCCGACCGACGGAGGTGGATCCAAGAAGTCGTTCGTCTTGATCGCAGGCGTTAACTATAGTTTCGGGAAGTAGAAGGAGATCGTCATGACCAGAAAAAGTCTGATTTATTTCGGCGGTCTCCTGTTGATCGCTATGTTCTTCACCGGTTGCCTGCTCTCAGGCACATTCGTCGTCGATCAATCGTTCAGTTTCACGACAGGATCTACCGGGTTTTATTACTACAAGGTTGACGTTACCGGCAATTCCGTCTGGGAGGACCATAAGGACGAAATCGACAATATTGATCTTGTCGGATTCGAACTCTGGGTGCACAACAGCGGAAGCACGAGCCTGACTTTCTACGCCTACGTTGACGACGGAAGTCATACCTTGTGCGCAGACAAATCGTGTCTCGATGCGAACCCAACGAAGTCGCTAATCATCAACGAACTGACGGTTGCGCCGGGGGAACGGCACATCACCTATGCGGAGTCGTTCAACTACCTGATGAACCTGGACCGTCTCAAGGCACTGGCCAAGACGGGCAAAATGAATCTGTATGCCACCTGTGGATCAGGTGAGCTGACGGTAGATTCGGGCAAAGTGGTAGTCACCTTCTCGGCCAGCACCGGCGGAATCTAAATCGCACATAGTGTGGATATGAATCGGCCCCGCTAAGGCGGGGCTTTTTTTTGCCCCAAAACGGCTTGCCAATTTCCTGCTGTCGGATTACCTTACTCGTCCAAACGGAGACTGAATAAGTCAAAGAAGGAGCATAATCATAGAAAACTACAATATAGTCATAATAGGCGGCGGCCCGGGCGGCTACACAGCCGGCATCAGGGCAGCCATCAAAGGGGCCAAGGTAGCCGTTATCGAATACGATAAACTCGGCGGTGTCTGTCTCAATCGCGGGTGTATTCCGTCCAAGGCCCTCATAGCGTCCGCCGAGCAGTACAAGCGCATGAAAGAGTCCGAGAGCTTCGGGATCAAGCTCGCCGTGCCGCCAATCTATGACTGGCTGGCGATGCGGGCACGGAAAGATAAAATTGTCGGTGGACTGGTCGGCGGGATCGGCCAGCTTTTCAAATCTCACGGCGTCGATTACTTCAACGGCTTCGGAAGGCTTGCCGGCAAGAACGAAGTAATCGTTACCGACGACAACGGCGACGAGACCCGCCTCAAGACCGAGAATATCATCGTTGCCACCGGCTCCCGGTCGGCGAACATTCCGACTTTCCCGGTCGATGGTGCACGAATTCTCAACTCCGATCACCTCCTTGAACTTGAACATCTGCCTAAATCGATTTTGATAATCGGCGCCGGCGTCATTGGATGCGAGTGGGCGTGCATGCTGTCGCTGCTCGATGTAGAAGTGACGATGGTGGAAATGCTCGATCATGCCCTTCCGATGGAAGATGCCGACAGCTCCAAACTGTTCGAGCGGGAGCTGAAGAAGCTCAAAGTAAACCTGTTCACCAAGACAAAGGTTGAGTCAATCGGCCCGGGACCGGAAGGAGTACAGGCCAAGCTCTCCAACGGCAAGACGGTCGACGCGAACCAGGTGCTGGTGGCGGTCGGACGAAGGTTCAACACCGAGGATCTCGGTCTGGAAGAAGCCGGTGTCAAGCTAAACAAGAACGGCTCCGTTCCGACCGGTGACGATATGCGAACGAACGTGAAGAATATCTTTGCGATCGGCGATGTTCGCGGTCAGATACTCCTTGCGTATACAGCAGTTCATGACGGTTCGATTGCGGTTGACAATGCCATGGGCGGCAAGGCGAAGAAGAACTACCTGGGTGTCCCCTCCGTCATCTTCACCCATCCGGAAGTCGCCTCGGTTGGCATGCGTGAGGCTGAGGCAGCCGAGAAGCACGAGATCCTGATCGGACGATTCCCCCTTCGAGTGCTGGGCAAGGCGCATGCCGAGAACGAAATTGCCGGCGAAGTTAAGATCATCGGCGACGCCAAGACGGACAAGATTCTCGGTGTCCATGTGGTCGGAGTTCACGCCACGGAGATCATTCATACAGCCGCCCTGGCGATTAATCGGGGAATGACTGTCAAGCAGCTCGGTTCGCTCATATTCGGTCATCCGGTCATTTCCGAGTCGATTATGGAAGCTGCCCACGACCTCCACAAGGAATCGGTGCATCTGGCCAAGAAGCGCTGACGGATACCGGCATGAGCAGGTCCTGCGATGTGACTGTCAGGACCTGAAATTGTGCCGCATCGCGTGCGAAAGCCTATCTCGTTGGTTCGCAGTATCATATGTAAAATCAGGCAAAGTTGCGGGTGAGGAGAGAGGCGCAGTAATTGCGTGTTGGTCTTTGGCATCGCATAGGGGCTGATCCGACGGGGCATGTTATTTTGCTATGAAACATAGTTTTACGCGCCATTATGGCCAGTTGCGCAATTTTGGCACAAATGTTGTTTATTACAGGCTCGAAGTTAGTTGCTCTTAAATATTAGTATGGCGGTGAAGGGTATTTAAGAGGTGGGGATGAAGGAGTTCCTAAGTGAGGGGGAACTCCTTTTCTCTCCCCGAAGTCACGGAGGACAAGAGGCGCCAGTACCAGGGAAAAAGAAAGCTCGGTTGTATTACTTCCTTTTGGAGTCTCTTTTTCATATACATGATTGACCGGAGTCCAGGCACGGACTCCGGTTTTCTATTGCATTCACTTACATACATCGACAATTGTAGGGCAGCTCCTTCTTAGAAGCTGCCTTTGGTCCCGCCAGGCTGCGTAGGGCAGTTCCTTCTTAGAAACTGCCATTCACCGTTATCAAGCGTCGTAGGGCAGTTACTTCATACAAACTGCCATTCGCCCGAATGGGCTCGTGATTTTGACTGATTGATCTTTTATGTCTTGACGGACGGGGGAGAATTGATAAATTAGTGGGCTACGGATTCGGCCGGCTGATCGGTTGAATCCGGCGACACTTCGATCTTAAATGGCGGTGTAGCTCAGTTGGTTAGAGCAGCGGAATCATAATCCGCGTGTCCGGGGTTC
>CAZFOY010000009.1:0-72434 GCA_964520865.1 uncultured Ignavibacteriales bacterium | reverse complement strand
GGGAAGATCGGTCTCGGCTACCTCGACTACTTCGAGAGCGACAACAGTCACGTTGTCCGCGCCGCCTCGGTCGTTGGCGAGTTGAATCAGGTTGTCAACCACCTTGTCCAGATCATCGCGCACCCGTCGAATCGCCATAAAGATCTCGTCATCGTCGGCATATCCGCACAGTCCATCGGAACAGATGAGGAACTTGTCTCCCGGATTGACCTGCATGAGACGGTAGTCGACGTCGACATTACTCCTGACCCCGAGCGCCCGAGTGATCACGTTCTTGCCCACCACCGAAGCAGCCTCTTCGGCTGTCAGATTCTGGCTCTGTTGGATTTCGTTTACCCAGGAGTGATCACGGGTGAGCGGAACGAGCCCGCGTTCTTCGATTTTATAAGCGCGGCTGTCACCGACATGCGCAACCGACATCATGTTTTTTTCGAGAGCAAGAGCCACAACTGTCGTGCCCATACCGTGAAGAGTGGAACTGGAATTGGCCTTGTTGTAGATCGCGCGATTGGCCAGACGGATCGCTTTAACCAGGACATCGCCGCTCGTCGGTAGATGGCGATCGAGTTTGAGGGCGTCGTCCTCAGACAGCTCACCGGCAAACTCGGTGAAGGAAGTGTGGACGATATCGGCCGCCATCATCGACGCCACTTCGCCTGCCTGTGCGCCGCCCATGCCGTCACATACGGCAAATACGGAGTGGTCCTGATCGACCAGTAATGTATCTTCATTCCCGGGGCGAACAAGACCCTTATCGGTCTTGCCGACCGCGCGAAGCGTCAGTGCCATAGTACTCCCGGATGTCGAAGGTGTGCCCAATTTCTCCAATCTTTCCCGCCATGATAAGCGAATGATTCAGCCAACACAACAATAAAAAACCCCGACCGGAAGCCGGGGTTTATACTTTGCAATCGCAGCTATCTACTTGAGCAGGATCATCTTCCGGCTCAGAGAATGATTGTCGGTAATGAGCCGATAGAAGTAGACGCCGCTGGCGAGCCGGGAGGCGTCATACTCGATCTCATGCAGTCCGGCCGGCAGATTACCGAGCGATCTGGCATCGACTACCTGTCCGAGCATGTTGATGACTTCGAGATTCACCACCGAACGGCTCGGCAGATTAAAGGCGATAGTCGTGGTCGGGTTAAACGGATTGGGGTAGTTCTGGAAGAGGTTGAACTTGTCCGGAAGATTCGCCCAACCGTTGTCGCCAACATCGGTGATCGACTTGAAGAGCAACACGCTGTCGGTGTACGTCACCGTCGTGTCGACCTGCGAATAGATCGTATAGGTGATCGTGTACACGGTATCGGCGCCGCCTCCGAGAAGATCGAGGGCAACGTCGAAATGCACGTTCACCGTATCTCCCGGGTTAGCCTGGGAGAATCCGGGCTGATCGATTGTCTGGGCAGACACCCGAACAGTTGAGTGCACTCCGTAGAGATCGATTCCGTCGCCGTCGTTGCGGATACCAACGTCGAACCCTACAGTATCGCCGGGAACCGCTGCTTTGGCCGAAGGCAGGGTAACAGCGGTGAAAGCGACCGTCTGCGTGGCTGCAAGATCGACGTTATTCTGGGTGCTTGAGGTCCAGGTCAGACCGCCGCTCACGACGGTGCGAGTGGCGGTCTTTCCGTTAACTCTGAATGTAATCGAGTCACCCAATTCGGCGCCATGATCCACGGCGAGCGAAGTATCGTCATCGCCATAGACATGCAGAAAGCCGTAGTCACCGGCAGAATCGACGGCGAAGGTGCCGCAATGGACTCCTTGCGGATCGTAGGCATCGACCACCGTTCCGACTGCCGCCGGCTGGCCATTGACCGTCACCGATCCGTAGTAATCCGCCCATACGTTGGTGGGAATAACGTCGGCCTGCAGTTGATAGAAGGCAACCGCAAGCACCACAAGTATGAGCAAGAGTAAAACCTTTTTATTCATGTCCTCACCATATCCATTCCGGCCGGCTTTGGCAAGCCGACCGGAACTTGATTTATAGACTACAATGCCTGACTACTATTTCAACAGGGTCATTTTTTTGGTCTCATTGTAGTTATCGGCAGACAGGCGATAGAAATAAATACCCGAGGAAACGGTCTCCCCGTTGCTATTTCTGCCGTCCCAAACAACTTCATTGAGGCCGGACTGGGCGGTACCGTCAAACGGCGTGGCGACCAGATTGCCAAGAATGTTGAAAACTTCAATCTTCGCCTTGCCGGCGGCAGGCAGGCTGAAGCTGATAGTCGTAGTCGGGTTGAACGGATTCGGATAGTTCTGATGCAGACCGAACTTCTCCGGAAGCGGTTCTTCCGAAGCCGACTTCGAAGTCAGACCCTTGATCTCGAGCTTGTCACCCGATTTGGTCCAGGTGAAAGTCTGGTCGGTTCTGACGTCGTTCACGGTGAGGTAGAAGCTCTGGCCGGCGGTCAATCCGGAAGTTCCGGGATCGGCGGCATAAATCGGCATGAAGCCGAAATGTCCGCTCCGGTTCATAACGTAGCTTCCGACCTTGGCGCCATTCTCCGAGTACGCATCGACCCGGCTTCCGGCGGTAACTTCATCGCCGTTGACCGTCAGATCGTGCGAATAGAGATTGATCCACTGGGTGGTCGGCGTCACATCGTTGAACGCAGTGCCGAGACTCGCCTGCAGACCGGTGCCCTTTTGGGCTGCGAGCGACGGTCCCTGGCCCGGGTAGATCAGCTCGCCGTCGTTACGGACTTTGACCCAGTACCCGAAGCACGGATTGAGTTCAAGCAGGTCACTGTGCGGAACATC
Organism: uncultured Ignavibacteriales bacterium; assembly: GCA_964520865.1. Classification (GTDB taxonomy): domain Bacteria; phylum Zixibacteria; class MSB-5A5; order GN15; family FEB-12; genus CAVQCT01. The sequence goes on along the minus strand of CAZFOY010000009.1, from coordinate 69,656 downwards.
AGTCGGGACATAAGTCATACCGACTGAGTCGAAGCCCTGAGCCACGATCAGATCGTTCATTATTGAAGCGAATCCATCGGCGGTCGGCATCGAAGTTTCCGGTAGATAAGAGACCAGGTTCCAACCGGCCGTGACCGGTATCGGCGTGGTCGTCGGAACGGGCATGCCGGTGATCTCCAGATCGACGTCGCAGCTTACCTTCACCCAGTAGCCGCTGAGGTGATCGACCTGCCAGAGGTCTGAGAACTCAGGGAGTTGGGTGTCGTAAGTAAGCGCACCCTGTTCGAATCCCTGGACCACTTCAAGGCATTCTCCGAGAGAAGAAAGCACAGTCAGAATGTCATCCGACTTGGTGTCAAGGTTCCAGCTTATCAGATTCCATCCTTCACGCAGGTGACAGGTATGGGTGGTCGCATTCGGAACATCGAGACAGACTTCCTGGCGGTCGAGGTTCTCGCTCCAAATCGGAGTGACCGACGGAATGGCGGCGAGACCGTTGACATAGAAGCTGATGACATCACCTTCCTGCGCGCCCTGGTCTCCCGGTTCATACGGATCATCACCGTAAACATACAGGAATCCGTATTTGCCCGGCTCGGTTACGAAGAAGCTTCCGCACCGGATACCGTCCGGATCATAAGCATCGATCACGGATCCAACCGGCAGCGGAGCATCCATATAGGTATTGAAATCGCAGTAGTAGCGCACGTTCGTATTGGTCGGCGTGACCGGAGTATACGGAGTGAGCACGATCATGATGCCGCTCTGGGCGAAATTGATGTGCTCGACCTTGCCCGGATAATAGCCGTCTTTGTACGCCCACAGATCGAACGGGATCGTGTTGAAGTCGGCGAATGCAAACACGCCGGTTCCGCTCGCCAGGGTGGTGTCGACCACCATGCCACCCGGGAAATCATCCCAGAGCTGGACGGTGGCACCCGGGACCGGGTTACCGTCTGGATCGACAACATATCCGCAGACGTAGTTTCCTGACGTATCGACAACGATTCCACCCGGTATGAAGACCGGCTGGACAGTCTCGTCACCACTTCCGCAATCGCGCACGAACTGTGGATTGTAAGTGGTCGGGAACGTGCCGTAAAGATCGATCGAATAGAAATCGGCCGGAGTATTCACCGCGAGGGAGAAATACAGGTTGATCAAATTGCCCGAACCGCTCGGGACCATCTCGTCCATCGTGGACATTTGCCCGAAGCTGACCGTGTGAGCATCGTTGTCAATGCTGAAGAACTTTCCGGTCAGGCTGTCGATGCGCGAGTCGGCGAAGTTGGCCGAATCGAGGGTGAGATAGCTTGAAGTCCAGGCAAGATAAGTGCTGATATCGCTCACGTTACACTGGTTGGCGATATCGACTTGAACTGTTACCTGCGCACCGGGTACGGCCGGGACGGTGGCTACGGTCACCGTGTCGCCTTCGGTGCCGGGCTGGCAATCCAGCACGGTTACGGTGAAGGTGGCGGTCGTTACGGAATGACCGTCACTGGCATGGATCGCCAGCGGGTAGACGCCCGACTGGCTGAAGCTCGGAGTGAAAACGAACTCGCCGTTACCGGCCGAATCCGAAGTGAAGGTCATATTGTCGACGAGCGTATCCAGGGTCAGTACGACCGGGTCACCGTCGATGTCTTCAGCCGTGAACATCATATCGAGCGTGTCGCACTCGGTGATGGTCGTATCGTGTATTTCGGTCACGAATGTCGGCGGGTTGTTCGGCTGGCCGACAAGATGCAGAAACACCGGTACGTAGATCGGAGAATTGCCGGCGGCGGCCGACGATACCATGACCTCGCCGTAATAGTCGCCTTCGGTCAATGAACCGATATGCACCGCGACCGGAACCGTGGCCGGCGTGGTACCCGAAGTGAATCCGCCTTCATCGAACCAACTTGTCGTATCGGATACGCTGAATTCGATATTGGTGCCGCCTACTTCGCTGACGTCGAAATACATCGTGTCAGGATCGGCCCCTCCGACGGTGGCAGTGAAGACCAGCGAATCCGGAGAGGCTGCCAGCAACACGGCCGGCGGAATTTCATTTACACTAAGCCTGACCACTACCTTCAAAGGTGAGTTGGTGGCCTGAGCGCTGATTATCGTAATCGTATCGGAATAGGTTCCAACCGCGAGCGAACTGGCATCGACTGTCACCATCAGGCTGTCGGGAGTATTCCCGGTGCCGGCCGCCAGCGCGAGCCACGGAGCGGTCTTGGTAGCGTTGTACGCAATATTCCCACCGCCCGATTCGGTGACGACTACCGCTTTAGGATCGGGACTTGTCCCAACCGTGGTCGTGAAGTCGAGCGTGTCCGGAGTAGCGACGAGGGAGTAGGTTACGACCGTGTTGACGGTCAGATTGACGACCACCGGGAGAGGCCCGTTGGAAGCGTCTCCGGACATGACAAATGCGGTGTCATGATAGGTACCGGCAGCCAACCCTGTAACGTCGACATTGACTGTCACCGAACCCGGAGTTGTTCCGGTAGAGTCGGCAAGGGTCATCCATCCACCGGTGGTGGGGGCTCGATACGCCGTGTAGGCGATAGCCGCTCCACCCTCCTCAGAAACATTGAACGTCTTCGCTGACGGATTTGGACCGCCCTCAGGAGCGGTGAAGTCAAGACTCGTCGGGGCGACGACAAGCGTCTTCGGCGAAGGCGCTACCGTCAGGTTGACAACCTCGTACACCGGTGAGTTGTCCGCTTCAACCGAGGCAACTTCCACCGAGTCGGTGTAGGTTCCGGGAGCCAGACCGGTGATGTCGACATTCACCTGAATATCGTCTGGCGTCGTTCCGGCTATTCCGGCGAGGCTGAACCATGAAGCCGTTTCGTTGGCAGTGAAAGATATAGCGGCACCACTCTGCTCGCTTACCGTGAAGCTCTGCTGAGCCGGGTTTGTGCCACCCTCGATAGCGTTGAAATTCAGAGGTGTCGGCGAGACAACCAGATTCTTGGGGGATGGTGTCACGGTGAGATTGATAACTTCATATTGCGGAGAGTTCGCCGCATCGGTGGAGCTGATCATGATCGAATCAGTATAATCTCCGGGCGCCAGTCCGGTGATATCAACATTGACCGAAATATCCTGGGGCGTGGTACCGCTGGTGGCGGAGATTCCAAACCAGGGTGCGGTCTCCGAAGCGGTGAAGGCAATATTGCCGGCGGCCGCTTCGGCCACGTTGAAACTCTGAGCGGCCGGGTTGCTTCCGCCTTCCTGGGCACTGAAGTTCAATGAACCAGGAGAAAGTTGAAGATTGCCGGTGGGGACTGCGTTCGGATCGAAAATCGTAAACGTATGGGGACCGTCCCAGCTCGGGAAGGCGTCCGGTCCGGCCCATTTCCACCGACCGATCGGCGGATAATAGCTGGAATCCAAAACGATCGTCTTACCGTTGTACTGAGGGTCGATCGGTCCAATCGTTATAGTATACGATACTGAATCAAAGCCAGCGGGAAGGCCGACGGAGTTAAGCGGATTGTAGGATCCGCCAAATCCGACGGTATCGGCTCCCTGACCGTCGATACTGAAGCGGGCTATCGAATAGACCAGACTAAACCACTGGGACCAGTTCAGCGGCAGGGTGTCAGCGACGGTGGTACCCCATTGGGCGCCATCGGGTGAATATATCCGGAATCCGTTGGTGATTCCGCCATGATTGGAATCGTTATTGGTAATCCGGAGATAGAAGGTCACGGTTTGACCAACGGGAATAGTGTCCGGCGCGTAAAGGCCGTCCACATGGTCAAGTGTCAGACTCTGTCCCTGGACCATGCCAAAGGAAAATAATAGAACTGCCAGGGATAGAAGTAATAGTTTTGACCTCATACAAATACCCTCTCAAAATTGTTTATGATTTACGCTATTCAATCATTCAATACACGAATTGTCCACGGAAGAAATCGCGCACCGATTACTCAGGCGAAACTCCCGGCTGGGGCGAATACCACAACTCGTTCGAACTCGACAAGCGGCGGCAAATGACCGCCGGACGCGACATGGTTCGCTTCAAATCATTCTTTTGCTTTTCAGACTTAGCCAATCTTGTTGGACCAATAGGATTTGTAAAACCTAACAGGCGTAAAAGCCCTTCTCCCACACTATAGTAAGGGCCTTTTTTTACCAGCCTAATATAGAGAAAAATCCCCAAAAGTCAAGCCAATTAGGCCGATTGCGTAATTATTGCTCAGGGGCTTGTATCTTGGCGGACTGACGGTTACGCAGGCGAAGATACAGGAGGACGAGAAAGGCGCCGGCTACGTCGGTAAGCAGGTCATAGACGTCGGAAGTCCGTCCTCTCACGAAGCTCTGGTGGTACTCGTCCAGCGCCGCAAATAGACAGAGAAAGAGTCCGGAAAGCAGCATCGCCCGCGTAGGCGTCATCCATTTGCCGAAATTGGAGAAGGAGCGGAACGTCAGAAAGGAAAAAACGGCATACTCAATGAAATGGGCCACCTTGTCAAGCGTGAGAAATCTTATTCTCGGTGTTCGCAGATTGGGTATGGAAGAGACAAGGAATATTAGAGCCGCGAATACTATCACCGGCAGATGATAGTAGAGAAACTTACGGAATGGGTTCAGGGAACCGTCAGGTTTGACCATAGGGTGCTAAGTAATGAATCGTCCGAAATCAGTCAACTAAAACCGCGTCGAGCGATGCAATAGATTTTTCACCTCGGAACTGTCTGTCCGACCGCGTTTTTTTGTTGGTGGCGTGCACCGGGCGGAGTAATTTTCGGGCATGAACGGATACGACAGCCGCTCGAATCGACTCACTACCTCGCAGAAACTGGCCGTCGCCTTCGGCGGAATGCTGGTCATCATCGTTCTCGGTACGGTCGGATTGATGACAATCGAGGGGATGGATCCGATCGATGCTCTGTATATGACGGTTATCACGCTGTCGACAGTAGGGTTCGGCGAAGTCACGCCACTGCATCCGCTCGGCAGAATCTTCGTCATATTCCTCATATTGGTCGGCGTCGCACTGGCCGGCTTCACGGCCTCCGTAATCGGAGAACTGGTACTCGAAGGGCACTTTCGGGATATCTTTGGGAGACGGAAAATGGAAAACAAAATAAGCAAGATGAACGGTCAATTCATAATCGCCGGTTTCGGCAGAGTCGGCCGTCAGGTAGCGAAGGAATTTCAGAAGAAGAAAGTCGATTTTGTCGTTATTGAAAAAGACGCCGAATCGATCCAATTGCTCGAGCGCGAAGGACTCCTGTTCGTGCAGGGCGAGGCCACCGAGGATGACACGCTCAGGAGAGCCGGCATCGACAAGGCCAAAACGCTTATCTCCACGCTGCCGGACGAAGCTCAGAACGTTTATCTTACGCTGACGGCGCGAGACATGAACAGAGATTTGCATATCATCGCGCGGGCCGATTATGAGGAAGGTGTTAAGAAATTGAAACGGGCCGGGGCGAATCATGTCGTGACGCCGCACGTTTTGGGCGGAATCAGAATGGCCATGGCTTCGCTTCGCCCCAATGTCGTCGACTTCATGCACTCCACCTCGCTCGGTGAGGGCGGGCTTACGATCGAAGAAATGATGGTGCCCGATAATTCACGCTATGTGGGTAAGACACTTGTCGAGACGAACTTGAAACAAGACTATGGAGTGACAGTCATCGGGATCAAGAAGGCCGGCCAGGATATGAATATCGGTCCCGGGCCCTCAACCGTTCTTCAGGCGAAGGATATTCTCGTCGTGCTCGGCCCGAACGAGAAGCTGGAAGCATTCAGCAAAGTACTCACCTGACGCGGAAGAGAGACAGTGTTGACCATTTTCTGAGGTTGACACATCCGCCGCGATTCAGTACATTACTGGTGTACCGACATGATTCGAGGCACGAGCGCGGAACCTCGAACCTCAGAGCGCCACTGCTCCAGCCATGCTGTGATCATCAGGGAATCAAGGTGGTGGGTGCGTGAACACAGGACAACCAAAGCCATTTATCGAAGCGAGGAAGAGCTATGAACTGGAGAGCAATTGCCGGGTGCCTCGTCATGATCGCAGCACTCGCAGGAACAGGGGTTACACAGAGTATCACTCTTGACCATGTCGATGGTCTGTATGCACCGGATACTATTCCGGTCGGACAGGAAATCACCTTTTATGTTCGATTGACCGGCGACGCCGATAATCATTCGGGGATCACCAACGGATTTCGGATATACTCGCCCGACGGAGCCCAATGGGGCACGACCGTCGGCGACACCTTGCCTCTGGGCTGGCCTCAGATGTTTAGTCTGGTCTATTCGATAGCCAGCTTCAGTATCGACGGTCAGGCAGCTGATACCGTCGGTTTTGGCGGTTCCTACAACCCGCTAAACAGCGTAGGACTTCCCGCCGGATTCAATTCAGTGTCATATACCGTAACGATCGGGCCGATCGACCCGCAATATCACGGGAAAACGATTGTCCTTGATTCAAGCTATTATCCGCCGATCGGACGCTGGAAATGGGGAGGACCGGATGTATTCCCGAGCTGGGATGGACCGCACGTGTACACGATCTACGATCCGAACGCGGCTCCGCCTCCGACGTTGACTCTGAGTCCGACTGAACTCAACTTTACGGCGCCGGAAATCGGTCCCAATCCGTCTGAGCAGTCGTTCGATGTTTCGACAGCAGCAGGAGAGAATATCAATTTCACAGTCTCGGAGAATGCGGGATGGCTCCATCTCTCCTACGGTACTTTGACGACACCGGCAACGATTCAGGCATCGGTGAACTATGCCGGTCTGGCGCCGGGGACCTATGTTGACTCAATCGCGATCGCGTCACCGGATGCCGAGAATAGCCCGATCTATGAGCGGGTAACATTCGAAGTTGTTTCCGTACCGAGGTACGTGGTTGTCGATCCAACCCAAATTGCTGATACCGTCTTATTCGCTCACAGCAGTCCGGGACCGCACGATGTCTCAGTTACTGAAGTCAATGGATTTACCGTACCGTGGCAGGCCGAACACAATCAATCCTGGGTACACATAATTACCGATTCAACCGGCATGACTCCGGGAAGTTTCACAATTCAGGCGGACACTGCCGGCCTGGCCCCCGGAGACTATGTGGACACGGTGTACGTGCGCTGGCAGCCGGACCCGATGGACGGATCCAGTGCTTCGACCGTAGTCAGATTGACCATTCTTCCGAATCACCCTCCTGTTATTACGTATATATCTGACTGGACGATCCCCGAAGGAGGAAGCCTCACATTCTATCCTCATGCGACCGACGCTGATGGCGACCCGCTGGAGCTGTGGTTGGTGCCGCTCGCTGATAATATGACAGCCTACGATATGGGCAACGGCAATTTGATGTTCAGGTTCAAACCTGACTATACTCAGGCGGGAGACTACCCGCTGACGTTTTATGCGACCGACGGCATCGATACTTCGTCACAACAGTTCACTATCCACGTCGAGGATGTTCAGCCGGTTCACGTTATCACCGACCCGGCCGAGTTGAACTTCACGATGACGTACGGTCAAGCCGATTCTCCGCCGGCAACGGTGTTGATTACTGAGCAGAACGGCTATCCCGTTACCTGGGAAGCAGGCCACGCTGAATCGTGGGTGCACCTGTTTGATTCAACCGGCACGGCTCCGGACTCTTTCCAGGTCAGGGTCAGTGCGGTCGGTTTGACCCCGGGAGACTATCAGGACACGATCCACATTGACTGGCAGCCGCTTCCGCCCGGTGGCGACAACGCCTTCACCGTGGTCAACCTAACGGTGTTGCCGAATCATCCGCCGCAGTTGTTCGAAATCGGCGATTTCTCTATCACCGAGTGTGATACCATAAGTGCGATATTTCATGCGACTGATCCCGATGGTGATCCGTTGGAGCTGTATGTGACGCCACTGGCACCCAATATGCAGTTTGACGATCACGGCAACGGCGACGGGACGTTCACCTTCACACCGGATCTCTCTCAGGCCGGCGATTATTCGCTGACTGCTTACGCGACCGACGGTGTCGATACGGTTTCACAGCAGTTCAACATTCATGTCGCCGACTGTCAACCGAACATTCAGGAAACGGCCATCTACGATCCGTCGACATTCCATACTTTCGACGCGAACATCATTCGCCCCGTTCCGGGATATGTGCGGTTCGGCAATTTCGGCGGCAACTACACAGCTGCGGACGTAGATCTGTCTTCAGTACGTGTCCTTGACGGTGCGATTCCGGATGACATTTCCGTTGTCGCCTCGTACCCGGGCTTCATCGGGCAGGTGGTCCAATGTCAGTACGACGTCCGTGATTTCGTACGCCGGCAAGTGCCGTTCTACGACACCAGCTATCTGGAAGTCATGGTAACGGGTCAGCTGACCGATGGTCAGTCGTTCGAGATCATCGATTCGGTCCGGTTTATCGGACACTTGAGGGGCGACCTCAATCTCGATGGATCTGTCGACATAAGCGATGTGATCAACATGGTTGACTATTTCTTTGCCGACGGTCCCGCACCAGCCGATCTGGGCGTTGCGGACCTGAACAAAGATGGGACAATCGACATTAGTGATCTGATGGTACTGATCGAGAAGACCTTCTGATAGCGTCACATATTTTTCGATTTCGTACACGGGACCCGCTTCGGCGGGTCTCTTATTTGCACCTGATGACGGGGGAGAAGTCAGTTTTTTGTCGCCTGAACAGGCTGAATCCGTATCTTGCACCCATGACTCAGCTCAAGATCGTGAAAGCGACCGTCGACGAGCAGCACCTGCTCGCTGAGGGTGATCGGGTGCTGATTGCACTATCCGGTGGCCCGGATTCGGTTGCACTCCTGCATATACTCACAAAGCTGCGCCAGGAGTTTGGACTATCGCTTTCGGCCGTCTACATCAATCATCAGATCAGGAAGCGCGCCGCTGCTCAGGAGGAGAAATTTTGCGCCGAACTATGCCGGAGTTTGAAGGTAGACTTTCATCTGGAGTCGGTAGATATCCCCGGGTTGGCGAAGAAGCAGAAGCACGGGATCGAAGAAACCGCCCGTGACTACCGCTACGAAATCTTCGAAAAGCTCGCCGCAGTGCATTCGTTCGACAAAATTGCGCTGGGTCACCATGCCGACGATCAAGCTGAGACGGTGCTGTTCCGCATCCTCCGAGGTACCGGTTTGACTGGCCTCGGCGGTATGCCGATCAAACGGGGAAAGATCATTCGGCCGCTGCTTCGTCTCCGCCGCTCCGACATCCTCGCCTATCTGGCTGTCCGCAAACTTGAATTCTGCACTGATCAGAGCAACTCGGAGGTCGACTACGCCCGGAATTATATCCGCAACAACTTACTTCCGGAGATCCGAGAGAACCTCAACCCTTCGGTGGAATCGGCCCTTCTCAATCTTGCCGCCACTGCGGGAATCGAGAACGAGTATCTCCATGGTGTGATGATGCGCAAATTCCGTCGGCTCGGCTCCATGACCCCCGGCGGAAAGCTGAAACTTGCGGTTGAGGAGGTTGTGAAGCAACCTGCCTGGTTGCGCCTGCGACTCTTAAGGCATTGTCTTCTAACAGCTTCATCTGATCATACTCCACCCGACCTATCGTCGGTCAAGCGTCTTGAAGAGCTCGTGCTCGGAGGAAAGAAGGGACTTTCGCTTCCGGGCAAAATTCAGGCGGTTGTGGAGAGCGGGCAACTTCTCGTCTTCCGCCGTGGGCAGAAGAGATTCGAGAAGAATCTTGAGCCGGGTGAGACCACAGATCTGCCGAGCGCGGGGTTGATTTTCAGCATAAAGATATTACATTACACCGACCGTATAGGAAAGCAGCGGCGAAGTCTCAAAGTCAGCCTCGATAATTCATCGATTTACCCGCCGCTGATGGTGCGCAATATCCGATCCGGCGACCGATTCAGTCCGCTCGGAATGCGTGGAACCAAAAAAGTCGGCGACTACCTGACCGATCGGAAGGTCGACCGCTTTCTGCGCGACGAGATACCGGTAGTCTGCGACACGAAGGGAATCGTTTGGTTGGTCGGCTACGAAATCGCCGACCGGGTAAAAACAACAGCTTCTACCAGAGAGGTATTACAAATTGAAGTCGCCCAACGCCCAGAGCATCAGCATGAAGCCGTTTGAGCTGCTGCTGGACCAGAAGGAAATAGCCCATCGTATCAGTCAGCTCGGTCGCCAGATCACGAACGACTATGCCGACAAAAAGCCGGTGCTCGTAGGTGTTCTCAAAGGATGTATGGTCTTTCTGTCCGACCTGATCCGCCAGATCAATCTTCCTCTCGAAATTGAATTCATTGCCGCCGCCTCCTATCGCAAGGGGACCCGGCCCGAGCAGGAAGTTGTTTTCGGCAGTCCGATCCCGATCTCGCTGCGGGATCGCCATGTCCTGATTGTCGAAGGTGTGGTGGAGTCCGGAAGAACGGCCATCTCCATTCTCGAGACCGTGAACAAACAGGAACCGGCCTCGGTGGAAATTGTTACACTGATCGACAAGCCGGGTAGTCACCGGTCCAGGCTCAACGTGAAATACAAAGGATTTTCGCTCGGGAATGAGTTCGTGATCGGTTTTGGTCTCGACAATACGCAGAAGTACCGAAATCTTCCGTTCATAGGCAAACTGATAGACATGTAGTTTCCGCCAGATCTCCCGATATGGTTGAATAGAGAACAATTTCCGCTGTATAATGATTGACAGAGAGACAATTGAACGAAATGGAGCATAAGTGGCAGATTTGAATAATCGACAGCAACCTGACAAGGGCAGAAAAGACCGATCTCCCAAAGATCAGTTGAACTGGAAGGGACCGGGCAAAGCGGCCATCTTCTGGATTACGCTCTTCCTGGTTGTCTACATCATCTATTCCTATTTCAGCAGTATGAACCAGGATTCGGCCGATATCACCTATACCGATTTTCTGGCCCAGATGAGTGACAACAATATCAGCGAAGTTACTTTCGAGGATACCAAAATACAGGGTGTCTTGAAGAAGGCGACCAAGTTCACCTCGGGGAATGTCCACCAGGCGGTGACCAAGTTCAAGACCCAGATCCCGTTCGCCGACGTCAATTACGACCTGGTGAACAAGCTGCAGGCGAAGGACGTCAAGATTGTCGCCAAAGATCAGAGCCCGAACCTGTTCTCCTATCTGGCGGCCGCGGCCCCCTGGATCATCCTGATTCTGATCTGGCTGTTTTTCATTCGCCAGATGCAGGGAGGCGGTGGCGCCAAAGGCCTCTTCACTTTCGGCAAGAGCAAAGCGAAACTTCTTACGGATGAACGTCCGAAGGTGACGTTCGCCGATGTTGCCGGGGCCGATGAAGCGAAAGAAGAGCTGCAGGAGATTATCGAATTTCTTAAAGAGCCGGGCAAATTCCAAAAGCTCGGCGGCAAGATTCCCAAAGGAGCCTTGCTGCTCGGTCCTCCCGGAACAGGCAAAACTTTGCTCGCCCGTGCAGTTGCCGGCGAGGCCGGAGTGCCGTTCTTCTCGATGTCCGGATCGGATTTTGTCGAGATGTTTGTCGGTGTCGGTGCAAGTCGTGTCAGAGATCTGTTCGATCAGGGGAAGAAGAATGCCCCTTGCATCATCTTTATAGATGAGATCGATGCGGTCGGGCGTCATCGCGGCGCCGGATTAGGCGGCGGCCACGACGAACGAGAGCAAACCCTCAATCAATTGCTGGTTGAGATGGATGGTTTCGACACGAACGAGGGGGTCATCCTCGTTGCGGCGACCAACCGACCGGACGTTCTCGATCCGGCTCTCCTGCGCCCGGGAAGATTCGACCGACAGATCGTCGTCGCTACTCCCGATCTAAAGGGCCGGGAAGGGATTCTCAAAGTACATGTGCGCAAGATCAAATTGGGAAACGATGTTGACCTCTCTATTCTCGCCCGCGGCACTCCCGGTATGTCAGGCGCCGATATCGCCAATATGGTGAACGAAGCTGCCCTGCTTGCGGCCCGGCGTAATCGCGATGCGGTCGGTATGGATGATTTCGAGGAAGCCAAGGACAAGGTCCTCATGGGGTCGGCGAGGAAATCGATGGTGATCAGCGATGACGAAAAAGAAGTGATCGCCTACCACGAAGCCGGCCATACTCTTGTGGCCAAGTACCTGCCAAAGGCAGATCCTATACACAAAGTAACGATTATTCCACGCGGTATGGCGCTCGGCGTGACGCAATCGCTGCCGGTGGATGAGAGACATACTCATTCGAAAGAGTATCTGGAATCGACACTGGCTGTTCTTATGGGCGGACGGGTGGCCGAATTGCTGGTATTCAACCAGCTCGATACCGGCGCCGGCAACGATCTCGAACGGGCGACCAAGCTTGCCCGCAAGATGGTCTGCAACTGGGGAATGTCAGAGAAGCTCGGCCCGACCACTTTCGGCAAGACCGAAGAGCACATCTTCCTCGGCCGGGAGATCCAGCAACATCAGGATTTCTCGGAAGCGACGGCGGTGATTATCGACACCGAGGTCAGGTCGTTTGTAGAGAAGGCTGAGCAAAAGGCTCACGACATTCTGACGAAGCATATCGACAAACTCCATACGCTGGCCAAGACGCTTCTGGAGAAGGAGATCGTGGACAGCCGTGAAGTCGACGCCATTATCGGCCGGGCTCCGGGAGACGAGGAACAAGTCGAGGTTCCGGTGCCGACGACCGATAGATAGCCAGAATTCCATTTGAAGTTAGAGGCAGCCAGAATTGGCTGCCTTTTTTTTGTGCCAATCGGAAGGTTAGTCGTCCAGGCGACTATATTTGGCTTGATTTCATGATAGCCAACCCTTTATGTTGACTTACGAGCGCACACAAGTCATGGCAAAAGAAACACTTACAAGAAAAGAAGAACTTAAGCCGGTGATCCCGCTAAAGGCGGGCCAACAACTCCCGCTGAGCCGCCCACTCGTCATGGGTATCCTCAACGTTACCCCTGATTCGTTTTCGGATGGTGGGAAATTCCAAACCTTTGAAAGCGCAAAGGACCGGGCTCTCCAGATCCGGGACGAAGGGGCGGATATACTCGATATTGGCGGAGAATCGACCCGACCCGGTTCAAGTCCAGTGACGCCGACCGAAGAAATTCGGAGGGTAATCCCGGTGATCGAAGCGGTCAGGCCGGAGCTTCGAATCCCCATCTCAGTCGATACCACGTCTGCGGCAACCGCCCGTGCTGCGCTCGATGCCGGGGCTGATATCGTCAACGATATTTCCGCTCTGCGATTCGATCCGGAGATGGCTCAGGTGGTGGCCGAGCACAAAGTACCGGTCGTGCTGATGCATATGCTCGGAAGTCCAAAGGATATGCAGGTAAGTCCGAATTATGTCGATTGCATTAAAGAGATAATGGACTTCTTTCGGGAGCGGATCGACTTTGCCGTGAATCAGGGAATTGACCGGAGCAAGATCATAATCGATCCAGGAATCGGTTTCGGCAAGAGACTGTCGGACAATATTGAGATCCTGACGAATTTGAGTGAGTTCACGAAACTCGGACTGCCGATTCTGATCGGGACATCCCGGAAGTCGTTCATTGGCATGTTGTCCGGTCTCGATAACGAAGCTTCGGAAAGAATCGGCGGCTCGATAGGATCGATGGTGGCCGCAGTTCTAAACGGTGCCAATATCGTGAGGGTGCACGATGTAAAGGAATCTGTCGAGGCGCTTAAAGTCGTCGCGGCAGTAAGAGGAAACCGATGACTCTTTTTCAAATCGATTTCATCAAGTTCGGTATCAAGGATCTGGTCGATGTCCTGATCGTTTCGTTTATCATTTTTCAGATTCTGAAGCTGGTGAAAGGGACGCGGTCCGTTCAGATCATATTCGGACTCGCGCTGATTTTCGGTGTCGCGTTTATCGCTTACTGGTTTCAGCTGGAAGGGCTCACCTGGCTGTTTTCGAATCTCGCGACTTTCGGGCTTATTGTCCTTGTGATCGTCTTTCAGCCGGAACTCCGTTCGGTGCTTGCTCAATTCGGTCAGAGTCGGGTGCTCAGGCGGTTTGTCTCGCTGGAACAGAGGAAATCGGTCGAAGAAGTCAGCCGCGCGGTCCTTCGCCTCTCCGAACTTCGTTACGGAGGTCTTATCGTGATCGAGCGACGTACTGGCCTTCGCAATTTCGTCGAAACCGGCAAGGAAATCAACGCGGAACTCTCTTCCGAGATGTTGATAACCCTATTCACACCTTACACACCGCTGCACGACGGTGCCATTATCATAGCGGGTGAGCATATTGTCGCGGCCGCGGCATCGCTGCCGCTGACGAGCAATCCCCGTTACAGCAAGCTGTACGGCATGCGTCATAAGGCGGCGATCGGCGTAAGTGAAGTTTCGGACGCCGTGGTAATTGTCGTCTCCGAAGAAACGAGCAAGATCTCAATCGCTTACAACGGTATCCTGATCTCGGATATCAACAAAGCCGAGTTCCGCGACCGGCTTGGCGCTTTCCTGAAGAAGTAACCCTCCCGGTCCGCCGTGTATCCTCAATTGACAAACTCCAAGGATTAGGGTATCTTGCCTCCCCGTCGTGATACACGAGAAACTGACGAGAGTAAGCTGACACCCGGCAATGGTTTGTCGGGTTCTTTTTGATGTAAAGGAAACGAGCTTAACAAATGGCCGATCTGTCGCACATACGCAACTTTTCGATTATAGCCCATATCGACCACGGCAAATCTACTCTTGCCGACCGGCTGCTTCAGGTCACCCGAACCCTCACCGATCGACAGATGAAAGACCAGGTGCTCGACTCCATGGATCTGGAGCGTGAGCGCGGCATCACGATCAAGATGCACGCGATACGGCTCGTGTATCAGGCTCAGAACAAGGAAACGTACGATTTCAACCTGATCGATACCCCCGGGCATGTCGATTTCACCTACGAAGTCAGCCGCTCGCTTTCGGCGTGCGAAGGTGCGGTGCTTGTGGTCGATGCTTCGCAGGGGATCGAAGCGCAGACGCTGTCAAATCTCTATCTTGCACTTGAAAACGACCTGGCCATAATTCCCGTACTCAACAAAATAGATCTCCCCAACGCCCGTCCCAACGAGGTAGCAGACGAAATCATCGATCTACTCGGCTGCGACCCGGATGAAGTGTTGCACTGCTCTGCCAAAATGGGCATAGGTATCCCGGAGCTTCTCGAGGCGATCGTTCACAAGGTCCCTCCGCCGACCGGAGATCCATCAGCACCGCTTCAGGCAATGGTGTTCGACTCTGTGTTCGACAGCTATCGGGGCGCAATGCCGGTGGTTCGGGTGGTGAATGGAACGTTGCGAAAAGGGGACAAAGTCAAATTCGTCTCAACCGGCAAGAGCTACGATGTGGACGAGGTCGGCTGTCTCAGGCTGGCGACTATCCCGCTCGAAGAAATTAAGGCTGGGGATGTAGGTTATTTCTTTGCTTCGATCCGCGAAGTAGCCGACACTCGTATCGGAGATACGATCACCCACACCGAAAGGCCGGCCGGGAAGCCGCTTGATGGGTTCGTTGATATCAAGCCGATGGTTTTCTCAGGGCTCTATCCGGCCGTCACTGAAGATTTCACCCAGCTGCGCGAGGCTCTGGAGCGGCTCAAACTGAACGATTCCTCGCTGAAGTTCAGTCCGGAATCATCTACGGCCCTCGGATTCGGTTTCCGAGTTGGATTTCTCGGCCTGCTTCATATGGAGATCATTACCGAACGGCTGGAGCGGGAGTACGGCCAGACGATCATCAACACCGTCCCCAACGTCGAATACCACGTCTACACGACCAAGGGCGAAATGATCATTGTCGACAATCCGGCCAAAATGCCTCCCGCCGTCGAAATCGAACATGTCGAGGAGCCTTATGTCGACGCCCAGGTAATCGTGCCTGATGAGTACATAGGCGCCATTATGAAGCTTGGCACAGAACGCAGGGGAGAGTACAAGACTACGGAATATCTGTCGACCAGCCGCGTGAGCATTTCCTATGCGTTTCCGCTGTCTGAAATTATCTTCGATTTCTACGATAAATTGAAATCGATAACGCGGGGGTACGCTTCGTTCGACTACGGCCTGCCGTATTATCGTCGATCCGACCTGGTGAAACTGGATATTCTTCTGAATACAGAGCCGGTCGACGCTCTTTCAGTGATCATCCACCGGGAGAAGGCGTACAGCTGGGGCTTGAATATGAACGAGAAGCTCCGTCAGCTCATCCCGCGGCAAATGTATGAGGTCATTATTCAGGCTGCGATCGGCAATCGGATAATAAGCCGTGCGACGGTCAAGCCGCTCAGGAAGAACGTTACGGCGAAATGCTACGGCGGTGATATCTCCCGAAAGCGGAAGCTGCTGGAGAAGCAGAAAGAGGGGAAAAAGCGGATGAAGCAGTTTGGCCGGGTAGAAATTCCCCAGGAAGCGTTTCTGGCCGCGCTCAAGGTCGACCGATAGGTTGAACGGCCCGGGAGAGAATTGTAGAACTATTATCCGGTAGGGATGTATCAAATAGATATGAAGAGACTTCTTCTCCTTTTGTTTGTGCTGATTCTGCCCGCGCAGATTTTTGCCACTTCGATCCTTATCCCCATGGACAAGACGCAGACCGACCATCTCAAGGCCTACGGTATCGTCTACAAGGCACTGGCCAAGCACATCAAGGCGCAATGGCTGCTGAACTATCGCGGCGGTTCATTCCTGATCGATTATTCACCTGAAGTCACCAACATGTGTCTGCTGGCAGGAGTGAAGGCCCAGGAAGTCACCTCCGGTCAGGTCGCCGATATCTACCGGACGATCGAAGTTGAAAATATGGAGCGAGTTGAACTGGAGAAGGCTCCGAAGATTGCTGTTTACTCCCCGCCCTCGAAACAGCCCTGGGACGATGCCGTCACGTTGGCGCTTACTTACGCTGAGATTCCGTACACAGTCGTCTGGGACGAAGAGGTGCTCAAGGGGCAACTCGAAGGTTACGATTGGCTGCACTGCCACCATGAAGATTTCACCGGGCAGTACGGTAAGTTCTACGCCGCCTTCAGAAACCAGCTCTGGTACCAGGCCGATGTCAAAGAAAATGAAGATATGGCGAAGAAGCTCGGCTACAGCAAAGTGTCGTTGATGAAGCTCGACGTGGCGAAGACGATTTATGATTATGTCCGGCGCGGAGGATTCCTGTTCGCCATGTGTTCGGCGCCGGAGACGATAGATATCGCGCTCGCCGCGGACGGCGTGGATATTGTACCGCGCGAGTTCGACGGTGATCCGGTCGATCCCAACTGCAACTCGAAGCTCGACTACAGCAAGACTTTCGCTTTTGAGAACTTCACCGTAACGACCGACCCGCTTCTGTACAAGCACTCAGACATCGATACTTACCCCGAACGCCAGATGAGATTCCCGACCGAAAAGGATGACTACTTCTACCTGTTCGATTTCGCCGCGAAGCTTGATCCGGTACCGACAATGCTGGTGCAGGACCATGTCAACACGGTCGATGGATTCATGGGACAGACGACCGGATTCCGGAAGTCGCTGCTTAAGAAATTCGTGACGATCCTCGGCGAACCGGATAATTTCGACGAGGTCCGATATATCCACGGCGATCTCGGGCGAGGGACGTTTACCTTCATGTCGGGTCACGATCCCGAGGACTATCGGCATATGGTCGGAGATCCGCCGACCGACCTGAGTCTTCACAAGAACTCTCCGGGCTATCGGCTCATCCTGAACAATGTTCTCTTCCCGGCGGCCAAACGCAAAGAGCGGAAGACCTGATCGGGTCGTTCGTATCCCTATCAGACTGCTATCCCCCCTGCGAGCTTGACTAACTTACTCTCGAAGGATACCTTGCGTCTATGCCGCAGCAACTCAACAGAACCTTTCTCGCGATCGACTACGGTTCGCGACGGATCGGATTGGCCAAATCCGACCCGATGGGGATAATTGCCTCCGCGCTGAAGACTCTTGAAGTGAAGTCTATTGCCGATGCTCTCGAACAGCTCTCGAGGGTTCTCGACGAGTACAAACCGGACGCTCTTGTCTTCGGCTACCCACTACTCGCTTCCGGTGATGTAAGCGATAAGTGTCGTGAAATCGACCGGTTCATTGAACGAATCAGCAGGCTCTACGACGGCCCGGTACATAAAGTCGATGAGCGGCATAGTTCGGTCGAAGCAGCTAAGATCCTTCATGCCCACGGCAAGAAGACCGGGTCCGACAAACGGCGGGTCGACCGCCTCGCCGCGGTGATCATTCTTCAGCGCTTTCTCGAAGAGAACCCGGCGATTTAGCGGCACCTCCATCCGCATGATTAAACTTGAAATGCCGTATCTGCAGCAGTATGATTGGGGTGAAGTCAACTGTATAAGAGATATCTATGACTAAGATTCTGCGAAGCATAGTAATTGCCGCCGCCGCCCTGGTGGCCGTGATTACGCTCGGAGGCTATATTCTGTACAGCCACGAGACCGATCTGGACGGAAAGCTTGTAACAATCATCATCAAGCCTGGTACAACCATGCACCAGGTGGCGAACGAGCTTGCCGACAAGGGCGTCGTGAGCTCCGCTGTTGTCACGCGGCTGGCCGCTCGGTACAGCGGTGTCGATCGAAAGCTGACGCCCGGACGATATGATTTCGGAGGCTCGAATTCACCGAAGTCGGTTCTCAAGAGGCTGGCCGACGCTGATTTCGTACGGATCAAAGTGACTATTCCCGAGGGGAATACCATCTGGAAAACGGCCTCCGAGCTGGCCGCCGATCTCAAGCTCGATTCAGCGACGATAGTGAATCTTGGCTCCGATTCGGCGTTCCTGGATAGAAACCGGGTCCCGTCGCTGGAAGGGTATCTTTTCCCTGAGACCTATTATTTTCCCTGGGGAACATCGGCCGAAGACGCTGTCAGCGAAATGATCACAATGTATCACGAAAAAACCGACAAGATTTGGCCGCAGACAATCGATGGCGGCCTGAGCCGGGACGACGTCATAAAGCTGGCTTCGATTATCGAAGCGGAGACGGGAAGAAGCGATGAAAGAGCAGTAGTCTCCTCCGTCTATCACAACCGTCTTCGCAAGAACATGAAGCTCGATGCTGATCCGACGGTTATCTACGGGCTGGGCGGTCTTGATCGGCCGCTGTATCGTAAGGATCTCAGTCGGGATACCCCTTACAATACCTACCTGCATAAAGGGCTCCCGCCGACGCCGATAAATTCACCCGGGTTGGCGGCGATTCAGGCTGCCCTCAATCCTGAGCAGACCGATTACTTGTTCTTTGTAGCTGATGAGAACGGACGGCACTATTTCTCACGCACGAATGCCGAGCAGAATCGGGCAATTCGGCGTATCAAGCGAGCCAGGAGAAGCGGCCCGTGAACCCCTTTTAAAATTCTCCGATGCGATTGCCTATATATTCTGCAAATTCGTTGGTCGAACGCTGAATATCATCTTCTTCGAAACTGCTGAAATCAGTCGAGTCGCTTGAACTGTAGCCGACCAGACCGATCACTTCGCCATCGTAGCGGAGCGGTTGCAGTACGAATGAACGGGAGCCTTCGTCGATAAGCAGCTTTTTCTCGAAGAAATTGCCGGTGAACAGATCCGTAATATTTTCCCAGTAGGTTCGGCCGGCCGCCACCACTCTTTCGAAAAGCGAAGGCTGGTCGGGCAATTTGATCGACAGGCCATCGAGCGTTTCCCCGCGACTCCAGGTGGAAATCGCCGAAAGCGGCTCTCCGGGGCGTCGGCGAAGCACCAGGACCCCTTTACTAATGCTAAATTTAGATCTCAGCTTATGTGTAAACTCGGCAAACAGTTCCGAAATCCCCGTTTCCTGCGCCGGTTGTGCATTTGCATTCAATAGTGAATCTCCGCGATCAGGTAAGCCATTGTTGATTATGGTCATTATAGATTCCCTTACGTTCACCGTTGTGTCCTTATACGCGGTCACACGGATACAGTTTCCCTTTTCAGGTCGTACTTCTTAACTTTGCGCCAGAGGGTGGTGCGACCGATCCCCAGCTCCAGTGCCGTCTGTGTGAAATTCCAGTCATTTTCATCGAGCGCTCTTGCAATCACATTCCGCTGATTGTCATCGAGCAATCCTGTTTTCTTCTTGATAGTCGTCTTATGCGCTCCCTCTGACTTCGTTTGCCCGTCGTCGGTCGAAATGAAAGCGATATCACCGGTATCTATAAAGCTGTTGCGGCAAAGCGTAGCAGCTCTCCGAAGCGTGTTCTCCAGCTCTCGTACATTTCCGGGCCACCGATGCCGGGTGAGCAGGTCGACTGCTCCGCGACTGATACCAATTTCGCCGCGGCCCGCTTCGTGCGCCGTCTTGCGCAAAAAGTAGTCGGCCAACAGTTCGATATCTTCGACTCGTTCGGCGAGAGACGGGACTTTGATCGGCAGAACGCTCAGCTTGTAGAATAGTTCCTCGGAGAACCTTATCTCGCGAAGAGTCTGCGGAAGATTAGTACTTCCTGCCGTGATGAATCTGATGTCAAGCTTCATTCTCTGTCCGGTCCGTGGATCCGTCAGGCTTGATGTCTTGAGAAAGTCGATCAGTCGTGCCTGAGTATCGCCAGGCATGTCGTCGATTTCATCGAGAAAAAGCGTGCCACCATCGGCGTCCCATAGAGCACCGGTGCGCCCTTCGCCCGATCCGAAGATCTCCCGGCTGAGTTGGTCTTTGTTGAAGGCCGAACAGTCTACGCCCACAAATCGGGCCTGGCGGCGGTTCGAGTGATGATGAACCACGCGTGCGAGAAGCTCACGTCCTGTTCCGGACTCGCCAAGGAACATGACCGGAATATCTGTCGGAGCGACTTTCGCCACGGATTCGCGGACTTTGGTGATAGTTTTGGAGATTCCGACGATATTGTCAAAGCCATAGTTCATCGCGACATGCTGACGAAGCCCGACCAGTTCATTCTGAAGGCTGGAGAACTCGCGGGCTTTCAGGATCCGAACACTCAGGTCGGCATCGGAAATTCCGTGCGATAGACAGTCGTACGCGCCGGCCTTCACCAGTGACAGCAGCGAGGCCGGATCGTTTGTGCCCACTGTGACGATAATCTGGGTCCAGGGGGAGGCAAAGCGGAGTTTGGCGACGTGCTCTGAAGCTTGCTCAATGGAAAGGTTCTCGAGTACCACAACGGCGGCGTTGCGGGTTCTGAGGGTCTCAAGGCAGGAGTTGAGTTCGATACTTTCCACTTCGAATTGCTCCCGCTCGAGAGCAGCCCCGATGGCCTGAATTCTCTCGCGTGAGGCGTTGACGAGAAGGATTCGATTTCTGTTTGGCGCTTTCATATTAGTTTCTGATCCTTTTGTTTTCATTTACTGACAAAGTGGTTACGAGGCGGTTGGTAGCGGCTCGTACCTCTGTATTGATCCCGATCCCCAGTTTCTCGGCAAGTTGGTTTGCGAATTGTCCATGTTGATTCGGATTATCGCCTGTGAGCGTGCAGTCTGAGGGGAGGGTGGTATCAAAATGTATCGAAAGTCCGCAGTCATCGGCGTGACGGTCGAACGTTATTGTCGTGTCGGACACGCTATCGGCCTGGTGGACGTGCGACAGCAGTATCGATTCATAGAGCGATCCGATTGAATCGGCGGGAGCCACGATGTGCAACCCATCGATAAAGCCGGCGAATACAAGTCTCACCCGGTTCTGCGTGGTGGGTCTCAGGCGGTCGACGGCCCTCTCAAGCTCGCGATATAAGCTTTGCTCGTGTCTGGTGAGCTTGTCGAGCGACGCAATCATTGCAATCCGCTTCACCGTTCGGCGAATTGTCTCAGCCTCCGTGTCAACGGTTCGAAGCAATGACTGTCTGTTCGCTGACTCACAGGCCGCGTTCTGAATTACCTCGGTGCTTTCGAACACAACCTCTACAAGGCTCTCGATCAACCCCCTCGATCTCGGCGCCGAGGAAACCTGTGAGCCAAGGGAAATACAACTCATCGAGCAGGCGCCCGACTCAAGATTGGTCATGGTCAGCTGTCTGCCTTCAAGCAGTCCTGAAGATGACGACAGAAGGGTGTCAACCTTACTCTCATGCACTGAGAGGCCGAATTTCTCCGCCAGTTGGTCAAATTCGGGAGTCGATGCGACCACTTCACCGGTGTCCTTTTCAATAAGCAGCATGGGAGAGCCGGAATCCCATCCGGTCGGAAGAGCCGACTGGATTTCGACAGCAGAACTCAGAGCAAGTCGAAATGTGCGGCTGAGGTCCGCGAATCGATCCATCGTATCGCGGTCCGAAACAACGTGTTCGGGTCCGAAGAAGCCTAAAACGAAACGGTGAGGATCATTCGGATTCAGCACCGAAGTAAGGATGCGATAAGGGCGGTGGCGGTCGGCCGTTTCATCGCGGTACAGATGCGTAAAAATCGCGCCTCCGGCCTGGGATAGCGCCGACTCGATTATTTCGAATGGAAACAAGTCGACTCCGGCCGGGTGCACATACTCGGACTCTCGCATCAGAAAAGTGAGCGAGTGCATCGGAGCCTCGGAATCAAGATATATCTGGTCGGAAGCGTGCAGTTCTTTGTTAAGAAGCGTGCGAACAAGAAGTTTGTGAACGTGCTCACTCTTCAATGCGGGCGTATCGTCCCGACCGGGATTTTCCGATGGCGCCATTGCGGCCGCATTTGTTGTTGATTCAAGTTGGAACCCTGCGATGGTCATGTTTACCTTCGTGTTTCATTTTGACACATACATGAGATTTATCGGCCATAACATCGATAACTTTAGCGACTTACCCCGGTAATCATCCATCGGCCGAAACTGTTTTTTTGTTGATTCTTAAGGGCTTAGAGAATACCCATGCGGGAGTATGAAAAAGACCAAGATCATTGCCACCTACGGTCCGGCGATAAATACGCCGGCAAAAGTGGAACGCCTGGTGGCGGCCGGGGTCAACATCTTCCGGGTAAACTGTTCGTACGGTGACCCACAGGACTTTCTCAGGTCCACGAGGACGATAAGGACCGGTACGAAAAAGGCGCCATTTCCGGTAGCCGTTCTGTTCGATATATCAGGTCCGAAACTTCGCCTCGCACGATTTGACGGAGAACTGCGAATCAAGGCAGGAGAAATTCTTCGAGTAACGGCAGGAAAGACCGACAAGTCGAAGCTCACGATCGCCGTCAACCACAGGGAAATCATAGGTTCGATTCGCAAGGGGGAGCGGGTCTTTATCGATGATGGCAATATCGTTTTCACCGCGATCAATACGGGCAGGAATCAGGTGACATTGAAGGCCGCGAACGGCGGTACTATCATCGGTGGCAAGGGGATCAATCTGCCTGACAGCGAAATCAAGTTGCCGACTATTACCGCCAAAGATCGCGAAGCGATCCGGGCGGCGGTCAAGGCAAAGGCAGATTACATTGCGCTGTCGTTCGTGCGATCGGACAACGACATAAAGGAAGCGCAACGTCTTGTTGCGAAGTATGGCGGCGACCAGCAGATCATCGCGAAACTCGAGAAGAAAGAAGCGATCGACAACCTTGAACCAATCATGCAGGTATCCGACGGCGTAATGATCGCCCGAGGCGATCTGGGAGTGGAACTTCCTTTCGAAGAACTCCCGAAACTCCAGAAGGGGATCATCCGGCTGGCTAACTACTATCACAAGCCGGTAATTGTCGCCACCCAGATGCTTGAGTCGATGCGGTTTTCACCACGCGCAACCAGAGCCGAAGTCAATGACATTGCCTCGGCTGTATTCGATTGTGTCGACGCCGTGATGCTTTCGGCCGAGACCTCGACCGGTCAGTACCCCGAGAAGGCGGTCAGGGCGATGGAGCGCGTGATCGTCGCCACCGAGCAGGGTCTGACTCCACCAAACGTAGCGATGGAAGAGCATCTGATGCGATCGGAGATCGTTCAGGCAATCGCCAACGCCGTGCGCGAATCGAACATGATCTGCCCGGCCAGGGTCATCTTTGCGTTCACAGCCTCCGGATTCACCGCCGATATGATCTCAAACCTTTTCCCACCGCAGCCGATAATAGCCATGACCCCGAATCGTCGTGTGATGCAGCGTCTGTCCCTGGTGCGCGGCGTGTACCCGGTACAGGTGAAACATCCTGCCACGTTTCGTGATATGCTGAGTACAATAGCGAAACTTGCTAAACAACACCGACTCGTGAAAACAAAGGATAGAGTCATCGTCACCGGAGGAGTGCCGTTCGGCGCCCATGCCGGGACCAACTTTATGATGTATTATGAAATCGGTAAGAAATGATCGCTTGATGGGCCGTGCCCGGTTCGCGCCTTTCGGCTCCGCCATACTGGCAATTCTCTTGGCGGGTGCGGCAGTGTTGCAGTCGACTATACCCGTCGAGGCTCAGGGGAAAGAGGCGGCAAAGAATTCTGCGAAGAAGGAAATCTGTGTAACATTCGACGAACTGCCGGCTTCTAAAGCGTTTGGGGACGTCGACCGGCAAGCTATTACTTACCTGATATTGCAGGCTCTTAAAAGGCACAACGTCAGGGCGGCCGGATTCGTTATCGGAGATCAGATCGAAGGAGCGTATGACATTCTCGGTGAATGGCTGAACGATGGCCACGTTCTCGGCAATATGACTTTTTCTTATCAGGATTTGAATGAGCTTGGAGATGAGCAGTTTATCGATGATATCGGAGCCGGACACGACGCACTCGAACAAATGCTGTCCGGGTTCGGCCAGAAGAACCGGTATTTCCGGTTTCCCTTTCTACACTACGGAACGACGGTCGAGGCGAGACGTCAGGTGGACGGCTACCTGAAAGAGCACAAATACAAGATCGCTCACACGACCGTTGTCGTCGAGGATTACCTGTACAATCTCTCGCTGGATAAACTCGGCAAGACGCCAGACTCCACCGATTACGACAATCTTCTCGCTGACTACGTCAATCATGTCACCGATGCTGTTCAACAGGCAGAAGTTACGTCAACTGAGGTCCTGCATCGTCGGTGTCGACAGATCCTCGCGCTGAAGGCCAATCGAATCAACGCCGTTTCTCTCGATATTGTGCTGTCGGCGTTAGAGAATATGGGCTACAAGTTCATTACTCTTGACGAGGCGCTCAAGGACCCGGTCTATTCTCAGCCACAGGCCTATTTCGGGTCTAAAGGGGTTGGTTATCTGGATATGATTCAGCAAAGTGATCCGGATCTTCTGCCGGCCCAGTAGCACGTCAATTTCACAGCTTGTCCAAAGACTGGAAATACTCGTAGGCGCCGCGGAGAAGGGCTACGCCGATCAGCACGTACAACCACGCCAGCCAGTCTCTGGGGATCGGGCTCATTCGCAGGGCGATACCGAGAGCGATCATGAACAGAGCGATGAGGTAGGAGGCGATAGCCTGAAAGGCGAAAATACAAATCTTGGTTTTGTGCGGGGAGAGTCCGAGTATTCTGGCGATATTCTTGATCACGATCTTCCGGAAAACAAACTTGCCTTTGAGGGCGCCCAGCAAAATCGCCACTCCCACCATCAGGTAGTCGAGCCCTCGCCCGTAATTGAGCCAGAAGGCGGCTCGGACGATGAGAAACAGTCCTACTGCGGCCCACAACAAACCGCCGGTCGAGACGAGCACCCGACGGGAGACCGCAGGTTCTTTCAGTGCCATTGCCATTGTGCAGTTTATACCCGATAAACCCTTCTTTGTCAGCAAAAAAGAGGACCTCATATGTGATTGCCGTTGTTACGGAAGTGGGTGTATAATGAAAGAGACGGAATAAACCGACATTAGCTTTAGAGATTACAGGTAGGTTCAATGTCCGAATACAGCGAAGTCAACGTAACAGACAATGCCCTGGCGGTACTCAAACGGCGTTATCTCGCCAAAGACCGCCTCGGTCGGGTGGTCGAGTCTCCGAAAGAGCTCTTTATCCGCGTGGCTAACTTCATCGCGGAAGCGGATCGGGGATACGGTGCCGACGATGAAAAGGTGAAGCGGACAGCTTCGACCTTCTACGCTATGATGGCTGCGCTGGAGTTCATGCCGAACTCGCCTACGCTTATGAACGCCGGTCGGCCGCTTGGCCAATTATCGGCTTGTTTTGTCCTCCCTGTCGGCGATTCGATGGATGAGATCTTTGAGACGAACAAGCATGCGGCCCTGATACATAAGTCGGGCGGAGGGACCGGATTTTCTTTCTCCCGGCTCCGTCCCAGGAACAGTATTGTGGCTTCAACTTCCGGAGTAGCTTCCGGCCCGGTTTCATTCATGAAAGTGTATAATGCTTCGACCGACGCCGTTAAGCAGGGAGGAACCCGCAGGGGGGCTAATATGGGGATCCTCAGGGTCGACCATCCGGACATTCTCGATTTTATCACCTGCAAGGCCGACACGAGCGAGATTACGAATTTCAATATATCGGTGGCCGTCACCGATGCGTTCATGGAAGCAGTCGAACAGGGGAAGAGGTACCCGCTTTACAATCCCCACACCGGGCGGATTCATGAGATCGACGGCAACGAGGTCACGTTTGACGCGCGCGAAGTTTTCGATTTGATAGTTGCTCAGGCCTGGGCGACCGGTGAGCCGGGGATCGTCTTCATCGATCGGATGAACCGGGCGAACCCGACGAGTCCTTCGGAGACGATCGAGGCCACCAATCCGTGCGGCGAACAACCGCTGCCACCGTACGATTCCTGCAATCTCGGATCGATAAATCTCGGGAGGTTTATTCGCGATCCCTTTCCGACCGATTATTCGATGTCTCGTCCTGAAGAAGGAGTAGATTGGGACAGACTGGGGAACACCGTTCGCCAGGCGGTGCATTTTCTCGACAATGTTATCGATCAGAACAAATATCCGCTGGAGCAGATCGAGCGACAGACGAGGCGGAACCGACGGATCGGGCTCGGAGTCATGGGATGGGCGGATCTGCTCGTTAAATTAGGCCTCCCGTATAACAGCGAAGAGGCGTTCACGCTGGCCGACCGGGTTATGTCATTTGTCGAAAGCCAGGCGCAGAACCAATCCTCCGAGCTGGCCAAGTCGCGAGGGAAATTCCCGAATTGGGAAGGTTCGGTGTATCGTGAACGGAACGTAGCTATTCGCAACGCCACGGTCACGACGATAGCGCCTACCGGGACGATTTCGATTATCGCCGGCTGTTCGTCCGGAATCGAGCCGTTCTATTCGGTCGTCTTTGAGCGCAATGTCATGGATGGCACCCGGCTGATGGAAGTCAATCCGCTCTTTGCCTCAGTGGCGAAACGGGACGGCTTCTATTCCGATGATCTGATGGAGCGGATTTCTTCGAGTCGTTCTCTCTCCGAATTCGACGAGATCCCGGAACGGGTGCGAGCACTTTTTCTGACCGCTGCCGATATCTCGGCAGACGACCATGTCAGGATGCAGGCGGTGTTTCAAAAGCATTGCGATTCCTCGGTGTCTAAGACGATCAATTTTCCGGAGAGTGCAACCCGTGAGGACGTCCACCGCGCATATCTGAACGCTTATCACAGCGGGTGCAAAGGGGTGACGATTTACCGGGATAATTCGCGTCCCAACCAGGTTCTCTCGACTGTAGGCAAAACGAAACAACCGATATCATTGACTCCTCATGTCGAAGAGCGCCCCGACTTGCTGACCGGCATTACTGAAAAGATACGCACCGGCTACGGTAATTTGTATATCACGGCCAACCTGAAAGAGGGGAAGCCGTTCGAAGTATTCGCCCATATCGGGAAATCGGGCTACACGACCATGGCCGACACCGAGGCGATCTGCCGGCTGATTTCTCTGGCTCTTCGGTCTCATGTACCGGTGGAGCAGATTATCAAGCAGTTGAGGGGGATTGGGGGATCGAGCCAGATATTTGCGGGGGGCGGCAAAGTCTCCTCGATTCCGGACGCCATTGCTCAATTCCTGCACAGACATTTCGTGAAGGCAGAATCTCCGGAGATCTCAGTCGGCGCGGCCGAGATCTGCCCACAGTGTTCTGCGGCAATGAGATTCGATGCCGGCTGTCTTACCTGCGCATCTTGCGGTTATTCTACCTGCTAAATCTGCCGATATAGTTTCAGAAGGCCGGGAGCCTTCCTTTTGGCTTAGATTGCATGTAGGAAAATGAATACAACCAGCTACATACCGAACGGTCGAACCTCACTCATCAAGCGCGGTAATGCGTCTTTGCAGGTGCAAACCGAATATGCTTACCGCCCGTATCCGAGGCTCACGACGACGATTTCGAACAACGGCCAGGTTGTGCACAAGATCGAAAAGAAGCTTGAGAGGCCGATCGAGTCGTTCGAGGAACAGACCCGGGTCGAAACGATCATGAAGCAGCAGCATGGCGAGATAGTGGCGATCATTCGGGAGGATTCCTCGATCACCCGGGCACAACCGCTGGAACCGGAAACTCAGGTACCCCAGGCGCCGCCGATTGAGATTACTTTTCGGGATCGTTTGAAGGAGATACCGGGAGTGGGGCAGGTGTTCCATTTGAATGTCGATGGGAGTTTCGCCACCAGCGCGAGCGCCGAGACGTTTCGTAAGGAACACAAAGTCATTTACGACAACTTAAACGAGCTTCTCGGCGTCTTTCCGGTCATTTCCGAAGCATCATCGAATAGAGACCGCGGTGTTCTCGAAGTTGAGCGGGATAGTCTTTATCTGATTTCTTGTGGCGACGAGATGTTTTTTCTAACGGTTGGTCCGACCGACGCCGACATAGTTTATGAGAAGGCAATCAAGGAAGTGCTGGATGACTTTTACAGGGAATGGTAGATAATTTCTCCTTACATACGGGCGGCCGTTGGTCGCCCCGAGGTTAATCATGCCCGCCATACGTCAAGCGAATATGGCGGGCATTTTTTTGCGGGATCCCGCAGGGGGAGGCGGCACCTGCCGTTGTGCCGTTTGCAGGTGCCTGGAAATCTTGATGGGGTAAATAGAGCGGCGCCGCCGGCTGCACTTTCCAAGCGGCGCCAGTGTAGCGGATAGAACCTCCATCCGGTGCTTTATTACTCACGATTCATATCCTCGCAGTAGCACTTGGCGAAATCGCCTGCCTGGGTTGCGCCAAATCGGCCGTCTCGACTCCTGTCCCGACTTGACCCGGTCTCGTAAAGCATTACGGACCGGGAGGGAATCCCGGTCCGCTAAAGGATTTCGGCCGAGCCCTCCGCTCGACCGCTTAGACTCACTTTCAGCCACCCACGGATAGGTAACTGTGGCTGTCCGCGCGACGGTGTTTCCTATTACCCATGGTATCAGCATAGTCAAGACCCCTGTCAATTTCTGTCAGTGCAAGATTTCTTTTTTGTGATAGAGCCGAAAATTAATTCTCTCTGCCTGATCGTCTTAGCATATCGCAATATGTTGAGTACTAATATGTTATCTTGTTGTCTCGGGGCGAGGGCCGATGAAATGACCCTGGATGGTAGCCGAAAAACTTAAGTCAAGAATTCTTGAATTGCCTATCAGTGCCCAAATTTGGCGGTCCGGGCCGGATGTAAAAACGGCCCGTCGGAGCGACGGGCCGTCGTAATTTTGGGAGAGAGGGTGCGCAATTTGAATAACTCCCTTACTAGTACGGTAAAGGGTTTTCACAGCCACTTTTTCGCATGTAGTCTCGCTGTCAGCCCGAAGACTGAGTCACGGCGTAAACGCAGCGAAATAGAGACGACCTTCATTGGTCAACTGTTAGAGATTTTCAAATTGCATCCGTCTCTCCAACTGTATTCAACCTAACAGGCTCAACGGCATTCTGCAATATCTTTTTGGTAAAAGTTGCCGTCGTGCCCCGAATGCGTTATGTTGTCGCAATTCGCAGTCAAACAGTTGCCCGGGAGTATACAAGTGATACGTTCGATTGGTCTCGATCTGGTTGAAATTGCGAGGATCCAGCGAGATTTGGATCTGTACGGTTCGCATTTCGTGCAGAAGATACTGGGACCGAACGAATTACTCGTCTTTGAACGAAGGCACGACAAGGCGCTGTTTCTGGCCGGAAGGTTTGCGGCGAAAGAGGCAGTCATAAAGGGACTGGGGGCATATATTGAGACTCGACCTGCCTTTTCATCCCTCGAAATCATCAATTCCGCCTCCGGTCAACCGGAGATCCATTTCCCCGAAGATGTAGCCAATCAGCTCGGCAACTCAACGTGTTTTATTTCTATAACCCACGAACGACAATTCGCGGCGGCGATCGCGGTGTTCTCGGAGGACAAATGAATCAGGACGAAATAATACAACTGTTCAAAAAATCGAACGCACTGCTTACAGGACACTTCAAACTTACTTCGGGCAGACATTCCGACGTCTACTACGAAAAGTTCACCCTGCTGAAACAACCCGCGCTGTGCACACAGATCTGCGAACAGATGGCCCGGAGTTTTGAAGGGCTCGGGGCCGTGACGGT
This sequence comes from uncultured Ignavibacteriales bacterium, assembly GCA_964520865.1. GTDB lineage: Bacteria > Zixibacteria > MSB-5A5 > GN15 > FEB-12 > CAVQCT01. The sequence continues at coordinate 39,329 of CAZFOY010000009.1, read as the reverse complement.
TGTCGGACCGACCACGGGCGGAATAATTATCGCCTATGATGTTGCCCGCTATTTGGGAATCGAGGCGCTCTATGCCGAGTCGGGGGAATCAGGACGGATTTTCAAACGTGGGTTCTCACTTGAACCGGGTCAGAAAGTTGTGATTGTCGACGATGTGCTGACAACCGGAACTTCGGTTTTCGAAGTTATCGACCTCGTGAAATCGTATCAGGCGGAAATTGTCGGTATCGGGGTTATGCTCGACCGGTCCAACGGTAAGGTCAAGTTCGACTATCCGTTCTATCCGCTGGCGTCGGTAGCTGCTGACAGCTGGGAGCCGGACACTTGTCCGCTATGCCAGAAAGGGATGGAGCTTACCCAGCGGGGGAGTCGTAAATTTTAGCGGGTGGTCGAAGACCGGATTGATTATACGGAGACGGGACTTGGTGCCGTCTCTTTTTTTAGCGGAAAATCGATGCTGATAGAAGTCCCTTTGCCGGGAGCTGATTCGACACTCAATCTGCCGTCGTGACTGTCGATTATCCGCTTGCAAACGAGCAGGCCGAAACCATGTCCGTTCTTCTTCGTGGTGAATTTCTCCTTGAACGCCCGTTCAAGATTCGCCGGATCGATGCCGACGCCGGTGTCACTGATCGTTATGCGGAAGCTGTCGCCGGTGCCGTTCATGGCTGTATTGACCGTGATCTTTCTCGTATCGCAGCCGTCGGTAGCATCCGCCGCATTATTGAACATGTTGTAAAGGACTTGCTGGATATGCACAGTGTCCGCTTCGAAGGGAAGTTCATCAGCGATCGGCTGAAGCTCAATGTCAACGTTGCGGAATCTCTTTTGCGGTTTCAAATAGTCGATCACTTCGGTAATCAGTTTATCGAAATAGACGATTTCCTTCTTGGATGAAATCGGACGAAGATCCATCAGGTTGGCCGTGAACTTCTTGATCTTCTCGATATTATCCGTCATACCTTTGACGTACTTCTCCAGTTCATCGTAGTTCTTCTTGTTCAACTGGAATTCAAGAAGGGAGAGGTTGCCGGCAACCACGCCGAGGAAGTTGTTCAACTCATGTCCGATTTCAGCCGACATCTCGCCCCTGGTAGCCATCTTTTCGAGTTGAATCGTCTCGTCCTGAAGACCCTTCAACCGACTGTATGCCTGCTGCGTTTCTTCGAGCAATTCCAGGTTCTCCAAAGACATGCCGAGCTGATAGGCGGTGATGGTAAGAAACTTGAGATTCCCTTCAGTCAGTGTCGTCGAATTCTCATCCCCTCCGATCATGAGCAGGCCGTAGGTGGCATAACTTCGGCTTACCGGCATGAGCACCATGGCATCTTTCTTGTTCTTCCAGGACGGGAAGATGAACTGCTCGAGCTCCGGATCGGGGTTGGATTTGTATAGCGGATGTTCGTCGATAGTTCTCACGACCAAGGGCTGTTGAAACTCCCAGAGATAGAGGGAATCGAGTGCGTCGAACATCAGTTCGGTCGGTAGCTGGACTTCGGCTTGCGAATCACCGTCGATCGAAACCAGGGTGAAATTGGTCTTCTTGCTATCCCAGAAGATGATCGATCCGCAGTTCGACTCGCAGTGGCCCATCGCGAATTTCAACGACGCAGCGACAAGGGATTTTTTATCACCGGCGGTGAACAACATCTGGTGCAGGTCGGTCAGGTGATCGAGCTGCATATCAGATTTTTTGGCCTGAGCTTCCCGATTTATTCGTTCGACCGCTTTCTGGACAGCCTGTCGGATTTCATTCAGTTCGAACGGTTTCAGGATATAGTCGAAAGCCCCTTGCTTGATCGCGTCTTTAGCGGAGTTCAGGTTGGCGTATCCGGTCATGAAGATGACCGCGACGTCCGGCTGTTTTTCGCGGATACATCGAACCAGCTCATTGCCATCCATTTTAGGCATACGAATATCCGTGATTACAAGGTTGACCTCCATGCTCCTGGCGAGAGCAAGAGCGTCGACACCGTTGGAGGCCGTCTCGACGTGATAGCCGTCGTCCTCCAGGGCATCGCGGACGAGCGAGAGAACGATCTCCTCGTCGTCGACCACAATGATATTGATAGAGTTGTTTACCGATTCCGTCATTTCACTTTCGTGCCCGACAAGATGCTTTCAATAGTTGCTTTCACTTCGTTTAAGTCGAACGGTTTCGTGAGCGTGCGACAGGCGCCGGCCTTCTCCGCCATCTCGGCCAGATGGTCCGGCAGAGAGTCGGTCATCACGAATGATGATTCCGGCTTTTGGGCGGAGACTTCGGTGAATACCTGGTATCCGTTTCTCTTCGGCATATGAATATCGCAGAATATTATCCGGTAGTTTCCCTGGAGAGCTTTCTCGATACCGTCGAGGCCGTTTACCGCGAGATCTACATCGTAACCGATATCTATCAGGTACTCCTGCAGGAGGTCTCTGATGACTTCCGAATCGTCGATGATGAGTATTTTAGTCATGGGTCCCCCACTACGCGCACATCGCATTGCTTACCGTCTGGAGCAGTTCTTTTATGCTGAACGGCTTGGACAGAAACGCGTACGCTCCGTTGTTTACCGATTGGCTGACTGTGTACAAACTGGAATAGCCCGAGATGACAATGACTTTGGAATTCGGGTCCGTCTCGCGGGCGAACTTGACGACCTCTTCGCCGGATACACGCGGCATCTTGAGGTCCGTTATGATCAGGTCGAATTTGGACGTCTTAAGCTTCTCGATGGCCTCATCGCCATCCCTGGCTACTTGAATGTCGTAATCTTCGGCCAGAACTTCGAAGAGGAATTCACGGATGATTTCCTCATCATCAACAATGAGAATAGATTTCTTCGACATCGAACCGCTTTTCACATAGGTTTGTTGGCGAACAATGAAATAAAATCCTTACCCTGTGTATCGGTGGGCGATGGTGATTTCTGAACTGGCAAAATAATCGTAAAAGTGGTTCCCTGCCCCGGTTTTGAATCGACCTTGATCTCGCCGCCATGCTCCTTAACAATTCCGTAGCTCACGGCCAGACCGAGGCCGGTACCCTTACCGACGTCTTTGGTGGTAAAGAATGGTTCGAATATCTTCTTTATGTTTTCCGGCGGAATACCGGCTCCCTGATCCTTGCAGAGGATCTCGATCGCGCCGTTGAACTCGCCGAGCGCCGGACTGAGGCGGGTGGCGAGAGTTATGGTCGTGTCAGGTGGCGATGCGTGCATCGCGTTGATAATCATGTTCGTGAATACCTGCTGAAGCTGTCCGGCGTTGGCCTGAATGATCGGAAGCTTATCGTCCAGTTCAAGTTGCAGCTCTATCTGGTTCATGTTGAGTTGATGTTCAACAAAAGTACAGGTATCACGGATGACATGGTTGATGTCCACGTCGGCAAAATCAGTACTCCGCGAGGAACGGGAGAAGCGGAGCAGGCTCTGAACGATGTTCTTGCATCGGCGGGCCTGGGTCTCGATGTCGGTGAGATACTTGATGTAGCTCCCGATTTCTTTGCCGGTTGTCTTCTCGGGGACGTTTTTCTTCATTTTTTCGAGCGCGAACTGCGAGTACCCCAGAATGCCGCCGAGCGGATTGTTCAATTCATGAGCAACTCCGGCTGCAAGCTGGCCGATGGCGCCGAGCTTCTCGGACTGAACCAATTGCGCCTGGGCCTGTTCGAGTTCCATCGTCCGTTCGACAATCTTCTGCTCCAGCGTGCGGTTGTACTGCTCGATCTCGTGACGCGAGAGTTCGAGCGATTCGACCATGTTGTTGAAAGTCGAGGCCAGGTGGCCGATCTCGTCGTGCTGCCTGATATCGAGGCGCTGACTCAGATCACCTTTACTGATCTGGTCGGTAGCGTCGACAAGCTGTCGGATCGGACGGGTGATAAACCTGACAAGGAAGGTCAGCATCGCCAGGGAGATCAACAGAACTATGACCGTTAATAGGATGGCCGTCTTCTGAGCGTCGGCAATACTCTTATTGACCAACGACAGCGAGAGAATGAGTTTGATCGAGCCGATGTTTTCGTTTACATATTCACTGCCGACACTGTTTTCCAGACCGCCGGTGATGCCGAGATTCTCACGGTCAAGTTTCTCGATTCGGGACATAACCGGATAATTCAACTCGATGTATTCGTCGCCGGCATCATCTTTTATATAGTAGTCATCGCCGTTGGCGGAGGCCATTCCGCTGTGGATAATCCGTTTTACCCTCACGAAGCCGCTGTCGCTGAACGTTCCGATGTCGGCCAGTTTGACGCTGTCGGCGTTGTAGATCGACGCATACTTGACCACTTCGAACTGCGAGAGAATCTTGAGCGCATCATCCAGTTCATACTTCGATTCGAACAGTACGCCTGACTCAACGCTCATCGCCAGCATGCGTATCATTGTCTCGCCGCTTGTCTCAAGTTCTCGTCTAAATCCGTCGGCCTGGCGTTCGATCAGGTAGGAACTTATAAACATGATCGTGGCGATCAGAAGTATTGAAATCGGAAGGACGACTTTGGCCCGGAGGTTGATGCTGCGGAACATTCTAAAGAGGCTCATCGGTACACCTCCTTAGCGATTGCCGCCAGCTCTTCGGGAATGACAATATTTATCCGCTTTGCCGTGTTCTCATTATAATGGAACCAGATCACGTCGGCGCTGGTCACCTGAATATCGCTCGGAGGCTCGCCATCGATCACTTTGTTGGCTATAGCGCCCGCCTGCAATCCAACGGCCTTGTAGTCAAAGTCGAGCGCGAACAATGCTCCGGATTCGACCACGTAGCGAGAGAAGCCCATAAAGGGGATACCCTTTTTGAGAGTGTTCAGCAGGATATAGCGGGTACTCTTGGGCTTGAAGAGATTTTCATCTGCAACCGACCAGATCCCCTGGACCATGTTCGTAAGGGAGTCGAGCGCCTCCGGGAGGCTCTTGTCATCGTTGACTCTTACCGCAATGAGATCCAGACCGAGGTGCTGCGCAACCACGCGGGCCTGAGGAATGAGACTCGCCGTATTGGCCGTGTACAGCACGCCAATCTTCTTGATGTTCGGTATGATTTTCTTGAAATAGGTGAACTGAATATCGGTGGGAATATCGAGGGATGCTCCGGTGATATTCGATCCCGGGCGCATGACCGAATCGACAAATCCGGACAACACCGGGTATTTCACCGCCGAAAAGACGATCGGGATATCATGGAAATTCTCGTGCGCCAGTTGTGTCGCGGAGCTTCCAACCGTGAGAATCAGTTTCGGATGGAGTTTCTTGAGCGAATCTATAGTCGTCTGATTTTCTGAAAGATCTTTGCTGATGAGGAAAGTGCTGAAGAACGCTTCGGGATGTGAGCGGGAGATGACTTTCTCCGCGCCGCTGAGTGTCCGTTGCGTGGAGGTGAGAGTATCGCTTGAAACGATTGCGACCCGCACCGGCGAATCGTCGACCGATGCCGCCCGGCCCGTGCCGACAACACTCAGCGTAGCAACGAGTAAGATGATCGAAATGTGGTAACCCGTGCGCAGGTGCAACTCGTCCCTACCTTATTGTAATTACGTAAGTTTAGGCAGCATCAACGGAAAAGGCATAACGGCCCCATCAATTGACGCTTAAAGATTTATCGGAGTCCCGGCCCAAAACTTGATGATTCGGGCGGATCATCCTTCCATTTTTGCCCAACGAAAATTCACCGGCCTACTTATTAAGTATTCAGTCACCAGTCCGATACTATTGCAGAATTGAGAATTCGAAGAAATACTGAGTTTTTCCTTAAAGTGGAATCTTTGATAAACAATTATAGAGGAGGTATCGCCTTGAAAAGTCACAAGCAGAGGTATATCTGCCTTCTGCCACTTTTCCTGATCCTCATATTGGCCTCCAACATAAGTGCTGGGGTAACCGGCAAAGTCTCCGGAGTTGTCATCGACGAGAAGACTGATCAGCCTCTTGTCGGTGCGACTGTTCGTGTCAATGGAACAAGCCTTGCAACGAAGACCGATGTCGACGGCGAGTATTTCATCATCAATGTACCGAGCGGCAAATACGACATCACGGTCAGCAGTGTAGGATTCGAACCGGTCGTCAAGAAAGAAGTAAGGGTCCTGGTGGACCTGACGACCCCCGTCGACTTTTCGATGAAGGAGCAGGCAATTGAGCTTGGACAGAAGGTAGTGGTGTATGCGGACAATCCTATTATCCAGAAGGACCTGACCGCGTCGAAAGTCATCTTCACGGCCGACCGTCTGAAGACCCTTCCGAACATCATCACGGTGCAATCCGTACTTACGAATTATCCGGGCGTAGTAATCGACCGCGACAACTCAATTCATATCCGCGGCGGCCGTTCCGGCCAGGTATCGTATTACTACGACGGTTTCTCGGTACAGGACCCGTTCGTACTCAACTCAGGAATTCACATCATGCCCAATTCGCTCGAAGAGCTCACGCTTACTTCGGGCGGCTACACGGCCGAGTACGGTGAGGCACTTTCCGGTATCGTGAGCGCGGTGTCCCGTGAAGGCGGTTCTAATTACTCCGGGAATTTCAAGATGTATCAGGGATTCACCCAGCCCTACGATGTCAACGGAGGCAAACTCAGTAATCTCAAGCGAATTGACAATCGTTCCGCGTCTTTCAATCTGGCCGGACCGATGCCGTATATGAACCCGAACGCCGACAATTTCAGCGTCGCCGGTGAATATCTGCACGACCCGAGCTATCTCCCTCATAACGGTATCGCGTCGTACACGGGATCAGCGAAGCTCTCGATGCAGCCGCTGCAGAAACTCCGCTTGATCACCAGCGGTACCTATTACCAGTCAAACGGAGAGATTTACCAGCATCGGGACGTGAACGGCAGATCTTATGATTTCAATCTCGATGGCCTCCCGATATTCAAGAAGGAATCGTATCTCATCGGCATGTCGGGGAACTATCACGCCGGCACCAATACGATCCTTTCGATGCGGGTTAATAGATTCTATACCAGGACCAAGAGTGCTCCCGCTCAGCTGTTCGACACCTATTGGACCAACTGGCCCGGCTATTCGGTTGACTCCAACGGGGTGTACAACGGCACCATTCAGGATAGCAATTACGGAAACAATCCCGATTACTCGGATCCGATGCAGTTGGTCGGCTTCACGGCCGGTTCTGATTTCGATCCGACGTTCAGGTTCCGCCAGTCGGAGTATACGGCGCTGCACGGAAGCATTATCGACCAGATCGATAAGAGAAACGAACTCAAAGCAGGCGTCGAATACCGTCGCTACAGCGTGAACTGGGATTTCAAGCAGTTCTTCAACTCTCGTCCCTACGGCGAGTTGTATTCGAGCAAGCCCACGTATCTGTCCGTCTTTGCGCAGGATAAGATGGAATATGACGCCTTTATTATTAATGTGGGAATGCGCTACGATTATAGGAACTCGGATATCTCTTATAATATCACGCCGTTCGCCGAGACCTCGACATTCAAGAAAGCAAGCGCCAAAGGGCACTTCTCTCCGAGATTGGGAGTCTCCTTCCCGATTTCCGAAAAATCGGTCATGCACTTTAACTACGGCGTGTACTATCAGGCGCCTCAGTTCACCTACCTGTACACGAATACCAAGGGTGATGTCTCGAGCGGCTATCCGCTCCTCGGCAATCCGGACCTTGAACCGGAGAGAACAATCTCTTATGAGGTTGGTCTGGTTCACCTGATCGGGCAGAGCGTCAAGCTCGATGCTACCGCCTATTACAAAGACATCAACGATCTCGTGACGACCCGATCGACATTTAAGATCGCCGGCAATTCGGTGACGAGTTTCGTGAACGGCGACTATGGTTCGGTGAAGGGGCTGGATATTCAGCTCGAGAAACTCGCCGGCAACGGCTATCTCAGCGGCTCGATTTCCTACGGCTATATGATAGCGAAAGGAAACGGGTCCTACGCGCTCGAACCGTACTATACGTTCCTCACCTCTACCGAAGATACCCTGGCCCCGGTGACGGAATATCCGCTTGATTTCGACCAGCGGCACACGATCACCGGTGTGGTCGACTTCCGGGTACCCAGAGACTCCAAAGCACGTCTGTTCGGAGTCAAGGTTCCTACCGAGTGGGGAGTCAATGTGGTCGGTCACTACGGTTCCGGCCTGCCTTACACGCTGACCGATGTCAGCGGATTGCGACTCGGAGATCGCAACGCCGGACGGCTGCCCGCCAATTATACAGTTGATATGCGGTTGAATAAAGACTTCAGGTTCTCGATGAACAATTACCTTGTCTCGTTCTTTGTGGAAGTGGATAACCTCTTTAACAGGCAGAATGTTATCCAGGTCTATCCGCTGACGGGACGTCCGGATTACGACGGTTCCACCCCGACCGCCACGCTCGCAACGAATCAGCAGGAGATCAATCACTGGGACTCGTTGTATGACAAGGACCCGCAGAACTTTTCACCGCCCCGGACGATCAGGACCGGGTTAGAATTTAACTTCTAAGCCGGAGTGCAATGATGAAAACGAAACTGACATATACGATGAAGGTGTTCGCACTGATTGCGACCTTCGTTCTATGCGCCCAGTTGGGTGCGTCAATGCCACCTTCGGCCCAGCGGCCGACCAGGGATAGGGACAGCAATCTCTCTCTGGCACCGGCTCCGACGTCGATAGATCGTATTATCCAGAACAAGGGTAACATCGTTACGAGCATCGACAACTTCGGACTGGTCGGCGGCTATCCCGGCTACCTCCCTTCCGGAGAGTGGCCGCGGAATTCGGGGCATGATTATTTGGCCGAGATCCGTTACTGGATCGGTACCGTAGCTCCCGGTGGTGATACTTTGCTTGCCAACACCTACGATGACTTCCAGGCAATCAAAATGCCCGTGAGCAATGTCGACAAATACCGGATCTATCTCTCGACCGATTCGACTCGGTACTACAATTGGAACACATCCGATACGGTCGGACTGGGAGTTGGAAGTCCCGCCGACGGTTGGAGAGTCTGGTCACCGGACCAGCAGTCCTGGACGTACGACCAGAGATTCCAGTACAACTCGCTGATTTCCGCCTATGATTCCACCCAGGCCGGTCCCGTGTCGCTTCAGGATTCATATTATCGATTCAACGACGCGGCGCTCGGATCACCGGTCATGGGACTGGAATTCACGCACCATATGCTTCAGTGGAACTACTGTTACAATGAAGATTTTCTCTTCGTGATTCTGGATATCACCAATACCTCTACAACCAACTATACCGATATGTCCTTTGGGCTTTATGCCGATATGGACGTTGGCGGGCTGGACGGTCACGGTGGAAACGGTAACCAGAATGACGAAGTCGTGTATAGCGTGCCCGATAACTGGGCGTACATCTACGACGTAACCGGGAAAGATCCCGGCTGGGGTCCAACCGTCAAAACCGGCGTAATGGGCACCAAGCTGCTTGCTACTCCGGGAAATGTCGGGATGACGGCATTACGTACCGACGACTGGTCGTATCTGCCGGAGGACGATCCCGGGCGTTACGCCATGATTCATTCCGATCAGTACGACACGCCTTTGCCGCCGACCGATCAGTTCTACATCCAATGCTCCCACGGCTTTGATCTGCCTTCCGGAGCCACGGTAAGGCTGGTCTACGCTCTGGTGGCCGGTGCTGACTCTGCTGATTTCGTCGCCAACTGCGATATGGCGCAACAGCTCTATGACGCTCACTATATCGGGCCGCAACCTCCGACAACGCCGACCTTGCGGGCCAGAGCAGCTGACCGGAGGGTCTACCTTTCATGGAATGATACTTCCGAAGTCGGTGTCGACCCGCTCAGTCAGGTTAACGATTTCGTAGGATATAAACTCTACCGTAGCGAGAACCAGGGTAAGACCTGGGGTGAAGTCAACTATCAGACCGGCAACAACTGCCTTTCTATCGACTACACGCCGATTGCAACCTGGGCCATCAACAACCCAGGTGATCCGATTCCGCATTCGTTCGTTGATACCGGTTTGTACAACGGCGTCGATTACTGGTACTGTCTTGCCGCATTCGACACAGGCGACACCACGGCCGGAGTCGATGCGCTTCAGTCTGGATTCGGCATCGCTAATCAAACGCCGAACGTCGTTTCGGCGACACCGCACAACAATCCGGCCGGTCACTACGAAGCAGCGGCGACCGTCGAGCACACGTATACCGGATCGCAATCCGCTTCCCAAGGTGAGGTGTACCCGGTCGTTTTTGACCAGACTGCAGTGACAAACTCGACGTACGAAATTACATTTCAGGATACGCCCGCAACCACTTATTGGTTCTTGATCAAACAACCGGACAGTGCCTCTGATTCGCCGGACACCCTTCTGGCAAATCAAACGCGGTATGACGGCGATGCTGACTACTACAATGTCGCCGAGGGCCTTCGGGTGATAGTGCAGAATCCCGCACTCGAACCGAGAAGCTATGAACAGACAGTATTCGCTGGCGCCAATACGACGCTTGCGGTCAGCGAATTCAGTGGAGCTGTCCTTCCATACTGGACAGGCGTTGATGCACACGCTTTCGGTCTGGCAAAGTATCGCCATCGGTATGAGATCAGATACACCACTGACTCTACCGTGGCCCCATCAATCTGGGAATACTTTGATGGCACCACGTATCCGAGAATCCCTGTTCCATTCGAGGTCTGGGATATGACGACCAACGAGCGCGTATCTCTGGCTCTCGACGCATGGCCGATTGAGAGTACCTGGAGCACGGATCAAGCACTTGTGATCGTAAACTACCCTTACGATCCCATGAACGATCTGACCAGTGTAGCTTTTCCTTACGAGTATGGCTGGAGGTTTACGCTCGATGGTTCGGTTTACAACCCGACAATCGGTGACGTTTTGACGATCGAAGGGGCACCGCTGAACGGCCCGGGCGATGTCTTTACATTCAAGACCGACGGTGTCAACGCCGCGGCCGCAACGAACCAGATGAAGGATATCAGGGTGGTACCCAATCCGTACTACGCCCAGTATTCTTCGATGGTTGAGACGGGACAGGGCGAAGCAGTAATAGAATTCCAGAAAGTACCTGACAAGTGTACGATCCGTATTTACACCCTTACGGGGGACCTGGTGAACACGATCAATCACGATGATGGCACCGGGACGGCCCGGTGGAACCTGCAGTCCTCAAGTCAGCAGCAGGTAGCTTCCGGAATTTACATATATCACGTTGAATCACCTTACGGCGAGCGCCTCGGCCGCTTCGCAATAATAAAGTAGAGGAGGCGAATGATGAAAAAGCTACTCACATTCATCATCACGCTGGCGATAGCCGGCAGCGCCGTCTCCGCTGATTTCACCAAGGCAGGTTCGGCCGGTGCCCAGTTCCTCAAGATCGGGGTCGGCTCGAAATACCAGGGGATGGGCGAAGCTTCGGTTGCTATCGCCAACGATGTTTACAGTATGTACTGGAATCCGGCGGGGCTGGTGGAAGTCGAACACGCCGCCATCGGATTCACCAACGTAAACTATCTGCTGGACATTTCACTCAACTATGTCGGGTTCGCCCAGAATTTCGAGAATATCGGAGTCTTTGGCGTCTCCGCCACCGTGCTGAGTACCGGCAAACAGGAGATCACGACGTTCGATCAACAGGACGGAACGGGCGAGTATTATACCGCCACCTCCTACGCGCTCGGATTGTCGTTTGCCCGGCAGCTGACCGACAAGTTCGCGTTCGGCGCGACCATCAAGTACCTCGGCGAAAAGATCCACAACGAAACCGCTACCGGTTTCGGGGTCGATTTCGGCACCATGCTCTACACCGGCTTCAGGAGTCTCCGAATGGGGATGAGCATTACCAACATGGGTCCCGAGATGAAATTCAGCGGGTCGGATCTGATCGTACACTACGATCAGCAGAACGGGAGCGGATCCAATTCGGCGGTAAACGCCGAGCTGCAGACCACTCCGTACGATCTGCCGATGGCGTTCAAGGTCGGGCTGGCCTATGACTTCTACATGAATCCTAACTCAGTGCTGACCCTGTCCAGCGAGCTGAAACATCCCAACGACAATCAGCAACAGGGTTCGATGGGCGCTCAGCTCGGATTCAACGACCGATTTTTCCTTCGCGGCGGATACAAGATCAACTATGACGAAGAAGGTCTGGCGCTTGGAGGCGGTATCTCGACGAATATGTCGCGGGATACCAGGCTGATCATAGACTATGCCTGGCAGGATTTCGGCCGGCTTGAGTCAACTCAGCGTTTTTCGGTCGGATTCACGTTCTGACAGTCCATTTTGTCGATATCAAAAAGCCCCCTCACCGGGGCTTTTTTTTAAGTCGCTGCTGGACAAAAGCGGTATAAGCTATATATTTACCTGAAAACTGCCATGAAAAATTAGAGGAGAAAGAGGATGCTCCGCAAGGTCCAACTCAATCTATTGAGCATAATGTTCTTTGTGTTCGCGGCCCTGACCGTTGCACCGGCCCTGCGAGCCGAGACCGATGTGCAAATGCTCGCCAACTATTTCGACCTGCTGGCGTCGGGCAATTATGAATCGGCCGGCTATCTCTGGGCCGATCCCTGCCTCGAACGAGCCAACCGGTTTGACATCCAGTACGAGGACATCCCGTTGAAAGTCGACTGCGCCTCGCCGATCGTCAGGAATCTCGATGTCATGAAACATTATTTCACGCCGCCGGTGAGGAACGCAACGCACCTGAATCCGGGTAACTACTCCATGATGGAGTTTAAAGCGGTCGTAGGCGCCGAAGAGGTGAAGTACGATTACTACGCCATGCAGCAAGGGGATTACCATTACCTGATCTATCCGGAAGACTATTACTGCAAAGACTGGCCGGTGATCGAAACGAGATATTTCCGAATCCACTACCACCCGAGTCTCAAAGGGTTTCTCAATCCGGTCGTGCTGGATCAGGCCGACAAATATGTAGATCGGATCGCCGACTCTCTGAAGCTGTCCAAAGACGATTTGAAGGCGCTCAACGAGAAAAAGATCGAGTACTTCTATTGCGACGGTGACTCCACGGTCAAGCAGTTGACCGGCCATATGGTGAAAGGGACGTATGACCTGGCGTCCAACGACGTGATTTCATCTTTCTTCCCGCACTTTCACGAGGTTACGCACCTGCTCGTCAACCTGAAATTACACAAGCTCCCGCTTTATACTCTTCCTATCATGCGCGAAGGGATTGCAGTTTACTATGGTGGCCGATGGGGCAAAGCTCCGGCTTCGCTCATGGCTCTTGGCGGTTTCCTGTACAATGATACAATTGTATCCCTCGACTCCATACTCACCATGAACGGGTTCGACCACAGTTCGGGCGCGGATGTAGCCTATCCGGTCGCCGGTCTGTTTGCCGGTTATCTGAGAAGTGACCTCGGGCTGTCGAAATTCTTCGATCTCTACCTCCATCTCTCAGGGAAATTTGACACGCTGAATGCCATGTCGATCAACGATGTAGAAGGCATTATCGAAGCAGCTCTCGGAAAGAAAAGCTGGGCCGACGTCACCAAGGATTTCGGCGATTACGTCAAGAATGCGGTGGCCGATGACTCCGACCTTCTTCCCGGTCAGCTCTCTGATGCGAAAGAGTCGCTCAAGGAGAGTAATCTGGTTATCTATGACGACAAGGACTGGGCCTCGCTGATATTCACGGCCCCGGCCGATCAGCCTCCGACCGGCAATGTGCTGTTCGGAATGGATCCGGAACTGAAAGGCGCGCAATCTTCGCTATACGAGAGTCATTACACCGACAGCAGTACGTTCGAGGGCTATCGATACGGTATCCGCTTTGATCAGAACGAAGCGGGGCTGTACGATTATGCTACGAACACTCTGGTTGCGAAATACATCTGGGGTATCACGCCTTCGGATGCTTACTACGATAAGCAGAATCACAAGATTTTTCTCAAGTGGAAGAAGAGCGCGCTGAACTCGGCTATGCCCACAAGCAGCGACTTCAAGTTGCTGCCCAACTGAACGGAAGCAGGCCGGGAATATGGATCTCCTGACCGTTCTGTTGTTAGCCACCATCGTCGTTAATCTCTCGGTTACCGTCTGGCTTCTTGTCGTCTGGCGACGGCAGACGGCGAACCGATCTTCGGTAAATATCGAAGCTGCTCTGGCGAATCTCAAGGCGGAGCTTATCTCCGGACAGATGGACGGGTTGCTTGCGCTTCGGAAGACACTCGACAGCGCAAACGAGTCGATGAATAAGCGGCTGGCCGAAGGAACTTCGACGCTCGACCGTCGTATGGGGATCATCTCCGAGATCGAGAACAAGTTGGGGGAGCTTTCCGCTCAGGCGAAAAATATAGAGACCATCGGCAGTAACATCCAATCATTATCCAATCTGCTTCGCCCTCCCAAGCTCCGGGGTATTCTCGGTGAGATGCTCCTGGACAACCTGCTCGGGCAGATCCTTCCGAGGGGGATGTACGAAATGCAGTACTCACTTCGGGGCGGACAACGAGTCGACGCCGTGGTGAAATTAGGTGACCGCCTCCTGGCGATCGATTCCAAATTCCCACTCGAATCATTTCAACGGTTGCAGAAGGAGCGAGAAGCGGGGAATGAAAGTGCCGGGAGCGCCTCAAAGGAATTCGCCCAGGTGGTGCGGAAACATATCGACAGTATTTGCTCCAAATACATCCGACCGGAAGAGCAGACTACCGACTTTGCTGTCATGTATATCCCGGCTGAAGCGGTTTATTACGAGTTTATTTCCAACGAGTCCAACGATAATTTGCAGTACTCCCTTGCTCACAAAGTTATCCCGAGCAGTCCCGGCCACCTCTACGGATTCCTCGCATCGCTGGCTGCCGTGTATGTCGAAGCAGGGCTTACCGGCGATCATAGAAAGCTGATTCACGGACTTCAGGAGCTGGTTCAATCGGTCGACTCGCTGAAGAAGCTGAACGAACGGATCAACGGATCATTGCGCTCGGCGATGCAGAATCTGGACAAGTCGCGAGGCGAGATCGACAGCATGGACGGCCGCCTGAGACGTCTGATCGAACCTGGAGATCAATCAGAGGCGGAGGACGCTGCAAATGTCTCTTCCGGGAACCCTGAACCGTTGTAGGAGTTAACGATACTATTATTGGCAGATCGCGGCGAACGAAATATCCTAAACGCAGGAGCAGTTTCTCTTGGCAGATAAAGAATATGACATGATAGTTATCGGCTCCGGCCCGGCCGGAGAAAACGCGGCTATCGAGGCTTCCAAGATGCGCCGGAGTACGGCGATCATTGAACGTAAATCGGTACTCGGTGGGGTGTGCATCCATACCGGAACAATTCCTTCAAAAACGCTTCGCGAAACCGTCATGTACATCTCGGGGCTCCGCCAGCGCTCGGTCTACGGCATGATGGGCGGAGTCAAGCCGAACGTCAGCGTGAATGAGCTGATGTACCGAAAGGGCCAGGTCATTCAACAGGAGCTTGACGTCATCCAGCAAAATATGGCGCGGTACCGAATCGAAGTGCTTCAAGGATCGGGTAAGATCCTGAATCCTAACAGCGTGCAGATTACCGACGAATCGGGCAACGAACGGGTGGTTAAGGGCAAGGCAATTGTCATCTCAACCGGTACCCGGCCCCATCATCCACAGGGTGTTGATTTCGACAATCATTACATTTATGACGGCGAGTCGATCCTCGGGCTCGACACGCTCCCGAGAACCCTGACGATTGTCGGTGGTGGCGTCACCGGCTGCGAATACGCATCGATCTTCGCGCATATCGGCGTCAGAGTCACAATTGTCGACAGCCGCGAGCGGCTCCTTTCGTTTCTGGATCATGAAATAGCCGATAACCTGATGTACCTCATGCGCAAGTATAGGATCACGCTTATTCTGGGTGATGGCGAGGATGACATCTATGTAGAAAATAACCAGGTTGCCACGGTAACCAAGAGCGGCCGAAAAGTTGTCTCTGACCGGCTGCTGTATACGGCAGGGCGAATCGGCAATACCGATAACCTGGGACTCGAAGCGCTCGGAATCGAGACGAACGCCAAGGGACTCATCAAAGTGAACGATTTATACGCCACCCGGGTACCGAATATCTACGCGGTCGGTGATGTCATCGGATTTCCTTCGCTTGCATCGGTCTCGATGGATCAGGGACGTTTAGCAGCCATACATGCGTTTCGAAAGGGAGATACTTCGTGCATTAACACTCTCCTGCCGTTCGGAATTTATACGATACCGGAAGTCTCCATGATCGGTGAAACGGAAGAGACGCTGAGCAGTCTGGACCAGGAATACGAAGTCGGTATCGCTCGGTATTTTGAACTCGCCCGCGGACAAATCATCAACGATCATGACGGCATGCTTAAACTCATCTTCGATCCGAAGTCGAAACGTATTCTCGGAGTGCATATAGTAGGGGAGAGGGCGACTGAGCTGATTCATATCGGCCAGGCGGTCATGACGCACGGCGGGACGCTTGACTATTTTGTCGATACAGTCTTCAACTATCCCACGCTGACGGAAGCCTACAAAGTAGCGGCCCTCGATGGGTTCGCCCGCCTTGAGAACAGGATCTGAGTCAGCGCGTCTTCTTCTGTTCTTCGAGAATCAGACTATTCAGTTTCTTTCTGATCTGGGGGACTTCTTGTGCATCGGGGGCAAGGTTTATGAAATCCTGGTAATATGCGATCGCCCTGCGAGGCTCGTTCTTGAGCTCCGCGATAAATCCTCGAATGAGGTGAGGATATGCGAGAGTAGAATCTGTTTGGATCAGACTTGCTGCAAGCGAATCGGCCGTCTTGAAATCGTGTGCGCGATACCAGTATATCGCCAGATCGGCCTTCATTTCATTGTCGTGCGGATAGACTGCGATCGCTTTCTTTACGTCAGTAATTGCCCCCGGGATGTCGTTGATGTTCAGGTGGTAGCGGTATCGGCTTATCAGTGAGGCCTTGTCATACGGATTGATCATTAGGCAAGTATCGATTTCCGGTTTGGCGAGGTCGTATCTCCCCTGATTCGATTGTACGGCTGCGATGAGGAGCCGTGGCTCCACCCAGTACCGGTATTTCGTCTTCAGCTTGAATAGTTTCTCCAGGGCGTTGGAATACTGCTTGGCTAAGATGTATTCTTTTGCCGCCGTAAGATCCAGATAATCCTGCGATTCCACCGGGATCGCCTGATCCCAGCGATTCGCATTCGGCTTCTCAGGGTTATCTTCCTGGTAGAAGTAGGCGTCCCGTACGGCCGTCCCACCTTCGTACCAGAAGTATGGGTGTCGATCGAGGAATGACCGGATATAACCGTCGGCGTAGCCGATTCTCGAATAGACGGGCATGATACTTAGGGGGACCAGGAGGGCAAGTCCGGCCACCACCCCGACAGCCCGCTTTGAGATCGCCAGCCTGGTGAGTTGTTCGTTAAGTAGTAGCGCCAGCAACGGCGCAAGAGGAGCCAGAAAGGCGGCCATAATCGGAGCATCGAGCGCCATCCCCCGCGACGGTTCAATCAGCAGGACTACAACGGCTCCTGAAAGCGACAACAGAACGAGCGTGCCGATCGATGACCTCGCTCCCGACTTATAGCTTCTGACCAGGAGCAGGACCAGAACGATCAGAGCTTGAGGGAAGGTCATTGCGAACAACTTTGCGAAGTCGATCAGGTGCGTCCCCGTGAGGAGATTGTAGTCAGATTGCAGATTCCGGTCGTGGAGAAACAGAAGATACTGACCGTACTCACGCGATCCATAGGCCTTCAAGTAGGCGGCAGCGGCCAGAAGTGCGAGCGCACCGAGTCCTAAAATCATCGGCACTACCGCCTTGTTTCGGAAGAGCAGGCGAAGGGTCAGGAAAAGGGCCGCCGGAATCAGCATGAGCATCGATACATGCAGGAGCAAGCCGATTACAGCAGTTATCCAGAGGGGAATGAGCGAGGACGCATGATTCCCTTCCTGTACCCGGAGCGCGAAATAGATGAACCAGTAGATAACCGCTACGAGCATCGGCTCAAATCCGATGAAATTGAAATAGAGCAATGTCTGTGGACCGAAAAACAGGATGAGGAAGATGGCGAGTCGCGAGCCATTGGCTCCGCTCACTTCACGCGAGATCTTAACGGCTGCTACAAATGCAAGCAACGTGCCGATAAACCCGAACGCTTTCCATGCGATGTATGCCGATGTATTGGCGGTGAAGCTGAGCAAAGAGATCGCCTGGTAGAAGATGTCCGCGATCCACAGCGAACCGAACTCGTACCATCGATGCAGAATCGAATCGGTTTGAGCAAGTTTGGCAATCTGGTAATTCCCGCCTCCGTAGAGAAACGAATTGAAGCGATAGGCGAACAGGAGTACGGCGAGAAAGAGGATGCCAACGAGGCGGATCCGGGGGGAGTCGAAGACTTTTTCGAGAAGATCTGATTGCCTCACCAGAAGAAATGTAATGCCGGCTCCGCCGACCACCCACAGGACCAGGTACCACCACGGGAGGTAGGCCCATTGGTCGAACGCCCATCCACTAGACGGTAGAAGCAATCCCAGCAGCCGCGCAAGAATGAACAGCACGGACGTAACTAAGATCGCTACTGAAGCCGGTATGCGAACGGTCTCGTTATTCATGGAGAATCAAATATCCTGACGGCCTTCGATTGCACGGGTCAACGTTACCGAATCGGCATATTCGAGATCGGATCCGACCGGAAGACCCCGGGCGATACGCGATACCCTTACACCGATCGGTTTGAGCAGGCGCGACAGGTACAGCGCGGTTGCGTCCCCTTCCACATTCGGATTGGTCGCAATAATGATCTCAGTCACTTCTCCGCTGCTCAAACGATCCAGCAACTCACGGATCTTTAGATCGTCCGGACCGATACCATCGAGAGGCGAGAGCCGCCCGCCGAGAATGTGGAACAACCCTTTGAAGCTTTCGGCTTTGTCGATCGCCGCGGCATCGGCCGTCTCCTCGACCACACAAATGACATTCCGCTGCCTCCTGGGGTCAGTGCATATCTGGCAGGGATCAGTTTCTGAAATATTATTGCACAGAGAGCAGAACCCGACCTTTTCTTTCACTTCGCGGATCGTATCGGCGAGTTCAAACGCCTCGTCTTTCGAAAGCTTGAGGATGTGGAAGGCGAGTCGGTTGGCCGATTTCCGCCCGATACCGGGCAGTCGTGCCAATCGGTTGGCCAACCGCTCCACCGACGCTGCCGATTTAAACATCATGGCAATTTCCTAAAACGGCAGTCCTGGAATATTGAGTCCGCCGGTCAGCTCGGACATTTGTTCCTGCTGAACTTCCTGGGCTTTTTGCTTCGCCTGGTTTACGGCTGCGAGAATAAGATCCTGAAGCATCTCAACATCGTCTTTGTCCACTACTTCCGGATCGATCTTGATCGAGAGAATATCCTGTTTGCCGTTGGCCACCACCGTCACCATGCCGCCCCCCGCGGAGCCTTCGACTTCGAGTTTCTCCAATTCAGCCTGCATCTTTTCCATCTTGGCCTGCATTTGCTGAACCTGTTTCATCATATTTCCCAGTCCGCCTTTAGACATCTCGTTCTCCTTGTGATTTTCTAAGTATCGGGATCATTTTACTTTTTTCACGCCGATCACGTGACCATCGACTTTTTCCAGCAGCTTCTTAATTCTCGGCGAATTTTCGACCAGCTTGTTGACATCGACGCCGGTATTGCCGTTCTGATCGGGCCAGTTGTCGGGCAGGGTCTTCTCGCGGTCGATCTCGAACTTTATACTGACATTGGCCTTGAAGTATTCCCGCAAGGCGGAGACAATTAGCGTAAAGTTCTCGGCCTTTTCAACAATAAGTTTGGAGTTCTCTCCCGACGCGGGGAAAACCAACAGGAGTTGATTATCCTTGACCTCTCGGACCTCAACCATGCCCAGTTGCGACGCTAACATCGGTCGTTTCGGCCTGAGCACATTGAGAAAATCCTGCCAGCCGGACTTGACGATAGGGAGATTCACCGCCCGGGTATAGGTAGGCGGCGCACTCAGGCTCGAATCGTCATCCGAGGACTTGCGTACGAAGGTTATCCGTTCTCCGCCGGAGTCACTCTTTTTTTTTTCGGGAGAGCCGAACAGGTCGGTCGAAAGGGCCGCCGACGGGTTCTGCTTCATCATGCTGAGGATCTCTTCGAACTTGACGGTCGATTCCATCTCGGCCATCTTTACGGCGGTCATTTCCAGCAACAAGCGCTCGTCGAGACCGCTGTCTTTGAGATCGCGATTCAACTCGCCGCCCATCTTCATCAAACGAACGATATCACCGACCGAGAAATAGTCGGCCTGCGCCAGATACTCTTTCAATTCTTCCTCGCCCAATTCGAGGAGTTCGCCGGATCCCTTGTCCGTGACCAGGACGAGTAACGTCCGCAGGTGCTCAAGCAGTTCGGCAACGAAATCTTTTGGATCTATCCCGCTGTCAAATATCTGTTTGATGAGCTGCAACGATGTCCTGCTTTGCTTGCCCGCAATCGCCGTGGTAAAATCGAAGAGAAACTTGCGGTCGACTAACCCAAGCGCTTCGATAACTTCCTTCTCGGTAATTTCACCTGTCGCGTAGGCGGCAATCTGATCCATCAAAGAGAGGGAGTCACGGACGGAACCATCCGCCTTGCGTGCTATCATACGCAGTGCCCCCTCCGAGATGGCGAGCCTCTCCTTTCCGGCAATATTCCCAAGGTGCCCGGCCAGGTCCGCTACCGACACTCGTTTGAAATCAAATCGCTGGGTTCGGGAGAGAATCGTCTCGGGGACTTTGGTCGGTTCGGTCGTTGCGAATATGAACATAACGTGCGGGGGAGGTTCTTCGAGCGTCTTTAACAGCGCATCGAACGCCGGGCCGGAGAGACGATGAACTTCGTCGATTATATATATTCTCTTCTTGCCGTTGGTCGGCAGATAGCGAACGTTCTCCCGCAATGTTCGGATATCGTCGACACCGGTATTCGAAGCGGCGTCGATCTCGAGCACATCGAGCGATGACCCCTTGGTGATTTCGATACAAGCTGAACATTCCCCGCACGGAACAGGCGTCGGACCGTTCTGGCAATTCACCGCCTTGGCGAGGATTCGAGCTGTCGTCGTTTTGCCGGTCCCGCGCGGTCCGCAGAAGAGATACCCGGAGCCGGTTCGGTCATTCTTGATGCTGTTCTGAAGGGTCCGCGTGACATGTTCTTGTGCCACAATGTCTTCGAATGTCTGCGGGCGGTATTTGCGGGCGAATACGAGATAGCTCATAGGAACCCAATATAGCAAATAATCGTGCCGGGGGAATCATATTTTTGGAGGAGAGGAGCAGTTGGCCGGGCGGTTAATACTTCGGATATTGTCTGAAGGCAGCCGGGGAGGACATGGCCGCACTCGCGGCGTGCTCCGAAGGAACAAGCATCGCGAACCCCTCGATCAGCTTCAGCGTTTGCCGGTAGCAGGTAAGCAACTCGTTTACGATAGAAGTGAGGTTCTCGATTGTGGCGGAATCGACCGCCCTGCGCATGGCCGAGTAGTTCTCGAAACAAGGAATATGGTAGAACATGCCGGCGCTCAGCAGGATGTAACTCTCCATTGCCCGCGCGATACTCCCGTTACCGATCTCGAAAGGCGACGTATGGGCGATTCGGTAGTAACTTTCGGCGATCACCTGAAACACTTCGGCGAAGTTGGCCGGCGAAACCGGCGAGAACCTCGGCAGCCGCTCATCGAGCCAGGCCAGATGATGATCGAGCATTTCCGGTACCAGGGTGTAATGAGGGAGAGGATGCGATTTTGACGATGCTCCGTGGTTGGTCCGCCGAAATTGTCCTGCCTGACCATAGTTGCTTCGCTCAAAAATCAAACGATGCATCTTCGCCAACCCCGATGTAGTCAGGCGCCTTCGGGTCGACACCAGATCCTCCAGCGACGCCAGCATGAGCAGATACCCCTGTACTTCGGACAGAAGTTGGTGATATTCCGGAAGGGCCCGCTCCCACTGTCTAATCGATTCGAGTGACCGGGGGAGTTGAAGGAAGATCGGATGGATCCTCCGGTTCTCGATCGCGCAGGAGTGCACGGCCACCTGATATCCCAGCACTACCGAGATCTCCTGCCGAAGAACAGGATGCGGTTCCAGCTTTTCGGCCAGGGCGAAGAAGGTATCCCGGGCGCTGTCTCTTTCGGGTTTCGCCATCTCTGTCATTTCTACTCCTCACTTAACAGACGAGGGAGGCTATTCAAAAGTTCAGCCGATTGTAGAGGTTTTCGAGCACCACGGGCGTCGGTCCTACACTTTTCGGCCTCTCCCGAGCGTGCCCTCCGGTTTCCCCGGCCGGCCCGGCAACTGCGATCAACATGCTGAGATCCAATGAGTTACATTCTGGCTGTGTCGGGACGGCCGAGTCGAGTGTGAGCGCAGGATTAGAATTTCGAACCGGCAAATTAATGTGATAGCGGACTTGATCGGTCTACGTATAATTTATGGCCAGAAAGGAGATTAGATGAGTTCCAAAGTAAAACCGATTCCCGACGGGTACACGGCCGTCACGCCGTACCTCACGATCAAAGACGCGGCCAACGCTATCGATTTCTACAAAAAGGCGTTCAATGCTACCGAGAAATTCCGGATGACTGCTCCGGACAACAAAATCGCGCACGCCGAGATAATGATCGGCAATGCCACAATCATGTTGTCGGATGAGTTCCCCACTATGGGAGCAAAGGGACCGCAGACATTCGGCGGGACCCCGGTAGGCATCATGCTCTATGTCGACGATGTCGATTCGGTGGCTGAACGGGCGGTCAAGGCAGGTGCGAAACTTCAGCAGCCGGTCGAAGACAAATTTTACGGTGATCGGTTAGGGACACTCGAGGATCCCTACGGTCACCGGTGGTTCATCGCTACTCATATTGAGGATGTTTCTCCGGACGAAGTGAAACGGCGTGCCGAAGAAGCGATGAAGAAAGCGAAGTAATATCAAAATCTCGCGCTAAGCGCCTTCACGAAACATCCCACCACCGCCCCGAGGGTCTTACCACCTTCGGGGTTTTTTGTGCCTCTTGAAGAATCCCGGGTCCCCGCGTGCGCGGGGAAGGCGGAAGGAAAGCATCTCTGAAGAGACCCGTTACGCCTATCTTAACAACACCATCTTTTTCGACAAAGTCACATCCCCCGAAGTAAGCCTGTAGAAATACACCCCGGACCCGACCTCATGCCCATTCGATGCCTTGCCATCCCACTCCAATCTATAGGTCCCGGCGGGCAGCGAATTGTCAACCAGCCTCCGGACCTCCTGCCCCAGAACGTTGAAGATCGAAAGTATTACCTCGGATCGGCGTGGCACTTCAAATTCTATCGTTGTCGCCGGATTGAAGGGATTGGGATAGTTCTGCGAAAGTGTGAATCCTGAAGGCAGGCCCGGTTGATAGTCGTAAGGCACATCGTTGCCGCCATCCCAACCGGAATAGAGAAAGATGATTGGTGGCGAAGAAGAGCCCTGCAATGAAGATATCGCAAAATCATCAATACCATCTCCATTGATATCACCAACGCCGGCGATTTCATGCGCAAAAGCTGACAGATACCCGGTGAAATCATTCATGTCGAGGTGCACGTCGGGAACGCTGTCGATGTTAGGACCGCCAAAGTAGATATTGGCGTAGCCCAAGAAACTCGTCGCAGTGCCTGTAATGAGATCGTTATATCCATCGTGATTGACGTCTCCGGCAAGCCGGGCTTTCTGACTTCGGATTGGAAAGATGACGTCGGGAATACTATCAATATTCGGACCACCCCTATATAGAAACGAAAGGGAGTCTGGGCTCAGATCGTCCTGGTAGTCTACGTAGATGTCTGGATAACCATCACCGTTGATATCACCAACATCCTCTAAAAGCGAACCGAAATTTTGGTAATCGTAAGAAAAGGTATCGGACCGGGAAAACACGAGATCAGGAATGGTATCGAATTGTGGTCCTCCCCAATAAAGTAGGACAATGCCGTTGAGCAGCGTTGATCCGTCAAAACACAATCCAGTAACCAAATCGTGCCAGCCGTCGCCGTTGTAGTCCTCGCTTAGAACACAATCTCCGTAGTTTTGCCATCTGAAATTCGGGGAATTCAATATGAAGTCTGGCACGCTGTCAAGAGTCGGTTTGAGTTCAAAAATGAGAAGTGAAGATTGCTGGTAATCACGACACACAATCTCCCTTGTGCCATTGTAATTGATATCGTTGCCCAGAACGGCGTTGCTGGCATAGGGGAAGTGCACATCATCTCCGAATTCAAATGCCGGTGTAGTAGTAAGACCTGGTCCCCCGTAGTACAATGCCAACCTCAGCTTTGCTATACCGTGTTCCCTTAGCAGGGTGAAATCATCATAACCATCACCATTCAAATCTCCCAGATTGCT
This sequence comes from uncultured Ignavibacteriales bacterium, assembly GCA_964520865.1. Taxonomy (GTDB): domain Bacteria; phylum Zixibacteria; class MSB-5A5; order GN15; family FEB-12; genus CAVQCT01. The sequence continues at coordinate 14,973 of CAZFOY010000009.1, read as the reverse complement.
CATCCAATCCGGAAGGATTGAATCGAACCGCAAGAAGTAGTTGCTGTCGGGTGGGTTCCCTCCCAAGTACAGAAACACGCTGCTGGGCCTCTCAGAAACGAGGAAGTCATCGAATCCGTCTCCATTCTGGTCACCGACAGGCACGATGTTGTGGCCAAATGAGTTTTGTATGGAGTCGGAAATGAGCGTGTCTATCAAGGCCGGACCGCCATCGGCATTTGCCAGCCGCGCAGCGGTTGAGACGACACAGATGAAAAGCAATAAGCGGAGCTTCTTCAAGTAATTCCCCTCTGTTCTGATACCTCAAGTTAACGCTATGCGGAGAGTTGTCAACCGGGATATCGAAGCCGAGGTTGCCAAGTCTCTCACTCGAGCCCCGGCGGAACAGCCGGGGTCTATCTTGAAGACCTGGGTCCCCGCGTGCGCGGGGAAGGCAGAGAAGAGCACGGAGAATGCAGAAGAAAGTGACAGGTCGGACCTGCAATGCCTGACCGATCCTCGATTGTTCGGACGGTGCTCTTTGGTGCGGATTGGCCGGCCCTGCGCTCGCCGGCATGAATGACGAAATCAGACTGCGATATATTTCGACAGAATCTGATTCATGCGCGAAGTCATCTTGGAATTCGGATAAACTTCGGTCGCCCCAGCGCTCATCGCCGCCTCCATCTGGTCTTTGAGGACATGCGGTGAATAACAGACAATCGGAATGCCTGCGGTCGCGCCGTACGAACGAAGCTTGTTGATAAGAGAGGGAGCCTCAATACCGTTCAGGTTCAGGTCAATGATGATAAGGTCGGGCTGAAGTTCCTGTGCCTTGCTGAATATTTCATCGGAACGGATCGCCTTTATAGCCTCGGCTTCCATGTTATCAAGGATGGACATTATCTTAGATGTGAAGATCATGTTGTTGGCAGCAATAATTACCTTTTTGTTCATAATCCCTTACCCATCCATTTTCTATCTGACGGTTGTGAATCTTCCTGAAGGTTCCATTGACAGCCTAATATACTACATCCCGGAGCGAATGGAAAGACCTTGCTTGAAAAAACCTTCACAAACACTCCATGAACCCGGCTAATATATTGAAATACAAGAGGATAAGTATCGACCATATTTGTCCTTGACACTCTTTGGACCTATCCATATCATAGCCTATGCCGCAAGTAAATTTGCAGATTGACCGTATTGCACGGCTCGCCCGAATTAAGATTACACCTGAAGAAGCTATCCGACTCAGCAGCGATCTCAACGAGATTACCGGCTATTTTGAGCAGATTCGTCTGATCGATACAAATTCCGCATTAGCCTCCAGTTTCGCCCCGCAATTGAGCCCCGGCCGGCTCGACCGGCCGATCGAGTCACTTGTGCAAGCCGAGGCTATTGGCAATGCTCCGCGAACTGACGGGAGGTTCTTCCTGGTTCCGAAAGTGATCGACAAATGAAGCAAGAAACTGTGGCAATTATCCCGGCCCGGCTCGGTTCGACGCGGTTTTCCGGCAAAGTGCTCTACGAGCACCGAGGGAAACCGCTTCTCTTTTATGTGTATCGGAATATCTGCCGATCCCGGCTGATCGACCGCGTGGTCATCGCTACCGATTCGCCTGAGATTGAGAAAGCGGCGCGGGGATTCGGAGCCGAAGTTGTGAAGACTTCCAAAAAGCACCGCACCGGGTCCGATCGTGTCGCCGAGGCTGCCGGCAAAGTCGGCGGAGCCATAGTTATCAACGTGCAGGCCGACACACTTGGATTGAAAGGTACCGCGCTTGACAGCATCGTGGAGCGAATGAAAAGGAGCAGGAAGATCGAATTCGCGACCCTGGCTCGAAAGATCGGGAGCGATGACGAGTTGTTCGATCCGAATAAAGTCAAAGTGGTGATGGATCGGGACGACAACGCACTCTGGTTTTCGAGATTTCCGATCCCGTATTTGCAGAAGGCCGACGAGAGCGCCAGGTCGAGTCAGTATCGGTTCTGGCTGCATGTAGGCGTGTATTTCTTCCGTGCAAACGCGCTCAAGAAATATCGTTCGTGGCAACGCGGCGAAGCCGAGAAGGCCGAATCGCTTGAGCAGCTTCGCATTTTGGAGAACGGCGGAACGTTGAAAGTATATAAGACTAAAATAAATTCGTTTTCGGTAGACAGTCCGAAAGATTTGCTTATAATGAAGCAGTTGTAAATGTGACAGGGAACCGCAGAGAAAAACAAGGTGTAGCATGTCGACCAAAACCAAGTACATTTTCGTGACTGGAGGAGTCGTTTCCTCGCTCGGGAAAGGAATAACCGCGGCGTCGATCGGCCTTCTGCTCAAACAGCGAGGGCTCAAAGTAGTCAATATCAAATGCGATCCGTACATTAATGTCGATCCCGGAACGATGAACCCGTTCCAGCACGGCGAGGTGTACGTTACTGACGATGGTTCGGAGACCGATCTCGACCTCGGACACTACGAAAGATTTCTCGATCAGTCCTTGAGCAAAGACAATAATGTCACGACGGGCCAGATTTACAACACGGTCATTACGCGGGAACGGCGGGGTGATTACCTTGGCGCCACCGTGCAGGTAATTCCGCACATTACCGAAGAGATCAAGAACCGGATCAAGAAGTTCGAGAAGGCCGAGAACAAACCGGATGTCACAGTAGTTGAAATCGGCGGCACGGTGGGTGATATCGAGTCGCTCCCGTTTCTCGAAGCTATTCGTCAGATTGGACAGGAGGAAGGTCCCGAGAACACGTTGTTCGTTCATGTTACACTCGTTCCCTATATCCGAACGGCCGGCGAGTTCAAGACCAAACCTACTCAGCATTCGGTAAGAGAACTTCGAGAAATCGGAATCCAGCCGAACATGCTGATTTGTCGGTCGGCAAAGCCGCTGTCAGAGTCACTTCGTCAAAAGATTTCCTTGTTCTGTTCGGTTCCGGTCAAATCGGTCGTCTCGGCCGAAGACGTCTCGAGCATCTACGCCATCCCCCTGAAGTTCCAGACGCAGCAGATGGATGACATTATCTGCAGGCATTTTGGCTGGGATTACCCGGCTCCTGATATGTCGGCCTGGGAAACGATGACCGAGAAGATTGCCAATCCGAAGCATCATATCAAAATAGGGATCTGCGGTAAGTACGTGAATCTCAAAGACGCGTACAAATCGATCATCGAGTCGTTCATTCATGCCGGAGTTCCGAGTGAGGCCGAAGTCGATCTCGTCTGGGTCAGCTCCGAGGATATCAAACAGCACGGTGCCGATCAGTTCCTGCACGATATCGACGGTCTGCTCATCCCCGGCGGGTTTGGCGAGCGCGGGGTAGAGGGGAAGATCGAGGCGATCCGCTACGTGCGTGAGAACAATATACCGTTTTTCGGAATTTGCCTCGGCATGCAGTGCGCTGTGATCGAGTTCGCCCGCAACGTGTGCGAACTGAAAGATGCCCACTCTTACGAATTCTACCGCGACCTCAAGCATCCGGTCATCCACCTGATGGCCGATCAGGAAGGAGTCACTGAGCTGGGTGGCACGATGCGGCTGGGTGCTTACCCGTGCGTGCTGAAAGCAGGGTCAAAGTCATTCGAAGCGTACGGGCATGAAGAGATCCACGAGAGACACCGACATCGCTACGAGTTGAACAATGCCTACCGTGCCATGCTCGAGGAAAACGGGCTTCAGATGTCGGGAGTTTCGCCGGACAATCGGTTGGTGGAGATAGTTGAGATTCCGAACCATCCCTGGTTCGTCGGCGTGCAGTTCCATCCGGAACTCAAGTCGCGCCCGACCCGCCCTCATCCTCTTTTCCGCGACTTCGTGAAAGCGGCCGTGGAATATCAGAGCAAGTCCAAGCCGGGAGTGCAGTCAATGTCGCGCGAGGAATTTGACCTGTCGGAAACTTCAAACTGAAGCCGGCCGTTTCACTAAACAGAATCGAGTGAACGGCCGTCACTGGGTCAGATAACAAGGAGGGATATTTGCGTAGAGCTCTGATTTTGAGTTTGGGGGTGCTGTTGCTGGCCTCCTCTTGTCACAAGAGTAGTACCGGTTCTCAGCCGGTTGTGGTGGACTATCGCGGGACTTACGGCATCAAGGAGACCGGTGTGGTCGGCGAGAAGAAAGACTCCGTCCTGATGGAAATCACGGACAACTCTAAATTTTCGTGCAGTTTCTATCCGGTGAGCAGCCAGGATGCCGCTGATTACTGTGATTGCCAGGGCAGCGTCTACAACTTCGGATCGAACGCGATCACGTTCAATACGACTAACATCGTCACCGGAAATTGTGATTCCAAGCGCTACCCCCAGGGGCAGTTCAACGCGGATTTTGTCAGCCACGGTGACACGATCGTCTTCATTCGCTCTACCGGCGATTCGACATTTACGTTTAAACTGTTCAAACGGTAGTCTGTGGCGGCTCCTACATCAGTCCGCCCAGCTTGAACATGGGAACGAAGATCTTCCACATCAGGACCAGCGATCCCAGAATATAGGCGGGAAAGAGCAGCCTCCTCCAGAACGAGTTCGCTGAGTATCCGACCATCATGAAAAGGGGAAAAGCCACCACAACATGCCGGTAATAACAGTCAGTCGTCCCGAAGGTCGGTGTGAAGAGCAACACCGCGAACATGAAGAGCTGCCAGCGTACTGAGACTTTTCTCGTATAGAAGAGGACAAGCGTGACGACGAGAAAAAGCAGGATCAGGAAGATCGGGCTGTTGAAATTCTGGAATTTGAACGTGTCGTAGATGACCGAAAACGGAAACGAGATTTCATGAGCGTAGTATCCCTGCGCCTGGAAGTGTTGATATAAGAAGAAATCGCCGAATTTCAGTTGGTAATACATCCCGTATAGGATCAGTCCCACCGCCGGTGCTACCGTTCCCAGCAACAGCCACACCTTGTCTTTCATCGATTCGCTCTTCCAGCGGCTCACAAGTGTGTAGGCAACAGGGAGCGCCGCAACCAAACCGGATGGATAAGTCACCGAAAGGGCGAGTGTAAACGGCCATAGCAGGGCGTAGCAATGACGGTCGAGCAGAACATAGAGAATCACCGCCATCAACAGATACAGCGAGTACGGAAACGAAGTCAGGAAATAGAATGAAGCGGGATAGAATAGCATGGCTGCCGCGGTGTAGCCGGCGGTCGTCAGCCCATGTTTTTTCTCCACGATGGAGCAAAGCAGGAGAAGGGCGAGCCAGCAGGACAGCCAGGAGATAATGAGCAGTACCCAATCCACGTTGAGCAGCCCGCCGAGTGAGAGCAGCCAGCCGACCAGCGGGTAAAAGGGGAACCAACCGATATTGCCGCAGATATAAGAAGCGTTATAGGCACAAGGGAATTTCCGGTAGCCGTCGCGGGCAATCGAAAGGTAGTGCTGTCCGTCCCATTGGGAGAGCGTCCGACTCAGATCGTAATACTTGACCTGTCCTGTCTGCATGAAGACGATGAAGCTGCTGAGGAAGATCACGAACAGAGCTGTCGGAATCCAGAAACTTTTGCTTTTCAAGTAGGAAATAATCATTAAGTTACCGCAGAGACGCAACACTCCGTCGCAGTTCGCTTTAGCATGAATGGTAAGAAATCGACCCTGACTTATCCACTGGTTTTTTTGGCGCTGGCAATCGTGTACAGCCTGCCGTTCTTTCTGAGGCTGACCAACTGGGGCATTCGCGACTGGGATCTTTTTGAAACAATCGCAGCGGTGCCGGCCGGGACGATACTCCACTACCATCAATTTCCGTTCTGGAATCCGTATCTCGCCGGAGGAAATATCCTCTTTCACCATCCCGAAGTAGCGGTGCTCTCTCCGTTTCTCCTTCTGTATCTGGTCTTCGGTGCGATCATCGGACTGAAGCTACAGGTGTTTATTTGTTACTTCCTCGGTTTCTGGGGTAGCCACAAGCTATTCACAAAGCTCGGCATGACTCCTTTTGCCGCGCTAATCGGTTCGGTGGCGTATTTCGGCTCGGTCCATTTCGCATTACACTTCGCCGAAGGTCATATGCCGTTCACCCATTTCTGTTTTCTCCCCTGGTTTATCTATTTCGTTCTGAGATCGGTCGAACGTTTTCGATTCGCCCTCGCCGCGGGGATGATCCTGGCGCTCATGATCCTCGGGAACGGAGCTGCCGTGCCGCTTCTCTACACACTGACATTTTCCGGGCTGCTCTTCCTGTTGCTCGCGATTGACGAACGCAGGCCGATGTACCTGGCCGGGCTCGCAACCGCCACGCTTTCAGGCATATTGCTTTCGGCGGTGAAGTTCCTCCCGATGGTAGTCTACCTGCTTCGAAACAGATGGGAAGGGAATCCGGACGAATCTATACCGCTCTCCGCACTTGGCAAGATATTCTTCGGCTTCAAGCACTCGCTTTTCGTAAAGAACTTCCCGGCGCAATTCTGGAACTGGCAGGAATATGGCGCCTACATCTCGCCGCTTCTGGTCCTCCTTGCGATTGCCGCATTGATATTTGCATTCAAAAAGACGCGGGTGTGGATTGTACTGGCGGCATTCTTCCTGGTGTTGGGGCTGGGTAATTTCGGCGAATTTTCCCTGTGGGCGATGTTGTCGCACCTTCCCGGATTCAGTTCAGCAAGGTGTACTGGCAGGTCTTTTCAGTTCGTCATCCTCCCGTTTGCAGTGCTGGGCGGTCTGGGCTACGATCTGGTTCTCAAAAAGTATGGTTCCGGCCGGAACAAGTGGCTGACCAGACTGATGCCTCTCGTTGCGGTGGTAATCATGGGCACAAACATAGTCTTCGCCTGGCCGATCATGTCCAGCGCGTTCGACCGACCGCCGCAAGAGGTCTATCGGTCCCCGCAGTTCACGCAGGTAATCGACAAGACGGCGCATGCCTACGAAAACTATCTTGCCAACCGAGGCTCTCTTATTTCCCCGTGGCTGTCGGCGTATCATCCGAGTCGGGGTCTGGTCGATGCCGCCAATAATGTCGTCCCCGAGTATGCTCTCACCGGTTCGGTTCAAGTTGTAAGCAGGAACTACACCCCCAATAGAATTATGTATGATCTCGATGCTACGACCGGTGGAGAAATGGTCATCGGCATGGGATACGATCGAGGCTGGAAGGCGACCGACGGCAGAAACCTGTTCGAGAAAAACGGCGTGATCGGCTTTCCCTATCGGGCGGGACGCTCGAAAGTCGAACTGGTCTATCGGACTCCGCACTTCATAGTAGGGCTTCTGATTTCGCTGGTGTCGCTCCTCGCGCTCCCGATCGGATGGCGGCGATTGTGAGGTAAGTTGTTGTCGTACTGTTACTATTACCGGTTGACTTTGGTTTGCCGTTTCGCTATCGTTGAGACTTAATCGAAATTGATTGTGACAGAAATTTAGGAAATATTCGATGATCCGTCAGGTAGCCTTAGCTTTGGGAATCGCATTCCTTTTCTCGGTCGGCCCGCTCGCACAGAGTCAGTCGATACCGGAGTTTGACCAGCCGATTAACCCTGACCGGTACATGATTCGCCCCGGCGACAGACTGCTCATCACCTTTGTTCAATCAAAGCTATCGTCGGACACTTTGGTTGTGAATGCCGAAGGAAAGGTGGTCGACCAGACTCTTGGCGTGTTCGACCTGTCCCATATCAGTCTGAGCCAGGCACGGAGTATCCTTTCCAAAGCTCTGGTTCAACTCTATAATGTCCCCGATATTGTAATTTCCATCACCGAACCACGGTCGGCCGCGATCAACGTCTCCGGAGCGGTTCGTTCCCCCGGACTTTATTTCGGATATACTTCGCAACGAGTGTCAGACATCATTGCCAAGGCGGGCGGAGTGCTTTCTGATGGCTCCCGTCGACTCATTCGGTTCGAGGGTGGATCGAGGACGCTGAATGTCGATCTCGACAAAGCTGCGTATCTGGGTGACCTCGATTCGGATCCCCCATTGTATGCCGGTTTCTCGGTCTTTGTCCCCAACAAATCGGAGAATCTCGTGCAGGTTGTCGGAGAGGTCAACAATCCGCGTGAGATAGAACTGCTCCAAACCGACAGCCTGTCGTTGTTGCTCAAGCTTGCCGGGGGAACGCGAAGCCACGCCGACATCCCGAATATTATGATAATCAACCGTACGACCAACGAGCACTCCGACAAGCTCGCGGCCGGCGATATAGTCATGGTGCCGCCGCAGAAGGGAACACTCGAAGACAACAAAGTGGCTTTGTTCGGCGCGGTTAAGAATCCCGGCTTCTATTCCTACACGATTGGAATGACTTTGAGCAATTTGCTGCAGAGTGCCGGCGGTTTGCTTAACGACGCCAATCCGGGATTGACGACAGTATTTCGTCGCCCGCGCGTCGATGTCACCGGAAGAGTAACGGATCTTCGTTTTCCGATATCTCATGTAATGGGCGAGTCCGGACTCGATGCAAAGATTGCGCTTCAGCCGCAGGATTCGATTTATGTCCCGGTGCTGGTTGGTTATGTCCGGGTGGGAGGAGCGGTGTTTAATCCCGGTTTCTACCCCTATGTGCCCGGCATGAGCGTCAAGTCGTATATCCTTGGGGCAGGCGGTTATCTGCCCACGGCCAACAAGAACGAGATCCTTGTGTTCAACCCGATCTCCAAAGTAAATTCGGTCGTCTCACCGGAAGTGGTCGTTCATGATGGCAGCCAGTTGACGGTACAGATAAGGGAGGAGCTGCGGTGACAGACCAACCCAAGTCTCACAACTTCTGGCTCTTCCTTGAGCTGCTGACCCGTCGTCGGAAATTGATTTTCACAGTTGTGATTGTCATCACGCTGCTCTCTGCGGGCGTTTCATTCATTCTGCCCAAGTGGTACCAGGCCGAAGCTTTGTTGCTGCCGCCTAAGAACGTAACGATTCCCGAGTCCGGGCTGAACAATCTGACTGAAGCTGTGTCGGTGACGGGCGGACTGGATTTGCCGGTTATGGCGACCCCGTCCGATCTCTACGCACGAATCCTTTCGAGTCGTACGATTACTTCACGCATCATCAATCAATACCACCTCAAGCAGCGGTATCATGCAAAGAATTTCGAAGAGACCTACCTCGCACTCATTAAACACGCCAAGATCCGCGTCACCGGCGAAGGATTGCTGTCGATTAAGGTCGAGGACAAGGATCCGAATATCGCCGCCGATATGGCGAATTCTTTCGTCGACGAGTTGGACAGCCTGAACAGGCGAATCGTCGGGCAGAGGATCGATGAGACCCGCACGTTCATTGAAAGCCGACTCACTCAGGTAAAGAATGAACTGGACTCGGCTCGTCGAAGTCTCGAGCGGTTTCAGGTTGAGAACAAGGCGGTCGATTTCGACGAACAAACCCGTCTGGCGGTCGAGCAGGCGATTAAGCTGAAGGTAAGTCTCGCTCAGGTTGATCTGGAACTCAGGATGGGGGAACTGTCCTACGGAAAAGACAACGCCAAGCTGATCGAGATGAGGAACAAGCGAAAATTCCTGCAGAGCCAATTGGATGCCCTGGAAACGCACAACTCCGACAGCTCATTCTTCTCTCTGCCGGTTGCTTCAATTCCGGAACTCAAAGGTCAGTACGAAATTCTCTACAGCCGTGTGAAGGTAGCCGAAGCGCTGTATCAGGTCCTTCTGCAGCAGCGAGAGCAGGCCAAGATCAAAGAATACGAGAAGATGCCGACCGTAAGTGTCCTTGATCGGGCCGAGGCACCGGAGGTGAAGAGCCGTCCGCAGAGGAGCCTGATCGTTCTCGGTTCGTTTGGCATGTCCATTCTGATCGCGATCTTCCTCGCCGCCCTGCTTGAGTACTTCAAACGTCTCAAAGGGGTCGATCCGGAGGATTACGATCGGGCGATGAGATTCATCTCGGCTTTCTTCGGATGGCTGCCGGGAGTCAAGAGACGAAAATAAATTACACTTCTCCGATAAACTTAATTCGAGCAATGGCCGGGCGCGCCGACGTCCGCAAGCGATAAGGACCCTTATGGCAACATCAGTAATAGCTTCGACCGCAAAAATAGGAGCCGGGACGAGGTATGGCGAGTTCTGTGTGATCGGCGAGAATGTGCGCATCGGCGCCGGATGCGCGATCGGACACAACGTCATAATTCACGCCGATACTATCATCGGAGACAATGTCCGAGTCGACGACGGGACGATTGTGGGAAAACTCCCCATGAAAGCCGCAAACTCAGCGGTTACCAAAGATCAGGAGCTGCCGCCGTGCAGTATCGGTACTGACTGCATAATCGGCGCTAATGTCGTCATCTATCGAGGAAGTTCCATCGGAGAGAAGGTGCTCGTGGCTGATCTTTCTACCGTCCGCGAGAATGTCGAAATAGGAATGAAGACAATCGTCGGCAGGGGGGTAGCGATCGAGAACTTCTGCAAGATCGGCAAGTATGTCAAGCTTGAGACGAATGTCTATATCACGGCCTACTCGGAGATCGAGGACCGGGTCTTTGTCGCTCCGTGCGTGGCGACTTCGAACGACAACTACGTCGGGAGAACCGAAGAACGGTTCAAACATTTCAAGGGCGTCGTCATGAAAAAGGGAGCCCGTGTAGGCGTAAACGCGATCATTCTGCCCGGCAAAACGATTCACGAGGATGCGCTGGTAGCGGCGGGAGCGTTGGTAACCAAAGATGCCCCGGCGAAGAAAATATTTTACGGTCTTCCGGCCAAGGTGCTTCGGGATGTTCCCGCGGCACAGCTTCTGGAAAACCAGGGCTGGAAAGACTAAGGAGAAGAATCATGGCAGTTCCGTTGCTCGATTTGAGCCGTCAGTACGCTTACCTGAAGAAAGATATGGATGCTTCCGTCCTCCGGGTGCTGGACCACGGGAAGTTTATCCTCGGACCTGAAGTCAAGGAACTTGAAGAGAAAATCGCGGCCCTGTGTCATGTGAAGCATGCGAGTGGTGTAGCCTCGGGGACCGACGCACTCCTGCTGGCGCTTCGTGCTGCCGGTGTCGGGCCCGGTGACGAAGTTATCACTTCCGATTTTTCGTTCTTTGCCTCAGCCGGAGTAGTCTCACGACTCGGAGCGATTCCCGTTTTCGTCGATATCGAACCGGACACCTACAACATTGATCCGAATCTGATAGAAAGGTCGCTTACGCCAAGGACAAAAGTAATCATGCCGGTGCACCTGTTCGGCCAGTTGGCCGACATGGATCCGATTCTGGCGATCGCCCGGAAGCATAATGTGAAAGTTGTCGAAGACGCGGCGCAGGCGATAGGTGCGGAGTATAAGGGAAAGCCAGCCGGGTCTTTCGGTGATTATGGCTGCTTTTCGTTCTATCCATCAAAAAATCTCGGTGCCGGCGGCGACGGCGGGATCATCGTGACTAACGATCCTCAGAACTACGATCTGATCGATATTCTGCGAGTGCATGGAGCCAAGCCGAAGTATTACCATAAGATCGTCGGATACAACTCGCGCCTCGCGACGATACAGGCCGCCATATTGCTGACGAAACTTCCTCACCTGCGCGCTTGGTCGGAGAAGCGAATCGAGCACGCGAAGATATATGATCGTGCCTTCGCCGGAGTCAACGGTATCGTTACCCCGAAGATCAAAGACTACAGCAGTTTCCACATCTTCAATCAGTACACGATCGCAGTGAAGAACCGTGAGGAAGTGATGCGCAAGTTGAAGGAGTCCTCGATCGGCTTTGACATCTATTACCCGGTGCCGTTCCACGTCCAGGAATGCTTCAAGCCGCTGGGATATCATCCGAGTGAATTTCCGGTCTCGACAAAAGCGGCAAGCGAGGTGCTTTCGATTCCGATCTTCCCGGAACTGACCGGGGATGAAATGGAGACGGTGATCGAAGCGGTCAAGAAAGCGGTAGCCTGACCGGACGTGCCTGGATCAAACCGACGAACAGGCGTGCACAAGCCGAAGTCTCTAATAATTAGACACCGGGCGGAAGATTGCCCTGCCGCCACGGGGGGAGTGGTTTGACCTCGCGTTTCGTCAAACAATCACTGGTCACCGCCTCAGTCATCACGGTGGGGACGAGCATCCTGAGCCGCGTATTCGGCTATGCCCGGGAGGCGGTTATCGCCGGATACTTCGGGACCAGTTCGACTCTCGATATTTTCATCATCGCCTTCACCGTACCCGAACTTATCACGTTTATCGTCTTTGCCGCCCTTCCTATGGCGCTGATGCCTTCGCTGCGAAGGCACAATTTGAAACAGCACGAGGAGGAGTCGGGGGTTTTCTGGAGCGGCCTGATCGTTTTCTTCGTAATCTTTGCGGGGATTTCAATTCTGCTCTATCTGTTTCGCAATTCGATCATCGCGGCCATGGCTCCCACGATTACTGACGCCGAACATCAATTAGCGGTGCGTCTGCTTTCGATAGTCGCGCCGTTTGCTTTCTTCCGCGGCATGGAAGCGTATTTTCGAAGCTGGCTGTTCGAAAAGAAGCAGTTTGTCATTCCTGCGACGTCGACAATCATAGTCAACGTCGTAATCCTTGTCCTGATTCTGTGGTGGTACGACAGCCTTCACATCGCTGCTCTCGCCTACGGCTGGCTGGTTGCGTCGGCAATTCTTACTCTCTATAACGGCTACTTCGCCTTCAAAATCATCCGGCCCTCGGCACCGACGCAACTGTATCCAGGCACGGTCAATCTGGTCCTGAAGGTCACTTTGTCTATAGCGGCAATCGAAAGCATCGCGCTGATCTATCCGGTTGTGGACCGGTACCTTGCCGTGTTATATCTCGGTCAGGGACAGATCGCGGCTTTGCGGTATGCTACATTTCTCATTCATATCCCGACGGGGATGTTCGTGGTTGCCTTCACCCAGGCTTCTTTCCCCTGGATCTCTGACTTCTCTGCACCCGATCAAAGAGAACGGCTCGTGCGATTGTACCGCGATTCGGTGCGACTGATCATCTTCGTGATGGGCTTGATCGCCGTGGCGTGTGTCATTTTCTCGACCGAGCTGGTCAAGGTTGCATTCGAGCGAGGGGCGTTCGATGCTGCTTCACTCGCTCTGACCTCGAGTCCCTTTCTCTATTTTGCGCTCGGAGTTGTGTTTTATTCGATCTATGTCTTCCAGATCAAATTCTACTACGGGGGACTCACCCTCTTCAGACTCGGAGCGATTCTTTCCGGCATGCTGGTTGTGAAGATAATTCTGAGCTACCTGCTGGTCCACCCGATGGAACAAAACGGCCTGGCTCTGGCAACCGCAATCACGTGGTTAGTGGGCTGCGTTGTTATGACGCTGGATCTTGAGCGAATCCTCAAATTCAGCGTGGCTCGTCTCCTGGGGGTGTCATTCTTCAAAGTGCTGTTATCTCTGATACTTACTGCTGCATTCTGGATGCTCCTCCAACGAGTCTGGTCGGGTGCACCTTCGGCCTCACTCGTCAGGGTCTTCGTGCGTTTGGCCGCGGAGGGACTCCTGGGAATCGGTTTCTATCTCTTCGTCGCATACCTTCTCAGGATTGAAGAGCTGCACCGGATATTCGACATCCTCAAGCGGCGGCTGTCTTCAAAAGCCGCGTAGCGTTGTACTATCCCTTTGCGGGAGTGTAGAGGAATCTCCAGCGGAGTTTGGCTGGGAGCGTCCTGAGAGCACCAAGGCGGCTGTTCAGATATTTCTTCCAACGTTCATGATACTCGGCAATCGTCTTGTCGCCGGTCAGGGTCTGCATGACGTCGAGCTGATCGATATGCAGGCGGTGATAGTGGATCGAGGCCGGATTGCGCGGTCCGTCGTTGACGTGATACAGCGACCAGTAGCCGATATCGTATCGCGGCAGCCAGGCGATGAGCGTCAACACACCCTTTTTGTACAGATCCTCGGCCTCGGCGTTGCCACAACGGGCCAGATCGTGCAGTCCCCAGAGCGAGTAAATAAATCCGTTCAAGACATGATGCGCCGGTTCGGCCGGATATTCTTCATAGAAGCTCAGGTCGCGATGATAGGTCGTGACGCCACCATCGCTGACTTTGAGATGAAACGGTTTCAGGGCCTCGATCGCGGCCTGAAGCAACCCGTCCTCGGAGGTGATGTGATAACCCCGGACCAGACAGGAGATTGCAAGGCCCTGGACCATGGCGGAGGGATGCGGACCGGTCAACCCGAATTTGGGCATCGAAACGGTTGAAATCCAGTCACCCTGTGGACGTTGATTCTCCGACAGCCATCTTACCACTTTCATGAAATTGTCCATGTGAGCCTGCTCTTTTGTCTCTCTATAAATGTCGAGCTGTCCAAGTCCCCAGAAACAAAGAAAGACCGGCAGGTAGACGAGTTTGCCGCCGCTGTCGTAGAGCGGCAGACCGCGCTCATCGAACGGGCCGCTGTAGTTTCCCCGCATCGACTCATCGACAAAATACGGCAACGGATCTTCAGGATCGTAGGCCTTAGGGGTCGATGCATGGTAGTAGCTGTTCGATCTGACCCCGACATACTCCAGAAGGTTGGCGAATTTTTCCGAGAATGAAGCCATCGTCTGATCCTTTACCGGTTCTGTTCGTCGCCAATATACGCGGGACCACGAGGCGTGAAAAGTCTTTTCCCCGGTGAACAGCGAACTTGTTTTTGATGCCGAATTCTGTTAGGTTTGAGGACCTCGACGGAAGGATATGCCTGTAAGCAATCTATGAAAGTGAAACGTGTAGTCATTTTTGGCTGGGCGGAATCTGCCCATGTCAGCCGCTGGGCGAGGGGACTGTCCGAGCGGGGTATCCGGGTCAAGGTGATCTCTCTTGGTGAGAAACCGGTCCCCGATGTTGAGACCGTAAATGTTGCTCCGGTCGGTAAAATCGCGTACTTCACGTGCGCCGGTCGGGCTGCCCGCGAGGCAAGAGAGTTTAAACCCGACATAGTCCACGTACACTACGCGGCTGGATTTGGCGTCTGGATGCTCCGTACGGGGTTCACGCCGTCGGTGGTCTCGGTATGGGGATCCGATATTGAATACCGGTCAAAGAATCTCCTTCTCAGGCGAATAATCAAACGTACGCTTATGAAGTCCGATGCGATCACCGCGACGAGTG
>CAZFOY010000008.1:0-82316 GCA_964520865.1 uncultured Ignavibacteriales bacterium | reverse complement strand
GTTTCGCCATTCGTGAGGGTGGTCGGACGGTCGGCGCCGGTGTTATCGCCGAGGTTGTTGAGTAAATAAGGTGCGTGAATAATGGACGTACAGAAAATAAGAATCAGGTTGAAGGCGTACGATCACTATGCCCTCGACAAATCGACTAAGGAAATCGCCCGGACGGTTCTCCGCACCGGAGCGAAAATAGTCGGGCCGGTACCGCTTCCGACGAAGCGTACGGTGTACACCGTTCTGCGCTCGCCTCACGTCGACAAAAAGTCGCGTGAGCAGTTCGAGACGAGAGTGCACAAGCGCCTGATCGACATATACGAATCGACTCCGCAGACAGTGGACGCCCTCATGAAGCTGGATCTTCCGGCCGGCGTCGACGTGGAGATCAAAACCTGACAGGGTTGAGCAGTATGAAGGAAATCTTTGGAAAGAAACTCGGCATGACCCGCATCTTCACCGAAGCGGGTGAAGCTATTCCGGTGACGGTGATTCAGGCCGGCCCCTGTCCGGTAGTGGCCAAGAAGACGGTTGAAAAGGACGGATACGCCCGCTATCAGGTGGGCTTTGATTCTCGTCGCAAACAGCACGTGAACAAAGCGATGGCCGGACATTTTGCCAAGGCGGGAGTCGAACCGACGCGGTATCTGCGCGAGCTGCGCTTCGACGACGCCGAGCTTGAGGTCGGATCCGAGATAAAGGTGGATATGTTCAAGCCGGGCGAGCGGGTCGACGTCAGCGGTGTTTCCCGCGGTCTTGGATTCGCCGGCGGCATGAAGCGCCATCATTTCAGCGGTGCCAATGTTACCCACGGTCAGTCCGACCGGTGGCGTGCGCCGGGATCGATCGGTTCCTCATCCTATCCGTCGCGCGTCTTCAAGGGTCAGCGGATGGCCGGTCGCCTCGGCCGGGATATGGTGACCACGCTGAATCTTCGAGTCGTGAAGATCATCGAAAACGAAAATCTGATGCTGATTAAGGGAGCCGTCCCCGGTTTTGACGGGGCGTTGCTGAAGATTCGTTCAACGAATCGTCGCTAACGGTGGATATATACGATGAATGTTAAAGTTTACAATCAGGAAGGCGCCGAAGTCGGTTCGGTTGAACTGAAACCGGAAGTCTTCGAGATCGAGCCGAATGAAGGCGTGGTTCACCAGTATATCGTGAACTACCTCGCCCGGCAACGGCAGGGCAACGCCCAGGTCAAGACCCGTCGCGAGGTCAACGGTGGCGGTAAGAAACCGTGGAGACAGAAGGGTACGGGTCACGCCCGTTCCGGTACTTCCCGTTCGCCGGTGTGGCGTCACGGTGGTATCGTCTTCGGTCCGTCGCCACGTCTCTACGGAAACGAAATGCCCCGCAGGATGAAGAAGCTGGCGATCCGTTCGGTCTTCTCGGATAAGGCCAAGAGCGGGAGCATCAGGGTTGTCGACCAGATCGAGCTTGCCGAGATCAAGACGAAAGCAATCGTCAACATTCTGAGCCATTTCGACGCCGCCGGCAAGAAGTGTCTGATCTTGGACGAAGGCAGAAACGAGAAGTGCGAACTCTCCTGCGGAAACCTGCAGCAAGTCAAGTACGCTCGCGCCGCCCTCGCCAACGGCTACGATTTGCTTAACGCCGACTATGTCTTCGTTACGAAGGCCGGGCTGGAGAAAGTACACGAGGTGTTCGGATGAGTCTTGACTCCCGCCAGATAATTAAGATGCACAAGGCGACCGAGCGTTCCACGCTGCTTCGCCAGTTAAACAACGAGTATGTGTTCGAAGTTGATAAGGGTGCGAACAAGTACACCATCAAGATGGCCGTTGAGCGCCTCTTCAAGGTGAAAGTCGATTCCGTCCGCACGATCGTCGTGCCGGGCAAGAAGCGTCGCACCAGATATGTAATTGGCAAAACCTCAACCTGGAAGAAAGCCATCGTGCGTCTGAAGAAGGGTGAGGTCATTTCTATGTTCGAGAATGTTTAGTGAAGGTTGGTGGATACGATGGCTGTTAAGAAATTTCGTCCCATAACCCCGTCGCTGAGGTCCCGCGCGGTCCCGACGTTCGATGAAATCACTTCGGTGATTCCCGAGAAGTCGCTGCTCAAGCCGATCAGGAAATCGGGTGGCCGCAACAACAAAGGACGGGTCACGGCATTCTGCCGTGGAGGCGGCCACAAACGGATGTATCGTATGGTCGATTTCAAGCGCAACAAGCATGACATCCCGGCCCGCGTAGCCTCGATCGAATACGATCCGAATCGTTCCGCCCGTATTGCCCTGTTGCACTACGCGGACGGAGAGAAAAGATATATCATCGCTCCGGACAACCTGAAGGTCGACGACGTTCTGATGGCAGGTGAGTCCGTAGAAAACCGTATCGGCAATGCGATGCCGCTCGGCCGGATGCTGCTCGGTACCACGGTTCATAATATCGAATTGCGTCCCGGCAAAGGGGGCCAGATGGCCCGTTCGGCCGGGTCGTTCTGTCAGCTCGTAGCCAAAGAAGGCGGCAAAGTCACGCTCAAGATGCCGTCCGGCGAGATGCGGACCGTTCCCGAAAAATGCTTCGCGACGATCGGCCAGGTGTCCAATCTGGACCACAAGAATATCGTCTATGGTAAAGCCGGCGCAACGCGCTGGAGAGGAAGGCGTCCGTCGGTTCGGGGTGTCGCGATGAACCCGGTTGACCACCCGATGGGTGGCGGCGAGGGACGTAGCTCGGGTGGTCGTCATCCCTGCACTCCGTGGGGTAAACCGACCAAGGGATACAAAACCAGAAGTAAACGGAAATCGACCGATCATGTTGTTCAGGATCGGCGAGTGAAATTATAGGGACGGAGAGTAATAGATGCCTCGATCATTGAAAAAAGGACCGTTCGTCGATGAACATCTGGCGAAAAAGGTTCAGGTGCTTAATGACACCGGAGACAAGAAAGTGATCAAGACCTGGTCACGCCGGTCGACCATTTTGCCGGAATTTGTCGGGCACACTTTCGCCGTTCATACCGGTAATAAGTTCGTACCCATATACGTCACCGAGAACATGGTCGGTCATAAACTCGGCGAGTTTGCTCCTACCCGGACGTTCCGTGGTCATGGCGGCAAGCTGACCGAGCGCGCCTCCGCTCTGAAAGGAGTGCAGTAAGCCATGGTCGTCACGGGAAAAGCGCGCCTGCGCTATGTCAGTATACCGCCGCGCAAAATGCGTTTGGTGGCCGGACTGGTCAAGGGCCTGCCGGTCGAGAAGGCGCTCGGTATTTTGAATTATACGCCGAAAGTGGCTGCCCGCCATATGGCCAAGACGCTGAAGTCGGCGGCGGCGAACGTTTTGTCTAAAGAGGGTACGGATCATTTACATCCTGAAGATCTCGTAATCAAGAAGATCCTCGTCGATGCCGCTCCGATGGCCAAGCGCATCCGGTATCGTTCGATGGGTCGCGTCTATCGGTATTACAAGCGTTATTGCCATCTGACGATCGAGATCGAAGGCAAGGCCGACACTCCGACCCCGAAGCGCGCCTCGACCAGGTCTGCGAAGACCGAAGAGACGGCGGAGAAGGCCGGTACCAAGATGAAATCGGCGACAAAGAAGCGCCCGGCGAAGAAGACTGCGACCAAGGCGAAGGCCAAGGCCAGCGCCGCGAAGAAAACGGCCGCGAAAAAGGCGAAAGCCAAACCGACGGCCAAGGCGCAGAAAAAAAGCGAAGAGTAATCTGAATTTTTAAGGAGCTTACTTTGGGACAGAAGACACATCCCATTGGTTTACGACTCGGCATAATCAGATCCTGGAACAGCCGCTGGTATGCCCCGGACCGCAATTTCGCGGATCTGGTATATGAAGACATGATGGTCAAGCGGTACATCAGCAAGCGTCTCGACAACGCCGGTATCGCAAGAGTCCAGATCGCCCGGGCCCCCAAGCGGGTCACGATCGACATTCATACCTCGCGTCCCGGTATCGTTATCGGCCGGAAGGGAGCCGAAGTCGACAAACTTCGCGAAGAGCTCCAGATGCTTACGAAGAAAGACATTCTGCTGAATATTGTCGAAGTCAGAAAGCCGGAGCTTGATGCTCAGCTGGTCGCCGACTCGATTGCCCGTCAGTTGGAAGGGCGTGTCTCCTTCCGCCGGGCGCTCAAGAAAGCGCTGGCCGCTACCATGAAGATGGGTGCCTTCGGCGTGAAAGTACAGTGTGCCGGAAGGCTCGGCGGCGCGGAAATCGCCCGTACGGAAAAGTACAAGGAAGGGCGGACGCCGCTTCATACGCTGAGAGCCGATATCGATTACGCGACTTCGACTGCCCACACCACCTACGGATGCATCGGCGTCAAAGTATGGATATGCCGCGGCGAGGTTCTCGAGACCGGTAATTTCTACGCAGAATCTGAGGAAGCTTCGCAGCAGGATCATACCGGTCCCGCTCCGGGTCCCGGCGGACGCCGTCCGCGTGGAGATCGCGGTCACAAGCGTCCCCGCGGACGAGTACGGCGCAGACAGCCCGACGGCCCGGATGGCGGTCAGGCTGCGCCGAGAGGGCGTCGTCCGGAACGCGGACCGCGCGGTGAGTCGGGCGGAGGTGCTCGCACCGGTTCGGCCTCGAAGCCGGAAGGTGGGGCGAAGAGAGAGCGGAAGCCCAAGGGAGATGCTCCTGCCGCTTCGAAGGATTCGGAATAACAGTGATTGAGTTGGAGAATAGATAGATGTTAATGCCAAAAAAGACCAAATTCCGCAAGCAGCAGCGCGGACGCACCCGGGGTAAAGCCAGGGGCGGCTCGTCGGTTGATTTCGGCGAATTCGGTCTCAAGGCCCTGGAGCCCTGCTGGCTGACCAACCGTCAGATCGAAGCGGCTCGTGTGGCGATGACAAGATATATTAAGCGCGGTGGAAAAATCTGGATTCGCGTCTTTCCCGACAAACCGGTCACCAAAAAGCCTGCCGAGACCCGCATGGGCAAAGGTAAGGGCGCTCCCGAATACTGGGTGGCGGTCGTGAAGCCGGGACGTGTTCTGTTCGAGATCGAAGGCGTGACCGAAACGCTGGCCCGCGAAGCGATGCGCCTGGCGGCGAATAAACTCCCGCTGAAAAGCAAGTTCGTCACCCGAGCGGATACGGAAGGAGTCTGATCATGTTGAAGATTCGTACGATTCGCGATATGTCTCGTGATGAACTCGAGCACAAGTACCAGGACCTGATGGACGAGCAGTTCAATTTGAATATGCGTAAATCGCTCAAGTCTCTGGATAACCCGCTCCGCCTCCGCATTATCCGCCGTGAAATCGCCAAGATCAAAACGGTACTGAACGAGGACAGCAGGGGTATCCGGCGGCTCGCCGAGAATGCTACGTCCATTCTGCCTCAGTCCGGCTCGAAAGACAAAGCTAAAGAGTAATACTGGAGTTATAGATGGCTGAAGAAACCAAAAGAAACTACCGGAAGGTGCGCGTCGGCACGGTGATATCGGACAAGATGAACAAGAGTATCATCGTTCGCGTCGATCGGACCATGCGCCATCCGCTCTACGAAAAGATATTCAGGACGTTCTCCAAGCTCTATGCTCATGACGAGAAGAACGAGGCGCGAATCGGTGACGTCGTGCGGGTGATGGAAACCCGTCCGCTTTCCAAAAGCAAGCGCTGGCGCCTGACTGAAATTGTGAAGAAAGCCGAGTAGGTCCCCAGAAAGGGTACGGAGAGATGATACAAGAATTTACAGTACTTACGGTGGCGGACAACTCGGGAGCCAAGAAGGCGATGTGTTTCCGCATTCTCGGCAGCCGCAAGAAGTATGCGGCCATCGGCGATATTATCGTCGTCACCGTCAAGGAGGCGATTCCTGGCGGAACGGTTAAAAAGTCGGAAGTCTGCAAGGCGGTCGTGGTGCGGACGAAATCCGGAATGAAGCGCAAGGACGGTTCGGTCATCCGCTTCTCGGACAACGCCGCGGTGATCATCAATGAACAGAAGGAGCCCCGAGGAACCCGTATTTTCGGACCGGTTGCCCGAGAGCTTCGCGAAAAACAGTTCATGAAGATCGTTTCCCTGGCGCCTGAGGTCTTATAAGAGGAAGATGCTGTTATGAGAATCAAAAAAGGTGATACTGTTTACGTCCGGACCGGCCAGAACCGGGGCAAGACCGGTAAGGTGTTGTTCGTGGACACGAAGAAGCAGATGGTCCTGGTTGAGGGTGTGAACATGCGGAAACGGCATCAGCGCCCGACCCAGAAGAACCCCCAGGGGGGAGTGATTTCGATTGAGGCGCCGGTGCACATGAGCAATGTCGCCCTGTACAGCTCGACCCTCAACGGCCCGACCAAGGTCTCGGCCGCGATCATTAACGAAGGTGGACGGACAATTAAGGTCCGGGTCGACCGCAAATCCGGCGAACAGATTTAAGGATAAGTTGCGATGGCGAGACTAAAAGATAAATACGTGACGGAGATTCGCCCCAAGCTGATGAAGGACAATAAGTACTCATCGGTTATGCAGGTGCCGAAACTGACCAAGATCACGGTCAATATCGGCGTGGGCGAAGCGACCCAGAATGCGAAGCTGCTCGACGCTGCGGTCGCCGATCTCACCCTGATTACCGGGCGCAAGCCGGCGCTGGCGAAAGCGAGGAAGTCGATTTCGAACTTCAAGTTGCGCGAAGGTGTGGCGGTTGGATGCATGGTCACCCTGCGCCGGGACGCGATGTACGAGTTTCTGGACCGTCTGGTGAATGTAGCCATTCCCCGCATTCGTGACTTCCGCGGGATCAGCGGAAAGGCGTTCGACGGTCGCGGGAATTACAACCTCGGTCTGAAAGAGCAGTTGATTTTTCCTGAGATAGATTACGACAAAGTGGAAAAAATACGTGGCATGAACATTACCATCGGAACGACCGCCAGGACGGATGCCGAAGCGAGGCAGCTCCTGGAGGAATTGGGCATGCCCTTCCGTAAGTAGGAGACCAATGGCTAAGAAGTGTCTTATTGAAAAGCAGAAACGTAAACCTAAATTCGAGGTCCGCGCCTACAATCGCTGCCGCCGCTGCGGGCGGCCCAGAGCCTACCTTCGCCGGTTTGGACTCTGCCGTATCTGCTTCAGAGAAATGGCGTTGGCCGGCGAAATCCCCGGCGTTGTGAAGGCCAGTTGGTAGACGAGTTATTGGATTAGTTTTGGGAGTAACGATTTTATGAGTATGACCGACCCCATTGCTGATTTGTTGACGAGGATTCGTAACGCCTCGGCCGCAAAGAAGAATGCCGTCGACATTCCGGCCTCCAACCTCAAACGTGAGTTGGTCCGTATCCTCCAGGAACATCACTATGTTCGGGATATGATCGAACTGCCGGATAACAAACAAGGCATCCTGCGGGTATACCTGCAGTATAGTAGAAAAGACGAACCGGTGCTGAAGGGTCTGACGCGTCAGTCGCGCCCGGGCCTGCGCAAGTATTTCGACGCTGAACAGGTACGCGCTACCATCCACAACGTGCGCGGCATGTTGATCATCTCGACCTCACAGGGGCTGATGACCAATTTCGATGCCGCCCAGAAGGGGATCGGTGGTGAGGTCATCTGTCGGTGTTGGTAAAGAAAGGATCTAAGCGATGTCTCGCGTAGGGAAAAGCCCGATTCCGATTCCGGATAAGACGAAAGTCGATATCAAAGGCAAGCTGGTGACCGTCACCGGTCCGAAAGGAACGCTTGCCCGCGAGATCCATCCGGAAATCACGGCCGCTCTGGAGGACAACCAGATCCTGGTGACCCGTCCTTCCGACAACAAGACTCATCGGGCGCTGCACGGCCTGACCCGTGCCCTGCTCAACAACATGGTTGTCGGAGTGACCCAGGGGTACACCAAGGAACTGCAGATGATCGGTGTCGGCTACCGTGCGGAGTTGAAGGGCAAAGTTCTCATGATGTATCTGGGATACTCCCACCCGATAGTGTTCCAGCCCCCGGACGGTATCAAGGTCGAAGTTGTGCCGAAAGAAAACCGGATCATCGTAGACGGGATCGACAAAGAACTGGTCGGACAGGTTGCGGCGAAAATCCGCTCGCTTCGCAAACCCGAACCCTACAAGGGCAAGGGCGTGCGCTATGTCGGCGAGCAGGTCCGCAGCAAAGCCGGAAAGACCGCTGGTTAACAGAGTGGTATGAGATATGGCAGATAAGAATATCGTACGAGATAAGAAGGAAACGCGGCGGCGCAAACGGGTCCGGGGAAAAGTCATCGGAACACCGGAACGCCCGCGTTTGACGGTTGCGAAGTCGCTGAAGAACGTCTTTGCGCAGATTATCGACGACACCAACCGTGTGACCATGGTTTCGGCTTCGAGCAATTCCAAAGCAGTGAAGCCGGAAATCAAGAACGACATGACCAAGACCGATGCGGCCAAGGTGGTCGGGAAGATTCTCGCCCAGCTGGCCAAAGAAAAGGGTATCGAGGCGGTCGTGTTCGATCGTAACGTTTCACGCTATCACGGGCGGGTCAAAGCGTTGGCCGACGGCGCACGTGAAGGTGGACTGAAGTTTTGACAATCTATTACTAATTGGTATAAGAGGTTTAGGTGGCAAGATTCGAAAGTGACGGCTTTGAGTTTGAAGAACGAGTCATCCATGTCAACCGCGTGGCCAAAGTGGTCAAGGGTGGACGGAGATTCAGCTTCACCGCTCTGGTAGCCGTAGGTGACAAAAGAGGAAAGGTCGGCATCGGTCACGGCAAGGCGCCCGAAGTTTCGGATGCCATTCGCAAGGCTACCGAAGCCGCCAAGAAGACAATGTCCGTGATCGCCATGGTCAACGGCACCATCCCGCACAAGATCGACGGCCAGTTCGGCGCGACGACCGTGATGATGCGTCCCGCATCTCCCGGTACCGGCGTGATTGCCGGCGGCGCCGTGCGCGTTATCCTCGAATCCCTCGGGGTGCAGGACGTGCTGACCAAGGTTCTCGGGAGCCGTAATCCCAACAACGTCGTCAAAGCGACGCTGAACGGACTGAAGGACCTGCAGACACGGGAACAGGAAACTCATTTCCGGGAAAACGGCTAAGCCGCCTCCCTGGAAGGGTACGAGACAATGGCTAAACTCAAAGTAACGCAGATTCGCAGCACCATCAACCGCAAGGAACCGCAGAAGCGTACGATCGAAGCACTCGGCCTCGGACGGATTCGTCGTTCGCGCGTACATGACGACACACCGCAGATTCGCGGCATGATTAAGGCGGTCAAGCATCTGGTGAGTGTCGAAGAGATAGACTAATAGATGGTAGAGGTTGAGCGATGGAACTTCATACACTAAAACCGCCGGCGGGCGCGAAGAAGACTCGGAAGCGGGTCGGTCGCGGTTCGGGCAGCGGACTTGGAAAGACCTCCGGTCGTGGACATAAAGGCGCAGGCGCGCGGAGCGGCTTCAAACACAAACGCGGTCATGAGGGCGGTCAGATGCCCCTGCACCGTCGCCTCCCCAAGCGCGGTTTCACGAATATTTTCAGAACCGAATTCCAGGTCGTCAACCTGAGTTCGCTGAGCAAACTCGAGGCCGGTGATATCACCAGTGAAGGCCTCAAGAAGGCGGGACTCATCGCCAAACTCAGTGAACCGGTCAAGATCCTCGGCAATGGTTCGGTCGATAAAGCTTATAATGTGAAGGCTCACGCGTTTTCGAAGTCGGCTAAAGAGAAGATCGAAGCGGCTGGCGGAAAAGCTGAGGTGATTCCGTGTTAGAGACTTTCCAGTCGATTTTCAAGGTCGAAGAGCTCAGAAAACGGATATTCTACACTCTGGCTCTTCTGGTCGTGTACCGCATCGGCGGTCACATCCCGACTCCGGGTGTCGATGGATCGATCCTGGCTCAGGCACTTTCTTCGAATTCGATTTTTGGATTGCTCGATCTGTTCGCCGGCGGCGCGTTCGCGAAAGCGACTATTTTCGCCCTCGGCATTATGCCTTATATCTCTGCCTCGATTATGCTCCAGTTGCTCGGTGCGGTCGTTCCGTACCTCCAGCGGCTCCAGCGTGAGGGTGAAGAGGGTCGTCGCAAGATCACTCAGTGGACCCGTTATCTGACGGTCGCCATCGCAGCCCTTCAGGCCTGGGGTACCGCCGGATTCCTTACCACGATCAATCTGAACGGACAGTCCGCGGTGCATATGAGCACCGCCGGATTTATCCCGCTCACGATCTTGACTTTCACCTGCGGATGTATCTTCATCATGTGGCTGGGTGAGCAGATCACCGAGAAGGGGATTGGCAACGGTATTTCGCTGATCATCTTCATCGGTATCATCGCTCGCTTCCCGGACGCTGTGGTGAGCGAGACTCAGCTGGTATGGTTCGGCAGCCGGTCGTTCCTTCTGGAGCTGTTCATGGTGGTCATGATGGTTGCCGTTATCGCCGCCGTCATTCTGGTCACCCGCGCACAGCGCAAGATTCCGGTCCAGTACCCGCGCAAGGTTGTCGGCCGAAAGGTCTTCGGTGGAGCCACTACGCACCTTCCGCTGTCCGTGAATGCAGCCGGTGTTATCCCGATCATCTTTGCGCAGTCGATCATGTTCCTGCCGTCGACCGTCGCACAACTTTTCCCGACCACCGACTGGGTGCAGAACCTTGTCGCCGTCTGGCTCAGGCCGGGTGGCGCCTGGTATTCGATCATATACGGTTTGATTATTATCTTCTTCGGATATTTCTATACCGCTATCGTGTTCAACCCGATGGAAATCGCGGACAACATGAGGCGTAACGGCGGCTATATCCCGGGTATTCGCCCCGGCAAGAATACCGCCGATTACATTGAGAGAATCCTTACCCGTATCACACTTCCCGGTGCACTCTTTTTCGCCGCGATCGCCATTCTTCCATGGATTCTGATCGCGAGAGCGAACGTGAACTTCTTCTTTGGAGGTACCGGCTTGCTGATTGTGGTTGGTGTCGCTCTTGACACCCTCCAGCAAATCGAATCGCACCTTGTCATGCGGCACTACGACGGCTTCATGAAGAAGGGGAGAATCCGCGGGAGGTCAATGTAGAGATGAATCTCGTCTTTCTTGGTCCCCCCGGATCAGGTAAAGGTACCCAGGCGGCCCGTCTGGCGGCCGAACGTCACCTGGTTCATTTGTCGACCGGTGATGTCCTCCGCGAAGCAGTCAAACTCGGCACGGAACTTGGAAAACAGGCCGAGGGTTTCATGAAGAACGGGGATCTGGTACCGGACAGTCTGATCATCGGACTTATCGAAGACAGGATTCAGCGTGGAGCCCTACGAGAGGGATTTATTCTCGACGGTTTCCCGCGAACTATTCCACAGGCGGAGAGCCTGAAAGAGATGCTCGAGAAACACAGTATCGCCCTCGACAAGGCGATTCTGTTCGATGTTGAAGATGAAGAAGTAGTGCGTCGCCTTTCGGGACGATGGTACTGCCCGACCTGCAACGCAGGTTACAACTACCCGGCTCAGATGCCTCAATCCGAAGGCGTCTGCGACCAGGATAAGACGCCGTTGAAGAGGCGGCCGGACGACGAAGAATCGGTGGTGAGAAACCGCCTTGAAGTATATAAGAAGCAAACGGAGCCGATTGTCGGGTTCTACCGTCAGGAATCGATTCTGACGAAGATAAACGCTCAGCAAAGCCCCGACGCGGTTTTTCAGAGCTTGCTGAAAGAAGTTGCGTGAGTAAGTTGACCGAAGTGATTACTTATAAGACCAAAGAAGAGATTGAGGTCATGCGTTCGGCGGGAAAAATTGTCGCCGAAACGCTGGATATGGTCAGTAAAGCGCTCCGCCCGGGGATCACGACCGGGGAGCTCGATGAGCTGGTCGAAGACTTCATTCGGTCACACGATGCTGAGCCGGCTTTCAAGAACTATCACGGGTATCCTGCTTCTGCCTGCATCTCGATCAACGAGGAGGTCGTTCACGGCATTCCGGGAAAACGCGTGGTGCAGGAAGGTGATATCGTCTCGGTCGATGTCGGATCGATTTACGAAGGGTACTACGGCGACGGCGCCAGGACTTTCGGGATCGGCGAAATTTCCGAGGATAAGGCAAGACTGCTGGAATATACGCAGAAATGTCTTGCCGCCGGTATTGACAAGGCGAGAAATGGCAATAAATTAGGACAGATTTCCGCCGCGGTACAGCAGATGGCGGAATCGCACGGATACGGGGTGGTTCGCCAGTTGGTCGGACATGGAATCGGTCGGAAAATGCACGAGGAACCCCAGGTCCCGAATTTCGGTTCGGAACAAGACGGCCCGATGCTTCGCTCTGGCATGGTGATAGCGATCGAACCGATGATCAACATGGGAACGTACGACGTAAAAACGATGCCGGATGGTTGGACGTTTGTCACGGCCGACGGGATGCCGTCAGCCCATTTCGAGCACACCGTGGCGATAACCGATAACGGTCCGGATATTTTGACCACACTGTAAGAAGGAGATTATGGCCAAGGAAGAAACTATCCAGGTCGAAGGTAAAGTGGTGGAGACCCTGCCTAACGCGATGTTTCGCGTCGAACTCGATAACGGACACATTGTTCTGGCTCATATCTCCGGAAAAATGAGAATGCACTTTATTAAGATACTTCCCGGCGACAAGGTGACTCTTGAGTTGTCACCCTACGATTTGACCCGTGGACGTATCACGTACCGATATAAATGAACCTCTAATGGTGACTGGTTGAGAAGATGAAAGTAAAATCCGCTCTTAAGAAACGCTGCGAATACTGCAAGATCGTGAAGCGCCATGGTGTGCTTCGGGTGATCTGCTCCAAGAACCCCAGCCACAAGCAGCGTCAAGGCTGAGAAGAAAACGAGTAGTTCTAATAGATAAAGGAGTGACAATTGGCTCGTATTGCCGGTGTTGACTTACCGAACGAAAAGAGAGTAGAAGTCGGCTTGACATATATCTTTGGCATCGGCCCGTTCCGCGCCAAACAGATTCTGCAAAAGACCGGTGTCCACGCCGACACCCGGGTGAACAAGCTGACCGATGAAGAAGTGGCCAAGCTCAGGAGTGTGATCGAGAACGATTACAACGTCGAAGGAACCCTCCGGGGCGAAATTTCCATGAACATCAAGCGCCTGATCGATATCGGGTCGTATCGTGGATTGCGCCATCGCCGCGGTCTGCCCTGTCGGGGACAGCGGACGAAGACTAACGCCCGTACCCGCAAGGGACCGAAGCGCCAGGTCGGTGGACTGAAGAGAAAGCCTGTCGCCAAAAAGTAAATTGTTGTTTTAGCATATTAGAGGTTAAAGAGTGGCTGATCCCAAAAAGAAAAGTCGGACAAAGAAAAAATCCCGTAAGGTAGAGTCCAACGGTGTCGTGCATATCAATGCCAGTTTCAACAACACGATAATCACGATCGCCGATTCGACCGGGAGAACGATCTCCTGGGGAACGGCCGGCAAAGCCGGTTTCAAGGGCTCGAAGAAATCCACTCCGTTCGCAGCTCAGCTCGCAGCTTCATCCGCGGCCAAGGAAGCAATGGACATGGGTCTGCGCCGAGTGGAAGTCTGGGTGAAAGGACCCGGATCGGGGCGTGAAGCGGCGATTCGTTCGCTTTCCGCAACCGGCCTGGAAGTTACTGTTATAAAAGACGTTACGCCGATACCGCACAACGGATGTCGTCCGCCCAAGCGGCGTCGCGTGTAAGTGAAGTAGAAACGAAGTTAGTGTTTATAAGGAGTTTGGATGGCTCGATATACTGAAGCCAACTGCAAACTGTGTCGACGCGAAGGCGAGAAGCTTTTCTTGAAAGGCGCTCGTTGCTACACCGACAAATGTGCGGTAGAGCGGCGCCAGTTCGCCCCCGGTCAGCACGGCCAGAATATGCGGCGCAAAGTCTCCGCCTATGGACTGCAGTTGCGCGAAAAGCAGAAGATCCGCCGGACTTACGGTCTTCTGGAAAAGCAATTTCATAATTACTACACCAAGGCGAGTACACGGTCCGGCGTGACCGGTGAAGCGCTGGTGCAGATGCTGGAGACCAGGCTCGACAATTTGGTCTACCGCCTCGGGTTCGCCCCGTCGCGCAAGGCCGCGAGACAGCTGGTCAGGCACCGTCACGTCCTTATCGACGGACACATCGTTGACATTCCGTCCTATCAGGTCCGTCCGCATCAGCTCATTAAGATCAAAGAGAAGTCCAAGAACCTCGACCTGATTCATATCGGTCTGAGGGAAATCGGACGCGGCGAGGATCTGGCCTGGCTGCGACTCAACAAAGCTGCCCTGGAAGGGGAGCTTTTGGAAGTTCCCAAACGCTCCGACATTCCGCTCACGGCCAACGAACAGCTTGTCGTTGAGTTGTATTCCAAGTAATTCCGGTGGAAGGATTGGTGACTAATATGAAATGGAAGCCATTGACTATGCCCAAGGAGGTCGTCAACGACCAGTCTTCGGCATCTGAAAACTATTCGCGATTTATCGTCGAACCGCTCGAAAGAGGCTACGGCGCCACGCTGGGTAACGCCCTCCGCCGGGTGCTGCTGTCTTCGATTCAGGGAGCGGCTGTCGTGTCCATGCGCATCAAGGGCGCGTTGCACGAGTTCTCGGCGATTGAAGGGGTTTACGAGGACGTTACGAATATCGTGCTGAACGTGAAGGCGATACGCCTTCGGATGCACGCCGATGAAATGAAAACCCTGCGACTGAATGCCAAGTCGAGAGGTAAAATCACCGCGGGTATGTTCGCGAGCGATCCCGATGTCGAGATTCTTAATCCCGACCAACCCATTTGCGAACTGACCGACGATATCGATTTCGACATGGAAATCGACATCGACTCCGGCAGAAGTTACCTAATGGCCGAGCAGAACAAGCGTCCCGATGCTCCGGCCGGGACAGTCTTTGTCGATGCGCTCTTTTCTCCGGTGGCGAAAGTCGCGTTTTCGGTTGAAAACACCCGTGTCGGACAGAAGACCGACTACGATCGGCTGATCCTCGAGATCAAGACCGATGGTTCCATTACACCGGAAGATGCGCTCAGCTATGCCGCCAAACTGTTGAAAGACCACCTGCAGCTGTTCATTCATCTCGACGAAGAAATCATGGTCGAGGAAGAGCCGCAGGAGGACGAGGAAGTTGTCCGGGTCCGCAATCTGCTGAAGATGCGGGTCGACGAACTCGAGTTGTCGGTACGATCTTCGAACTGCCTTCGCGCGGCGAATATCCAGACCATTCAGGACCTGGTGACCAAGAGCGAGAGCGAGATGTTGAAGTATCGCAATTTCGGCCGGAAGTCGCTGAACGAAATCAGCGCCATTCTGGACGAAATGGGACTCGCCTTCGGTATGGACATCTCCAAATTCGTAGAAACTCAAAAAAAGTAAGACGAGACGAGTATCACAATGGGACATCGAGATAAAGTCAAGAAGCTTGGGCGTACCGCCTCGCACCGCGATGCCATGCTGGCTAATATGGCCATGTCGCTCTTTACGCATCGCATTATCAAGACAACCGACGCCAAGGCGAAAGCGCTTCGCCCGCTGGTCGACCGGCTCATCAGTACGGCGAAGCAGAACACCCTGCACGCAAAGCGCGAAGTCGCCCGGACAGTGAAGAACAAAGACGTCTTCAAGAAGCTGTTCAGTGAAATCGTGCCCCAGTTTTCGGAACGCACTTCCGGTTTCTCGCGTGTAATCAAGCTCGGTGTCCGTCGCGGCGATGGCGCACCGATGTCGGTGGTGGAGCTGCTCACCGAGAAGCCGAAGGAAGCCGAGGATGCGAAAGGCAAGAAGGGGAAAGGGAAGAAGGCTGCTGCCAAAACCGCCCCGAAGAAAGCCGAAAAGGCGTCCTCCAAGTCAAAGAAGGCCGAGGCCGCCGGATAATTCCGATCGCTTTGAAAACATTTCAACCCGCCCGTCCCGGGCGGGTTTTTTTATGCCGCGAAATCAGTTACGCCCGACCGGCCGTCGGCGAATCCAGCCGTTTCCAGGCTCGGAAAAGTTAATCCGCTTGCGTTCCATCCGGTCGTGTGTTATATAAATTCCTATAGAAGGAATTTCAACCGACTCTTGAGAATGGTCGACATATCGCGTTATATGACAATAGCCAAACACTACCACATAATCATCTAACAGGTGAGGGATTATGACAGAGGTTGCTAAGAAACAGGGAATGTCGAAGGGCTGTCTAATCGGGTTGATCGTAGTGGGGGTACTGCTCATTCTGATCATCGCTATCTCCATCACATGCTACCTGAAGAGAGAGGATCTCGCCAAATTCGGCGCCGCAACCGTCGTGAACGGTCTCAAGGAGATGGTTGCCAAGGAACCGCCGCAAGGTATCGACACGACGAAATTCGACGCGGTCAGCGACGGATTCCTCAAGAAACTGAAGGAATCCAAACTGGACGGCGAAAAATATAAGAACTTCATGACCGAGATCCAGTCAATCGCAAGCGACAAGAAAGTTGATTCTGCCGAGGCGGTTCAATTCATGAACGCCATATATGATTACTTCCCCGAGCTCAAGGAATCGATACCGGAGGGGCAGATGCCCGAATCGGACAGTACGGCTGCTGCCGATACCCTCCAGTCGGGTGAATAGAACTACGGATCTAAGAAGCTAAAGTGGGTCGATGGCGCGCGATGCGCGCCATCGCTTAGATACATACGTCTACCGATGATTACTCTTCTCGTCGTCATAATCGCCTATTTGATCGGCGCCATTCCTTTCGGCCTCGTAGTGGCCCGGCTGGCCGGTATTCCTGATATTCGCACAGTCGGATCGGGAAATATCGGCGCCACCAACGTTTGGCGGGCCGCTGGCTTCAAAGTAGCCGTCTGGGTGTTCGCTCTTGATATCGGCAAAGGTGTCGCCGTGATCCTCGGCGCGAAGTATGTAGCAGCCCATTACGCGCTCGCAGTGGTATCACCGGATGTGTTCTATGTAATATGTGCCATGGCCTGTGTGATCGGTAACATATTCCCCGTCTATCTTGGTTTCAGAGGCGGCAAGGGAGTTAACACCGCCCTCGGGACAATGGTCACCATGCTTCCGCTGCAGACGCTGATAAGTTTCGGAGTATTCCTGATTGTGGCAGTCGTTTTCAGATACATATCGCTCGGTTCAATGATGGGTGCGTTGACCCTGTTCGCCGTGATAACAATTGAGCGATTTATGATGCATACGCAGATTGCGATCGTCTACTTCTATCTTGCGGCCGCTCTGCTGCTACTCATCCTGCTCACTCACCGGCAGAACATCGTCAGGCTGCTCTCCGGCACCGAGAACAAATTCTCACGATCCGGCGGCTCGTCCAGGGAGAAAGTCAATGTCTGAGCGAATCGCCATACTCGGCGCCGGTTCCTGGGGAATGGCGGTCGCACGGCTGCTGCAGCGAAACGGGGCTGATGTCATTCTCTGGGAATACAGTCATCGCGATTTCGACATTCTCGTGAGCTATCGCGGACATCCCGACAAACTCAAAGATGTTCGTCTCGACGACGCCATCGATCTGACCAATAACCTTGGCGAGGCCGTCGAGAAGGCGGATCTGGTCGTCCTTGCGATTCCATCACAGCATCTTCGCGGCGTGTTGATGGATCTGAAGAGTCTCAAGACGGAAGCACGCGGGTTCGTCAATCTGGCAAAGGGAATCGAAATCGGTTCGCTTCTGCGAATGTCGGAGGTAATTGAGCAAGTGCTCGAACTGCCAAGCGACAGGGTCGTATCGATCTCGGGACCATCCCACGCCGAAGAGGTAGTTCACGACATACCTACCGCGGTAGTTGCGGCGGGCCGTTCGTCCGACCTGATTTCACACGTTCAGAATCTCTTCAGTAATCAGTCCTTCCGTGTATATCAAAGCGAAGATTTGATCGGTGTGGAATTGGGCGGGGCACTCAAGAATATAATCGCAATCGCCGCCGGCATCGCCGCCGGAATCGGAACCGGGGACAACACGCTGGGAGCGCTGATTACACGGGGCCTGGCCGAGATCTCCCGGCTTGGAACGGCCATGGGTGCGGATCCACTCACTTTTTCGGGCCTGTCGGGAATCGGCGACCTGGTGACGACCTGTTCCTCGCGCCACAGCCGAAACCGATTCGTCGGATACAATATCGGGCGCGGGGAGAAGCTCAAAGACATTCTTGCCGGAATGACGATGGTGGCTGAAGGAGTGCAGACGACTCGTTCCGGATACGCCCTCGCGGAGAAACACCAGGTGGAAATGCCGATAACCCGTGAGGTCTACAACGTTTTGTTTGCCGATAAATCGCCTTCGGAGGCTATGGGCGATCTGATGGGAAGAACATTGAAAGCAGAAATATGGCAGTAAAGCATCTGCCGAAAGGGATACGCTATGGGAAAAACCAACGGAGGTGAGAAGCTATACTACTCGATAAGCGAAGTGTCCAAGATTACCGGCCTGGAACCATACGTCCTGCGCTACTGGGAGAAAGAGTTCGACGTTCTCAAACCGAAGAAGAACCGCGGAGGGAATCGGACTTACACGCAGAAGGATATCGAGATTATCAATCGGATAAACCATTTGCGGACCAAAGAAAAGCTCACCATTGCCGGCGCCCGGACGAAACTGATGATGAAAAGGCCAAGCGAAGAAAAAGAAACGATGGTCGTATCGGCGCGAGCAAGAACGCTGGTTGGCCAGATCCGAAAGGATATTGAGGACCTGCTCAAACATTTCGCTTGAGTTTTCAGCCGATTTGGGTAGATTAGCCAATGTCGGCACACCATAGGGCCGGCCGGGCTTGACTCCAAGTCCAAGTCCCGAAAGCGGTTAAAAGTCGGAGCGTAGCGCAGTTTGGTTAGCGCACTCGCTTGGGGTGCGAGAGGTCGGCCGTTCGAATCGGCTCGCTCCGACCATTTTCCCTGATGATGAAGATCGTGAAGCGCAGGGTGCTCTTCAGATATCCTCCAATTAAGACTCGACGTCCGTTTCCCGGAACCGGACGAATCTTCAGCGGTAGAAACGATCAAAGCCTGAGCGAATTATGAAGTCTCCCGTAATGCACCATACTGATCCGTCCAAACAGATTCTTGTCCTGATTCCGGTATTCAACGCCGCCCGCCACCTCCCCGACCTGATTCCGAGACTGCGGCAGTTCGTATGCGATGAGAACACCTTGTTCGTCAATGACGGGTCCACCGATGAGACGCTGAACGTACTCAAGCAGCACGATGTAAATTACATCTCATTTCCTGCTAATCAGGGTAAGGGATCGGCTCTTGCCGCCGGCTTCAGGTACGCAATGTCCCACGGGTATCGGTCAGTGTTAACGGTCGACGCCGACCTGCAGCACCTTCCCGAGGAGATACCGAGATTCTACGCCGATGACGATGGGGAGCATCTTATCGTCGGTACCCGGGGGATGGATCTCCGAATTATGCCGTTTTCCCGCTGGATGACCAACAATCTGACCTCGCTCATCATTTCGATCTTCTCCACGCAACGTGTCCGGGACAGTCAGTCAGGCTTCCGGCTGATTCCGACCTCGCTCCTCAGGAAAATTCACCTCAAAACAGTCGGGTATGACTTCGAATCAGAGATGCTTTTCAAGGCAGGCGCTGTTGGGTGTCGGTTCGGGGAGGTTCCCGTTACGACCGTGTACGATGACTCAACGTCGTTCATTAATCCGGTCCGGGATACCGGTCGCTTCATTCGTCAGATCTGGAAACGTATCTGGGCCTGAACATAACCCGGCGATTATCGCTGAGGGCAATCCGGACGGCATGCTCACAAGGTGAGGCCGATGTGGAACTATCGCTTGCCTCATCTCACGGATTGCCGTACTCTTTCTCAAACTCGAACGAATGGTACGATTTGTGGTGACCAGGAAGAAGATACTCATTACCAACGACGACGGATACTTTTCCGAAGGTATCAACACGCTGTATAAGCACTTACAGAAGAAGCACGATGTCTTCGTGGTCGCCCCCGATCGTGAGCAATCAGCGAGCTCTCACTCCCTGACGTTGAATCGCCCCCTGAGAGTGCATCGCATCGAGAAGTCGGTCTTTACGACCGATGGTACGCCCACCGACTGCGTAATGCTTGCGGTGCACATGCTGTTTAAGAAGCATAAGCCTGATATGATAATCTCCGGCATCAATCACGGGGCAAATATGGGCGACGATGTCACCTACTCAGGCACGGTGGCTGCCGCCATCGAGGGTTCGATCCTGAAGGTACCGTCAATTGCGGTCTCCATGGCACATTACGAGCCGGGGATGAGTATGAAGCGTGCGGTGCAGTTCGTGGGAAAACTCGTCGGTTCGTTCGAGAAACTTGAGTTGGATCCGGCCACCTTCTTGAATATCAATCTCCCGCCGGACAGCGGCAGGCCGTATGCCAAATATGAGTTCACCGCTCTTGGTTATCGTCACTACAAAGATATCGTAGTACACAAGAAGGACCCCCGCGGCAAGCCGTATTTCTGGATCGGTGGACGTCCGAAATGGAAAATGACGCGAGGGACCGATTTTGAGGCCGTGCACAGGGGTGTGATCTCTATTACACCTCTGACTTTGAACTTCACTGACACCGAGACGCTCGGTCGTCTCGCCGATGGCAAGTTCAGGCTGCGTTAGGTGTTTCGCAGATTTCAACTCCTGCAAAAAGGGAGTTGACTTTGCCGGAAAATGAAGTATCATATTCACCGCAATCGAAGGCTCGGGGCGTGGCGCAGATTGGTAGCGCGCTTGGTTCGGGACTAAGAGGTCGCTGGTTCAAATCCAGTCGCCCCGATTTTTTTTGCGATCCGCCGATGGCGCAGTGGAACAATAATGTGAATCTTAATCTCGGGGGAGATAGGAGTGAGGAAAGGGTCTCGATATGAAACCTAAACGGAATCCTGTAATAGCGATCATCGGGGCTGGCAAGTGTTCGAAGAAACTCCGGGATATGGCCGCCGAGGCCGGCAAGTATGTTGCCGAGCACGGCGGTATTGTTGTATGTGGAGGACTGGGTGGTATCATGGAAGGTGCCGCACGAGGCGCCAAAGAGGCCGGCGGTGTCACGATCGGAATACTCCCGGGCGAAATCAAGGACGAAGCAAACGAATTTATCGACTATGTAATACCCAGCGGGTTCGGCGAAGCGAGAAATATCCTGGTTGTACGTACCGCCGATGCTGTCATCGCTTTTCCGGGCAAATATGGTACCCTATCGGAAATGGCTCTGGCCCTTCAGGCCGGCATTCCGCTGGTGGCGGTCAACGCGTGGAAACTGGGCGAAGACATCAAGCAGGTCGATACGCCGCTCGAAGCAGCCAAAACGGTCATGGACCTTGTTGGAGGAACCAAGTGAGTTCGGTGTCCGCCGAACTTACTATCTTCGGACATGTACAGGGAGTGGGCTTTCGCTACTTCTGTTATCGCACGGCGGTCGGACTCAATCTAACCGGTTGGGTCGCGAATAATCCTGACGGGTCAGTATCGACACTCGTTGAAGGGGAGCGAGGCACGATCGAGGAATACGTCAAGGAGCTCAAGGCAGGACCCGCCCCGGCATCGGTTCGCGATATCAAGCTTCGATGGGGCAACTACTCCGGGAAGTATCGCTCGTTCGAAATTACACATTGACTATTTGACGCCGCATCCATGGAAGACTTGAAGAAATACATTCGTAACGTCCCGGATTTTCCGAAACCGGGAATACTCTTCTACGACATTACCACCTTGCTTGAGAGTCCGGAGGGACTTCACATGGCGCTTGATCGAATGGAGGAGTACGCCAGAACCAGGGATATTCAGACGATTGTCGCCATTGAGTCTCGGGGGTTTATTTTCGGCGCCGCTCTGGCCGATCGACTCGGTCTCGGCGTGGCGGTTGCGCGAAAGCCCGGAAAACTGCCCTACAAGACGATCTCAGAGGAATACGAACTGGAATACGGCACCGATCGTCTGGAACTCCACGAGGACGCAGTGCGGGCGGGCCAACGGGCGCTGGTTGTCGACGATCTCATCGCCACCGGTGGAACGATCAAGGCTGCCTGCAAGCTGATCGAACGATCGGGCGGGAAGGTGGCAGGCGTCTCGGTCGTGATCGATCTCGCGTTTCTTCCCTGGCGGGAAGCGTTGAAAGAGTATGATGTGAATTATCTCGTCTCCTACGATTCGGAATAGACCATTCTCCTGTTGCGTTTTTCTTCCCCACCGCATACTTTTTGCGCAAGAGCCCCCGTAGCTCAGTTGGATAGAGCGACGGTTTCCTAAACCGCAGGTCGCAGGTTCAATTCCTGCCGGGGGTATTGAAAATCAGGCCTCGATGGTCGAATTTTCCGGTTCGTTAACCCGCCCCGCAGGTCCGGTCTAACATCTGCCCCGCACTCCGCATTTGGCCCTTAACTTTCTGACTGTCAAGAGAATATAAGGGGAGATATTTGGGGAAATCATTTGACACGGCTGAAAAGTTGGCATATATTCGTTAATTATTTTTCAGGTGACGTACGTCACTACTGTAACGAGAGAATATTGTCTGTTTAGGGATAAAGGAGATAACGAGGATGATGCGTATGTGGTTAAGGGTTGCGGTTGTTTTTGTGCTGCTATCAGCAACCGCTTTTGGTTTCGAGTACTACAATTTTGATTTCGTTGGCGGAGGGGCCAGAGCGCGGGGAATGGGGAACGCATACCTTGGAATTTCTGATGGGGTCAATGGAGCGTCCTGGAACCCGGCCGGCATCTATCTTGATGATAAGATTCAGCTCGGGGTCAGCTACCAATCGCTGATTCCGCGCGGCAATTCGGTGGTGAGTTTCGCTATGATTTCTTCGGCTTCCGATCACACCGGAAGTTTCGGTTCCATCAATTCGCTTAGTTTTATTGCACCGCTTCGTATCAAAGGCCATCCGTTCGTCGGATCGGTCAACTGGACCAGAAATGCTGATATTTTCCAGCAGTCCGGATTCAATTTTACGGGAACGGAGATCTTCCACTGGATCACGACAACCGGACCCGAAGACGACACGCTGGCTTTGACACAGGATGTCAGCTCCACGCTCGACGGAGGACTCTATACCGCGAATTTCGCTTTCGGCACCAGATTCTACGACAAGGTGTCGTTCGGCCTGTCCGTGAACGTCTATTCCGGTCACATTCCGCGCACGACAACTTCGTTCACGGCGATCCCCGATTTTCGTTACGATCCGAACGGCGCACAGCGCGGTCTGGCCACGTTCGACGTGACCACGATTGACACGAATAAATTCAGCGGCGTGAACTTTACGATCGGTTTCAAATACACCGGCGACAAGTTCGACGGCGGTGTGATTGTACGAACGCCGTTCACGTTGAACAACAAGTTCGATGAATCGATCTTCAACATTTACCGGTTCAATAATCTCGTTCAGGACGACGGTACCGACACCGTCTATTTCGGCAACAATCTTATCAAGTATGAAATGCCGCTAATTATCGGAGGTGGAATCGGCTACAAGGCGACCGAGAATCTCCTGCTGGCGGCTGATCTTGAGTTCAGAAAATTCTCCGGCCTGAAGGTCAAGAACCGGACTTCGATTACTATTAATCCGGGCGGCACCAACGAAGAGAAATTCCAGGTCCTCGATCCCATGTGGAAGAATACATTTGTAGTCCGGACAGGCGCCGAATACATGAAGCAGACAAGCATCGGCGAGGTGCCGTTGCGGGCCGGCTTTGGCTACGTGCCGTCGCAGGCGCCGAATGTCGACGTTAATGGCAACACCTCGACAGCCACTCAGTACAATGTCACGGCCGGAACTGGAATTCACTGGAATCAGATCAAGCTGGATATCGCTTATACGTATTCGACATTCGACCGTACTTTGTCGAGCACAGTGCCGGCGACGAACCAGGGCGCCGCTCCGACCGTGTTGATTGAGAATGAAAAAGATCGGAATCACCAGATCTCTTTTTCCTTCAGCGGCGTATTTTAGTTCCGGGTCGGGAACCAGAGACCGACTCGACGGAAGAGATAACAGCGTTTAGAGAATGATTGATCGCGCCGATAATTCTCGGTAGCGATAAACAGTTTCGGGAGTAAAAATTACATGTACGGCAAAGTCAAGCTGTCCAAGCGACAGATCAAAGAAGACAAGTTCACCAGTTTCATGTTTCAGGCCAAGCAGCAGCTGAGTGATAACTGGCAATTCTATCTTATCGGTCTGGTCGTCGTGGTGCTGCTGGTTGTGGCGGCAGTTTACTATCAGAACAGCCAGGCGACCAAACGGGTCGATGCTTCCAATCAGTTCTCGGACGCGCTGTCGAATTTCCGCAGTGGTAACAACCAGGTCGCTATCCTCGGTTTGCAGAATGTTCTCGAGAATTACTCGGGCTCGAAAATAGCGGAGCAGGCTACCCTGCTGCTGGGGAATATCAATTATCAGACGAAAAATTACCCTGAGGCTACCCGCTACTATCAAATGTACCTGGATAAGTACAAAGACAGCAAGTTGGACCGGGCCTCAGCCCTTGCCGGACTTGCGTCCTGTCAGGAGAATCAGGGAAACTACGCGGATGCGGCAAAGCAGTTTGACGCCGCTTATAACGAGTACCCGGACGGTCCGCTGGCGGGAGATTACAACTACTCGGCTATGCGGGACTACCTTGCCGCCGGTGATGTCGAGAAGGCTCGCGCCAAGCTCGATTATATCAAGAAGAACTTTGCCGGTACCCAGCTTGAAATGCGTGCCGAGCGTCTCTTCGAGGAAAAGAGCCTCGATATTCAAAGCTGAACTTCCATGAAAAGTCGGAGAGTGTGATTTGCCGGGGACCCAACCTGTCAAGGTAGCCCTTCTGTGGCACATGCACCAGCCGAATTACCAGGAACCCGATTCGGCTCGAATGATGATGCCGTGGGTGCGGTTACACGCCCTCAAGGACTATCTCGACATGCCCCTGGAGGCCGCTCGCCACGAAGGCATCAAGGTTACTTTCAATCTCGTACCCTCGCTTCTCGACCAGATCGAACTGTACATCCAGGGTGGCACCGACCCGCATCTGCATTTATCGGGGATAGCTGCCGAAGAACTTACCCGATCCCAACGGATGGAGATCCTGAATTCCTTCTTCTCGTGTCATCCGCAAACGATGATCGAGCCGTATCCCCGCTATCGGGAACTCCATCGCAAGGTGAGGGACAACCTGAAACAGGATATCCTGCCGTCCCTCTTCACCTCGGAAGAGATCCGAGATCTTCAGGTCTGGTCGAATTTGACCTGGGTGGATCCGATGTTCCGCCAGGAGGAGCCGCTGAAGTCGTTGTTCGCGAAAGGGCGGCATTTCACCGAAGAAGAAAAGACTACTCTGCTTGCGTGGCAACACGAGTTTCTCAAACGGATCGTGCCCACTTACAAAAAGTTGTTCGATGAAGGACGGATCGACATCTCGTTTACACCCTACTATCACCCTATTCTGCCACTGCTCTGCGATACGAACGTAGCCCTTGAGGCAATGCCGGGAGTGACGCTTCCTCGAAACAGGTTCGTTCATCCGGAAGACGCTGAGCGCCAAGTCGGGCTTGCGGCGGAGAAATATGAGAAGCTCTTCGGGAAGAAGATGAAAGGGATGTGGCCGTCCGAGGGTTCGGTTTCGGAAGAAGTCGCCCGAATCATGCTCAAATTCGGGGTGGAGTGGATTGCCACCGACGAGGAAATATTGTATCACTCGGCGAAGAAGGCGGGGAAAGACCCTGCGGCGTATCCTATCCATTCGGTTTATCAATTCGGATCGGGACTCAAGATGTTCTTCAGGGATCATCTCCTCTCCGATCGGATCGGATTCGTCTATTCCGGCCTCTCGCCCGATATGGCGGTGACCGACTTCGTTTCGAATCTTCTCTCGATTAGACAGCATCGGATCGATCAACTCGACAACACCGTCATTCCGGTGATTCTCGATGGTGAGAACGCCTGGGAGTACTTTCCGGAAGACGGGAGAGAGTTCCTTACCAAGTTCTATTCTGCGCTGGCGAAGGAGCCCAATATCGAGCTGGTAACCATGTCCGAGCTTGCGACAAACGCTCCGGCCAAGCCTCTGGAGCAACTTTTCGCCGGTTCCTGGATTAATCACAACTTTCGGATTTGGATCGGACATCCCGAAGACAACGCCGCGTGGGATCAGCTCTCACGTACGCGCGATAAACTGGTTGAGTTCGAGAAACAGCACCCGAATTTCGATCCGGTCAAACTTGAAAAAGCCTGGCGGCAGATCTACATTGCCGAAGGTTCCGACTGGTGCTGGTGGTACGGAGATGAGCACAGGGGAGAGCACAACGAGCAGTTCGACCGGATCTTTCGTCATCATCTCATAGCTGTGTACGAATTCCTCGGTCTGGAGATTCCGGTGCAACTGCTTAATCCGATTACCTCCGGTGAGGCTTCCATCAAACCGATCATGCCCGATGACATGGTCACCCCGCAAATCGATGGCCGTCTGTCGCATTTCTACGAGTGGACCGGGGCGGGTCACTTTGAATGTGCCGATGCCGGCGGCGCAATGCACCGCGTTGAACGCTACATCTCCCGGATCTGGTTCGCTTTCGATCATGACAACCTGTACATTCGGCTTGACTTCCTGAATAAGAAAAAGATAGACTTACTTACAGAGCCGGTTTGCGTCGTAACGTTGTTAGCCCCGCAGCAAAAGAAGGTTCGGCTCGCCCTCAACGAGAAGGGAACGGTGACCGACTCCGACATCGGCATGACCTACTGCTGCGACGAAATACTGGAAGTGGCGATCTCTCGTAACGCGCTGTTCAAGGATGGAAACGGCAAGGTCGGCATAACTGCGACGTTATTCGACGGTGAGAATCGCCTCGAAAGTTGCCCGGAGGACGAACCGATCTCGATTGACATCCCCGAGCGCGACATGGAAATGTTCTGGCCTGCCTGATGAAGGCGGCAGGGAGGATGTATGAGCGAATCTTTTTTCAAGAATGATCAGCCGAAACAGACTCCGAGCGGAGAAGTTCCGGAGCTCAATAAACCGACTACGGACAATTCCGAAGTGAGTGATGACGCCGAGTTGGCGGAAGATTTCAAGTCCGAAGAAGGAAGGATGGCGGCTATCATGTCATACATCCCACTCCTGTGCTTCATTCCCCTTCTCAATATGCCCGACAACAAAGAAGCACGCCTGCATGCTCGGCAAGGAACGCTGCTGTTTATCGTCGAGTTGTTCGCAGCAGTTTTCCTGGTGGATGGCATAGCCCACTTTATTTTCAAAGTGATTCTGATTGTCGCGATTGTGTTCTCTCTGATCGGGATATTCTTCGCTCTTCAGGGAAAGAACTACAAGCTCCCGTTCATCGGTGAATTCGTCGAAAAGACGAAGTGGTGATTTTCGAGCTTTCTCTCTGACTCAAATCCTGCACTTTCAACCGTTTCTGCGGTGCGATCATGGTAACAGCCTCTGATTTCATTGGATGAAATTATTCGTCAAGTTAAGTCTATAAATTACAATTAGATAGTCGGCGGAAAATATTTCCGGAAAAACTACCATTTTTGTTGACAACAACTTGAAGTTACGCTAAATCAGGTCAAGAAATATGGGATAGTCCCCATATTTGAGTGAAATGGCTGTTCAAGTTTCCGACAATACAAATAAAGTGTTGTATTTTTGGACTCCGGGCAGAAGTCGTTGTAGAAGTGAGAGATGGTTCATAGGATCTGGAGTTTTCGCAATAGCGGTGGCCACAGACTGAACAGAGAGGGTGCCGACGTTACTGCGACGGCTCCAGGGGACTCCGAAAAACCGTCTGAAATACGGTCTTGCCTCACTGGGAATGGGTTGGACCATAATCAGTTACAGACACATCTCCGGAATCGCAGGATAACGGAGAAAAAGCCCGAACCACTGGATGGTTCTGGCATTGGCGTTGCGATTAAAGCGGAAAACGCTAATGCTCACGAAAGGGTAGATTATGGGAGTCAAAATCGCTGTGAAGAGAATCCTCGTCGGCTGGGTTCTCCTGATTATTCTCGTTGCGTTGCTTGGCAAAGTCTCAGTGGCCGCGACCGATGCCGGTCGTACGGCTGCTGATTTTCTTACCATAGGCGTGGGTGCCAGAGCTGCCGGAATGGGCGGAGCGTTTACAGCCGTGTCGAATGGAGCAATCTCGTCTTACTGGAATCCGGCCGGACTGACCAGTGTCGATGCCGGTGAGGTTTCGCTCGGGCACTTTTCCTGGCTTCAGGATCTGAACCTCGAGCACGGTTCATTCGCCTATACCGTCTCCGACCGCACGACTTTCGCCGCGTCCATGACTTATCTCGGCTATGGTACCATCAAGGGGTACGACGTCAACGGAACATACACGAACGAAATCTCCGCTTACGATTGGGCGGGCGGTCTGTCTATCGGCTACAAAGTAAACCCGAACTTCTCCGTCGGCGTGACCGGAAAATTCATCGGACAACATCTCGACAAGGTAAGCGCCTCGACTATCGCCGCTGATTTTGGTCTACGTTACGAATTCGAACGGGTGACCCTGGCCGGTTTCGCCGGTAATTTCGGTCCCACTATGAAATTCGAGGGCCTGGTGGCTGAGAAACTCCCATCGGAGATTCGAATCGGCGCTTCGGTTCTTCCCCTGGACAACCGTTCCCTTCTGGCCGCGATCGAATTCGATAAGCCGATCAACGGCAATCTGGTCGTACGGCACGGACTCGAGTTCAACTATAATGATGAGTATTTCATCAGGACCGGCTATAACTTCTATTCTCAGGACGATACCAAATCGTTCGGTTCGGGGCTGACGTTCGGCGCCGGAATGACCCTCGGCAAGGCCGAATTCGACTATTCCTACACCACCAGAGACAAATACTCGTCCGAGGATGTCCACCGTCTGTCCCTGATTCTCAAATTCGGTCGGTAATCTGACCCCATCAGAGTAATCGTGTAAGCCGGTCTATTTCGACCGGCTTTTCAATTGCACCTGTATTTCAGTCCTTTGCGCATTCTGTTGCACCTATTGTGTCGAGAACGACATTCTCGTCCCACTTTTTTCCTGCCCGCAAAAACGGACAAAAATAATCTCCGATAA
Organism: uncultured Ignavibacteriales bacterium; assembly: GCA_964520865.1. Taxonomy (GTDB): domain Bacteria; phylum Zixibacteria; class MSB-5A5; order GN15; family FEB-12; genus CAVQCT01. The sequence continues at coordinate 53,357 of CAZFOY010000008.1, read as the reverse complement.
TGGCAAAAACTGCCATCGTAACAGCAAGTGACACAGTAGGTTAAAAATTTACCTGTTTGTAGGCATAAATTGCACTGGGTTTCGGGATTCGGCAAATCATTTGCTCAAGGCAGTTGTATATCGAACAAAACTTAATACGAGCCCCAAACTTTATAAGTGATTATGGAAAATCGACAAAATAACAACTTGGATATCAGAACAGAAAACGCAGTGGCTTATCCCCGGGAGAACATTACCTACGGCATGGCTTCGAGCTTCACGATCACTCGGACCATGGCCGAGCCCGCACAGTCCTTGACTTTGGCCAACCAATTCAATTACTTCTTCAGCGAGTACTTCAAGGGTCTGTTGTTTGTAGCGCTGTCTTCGGTATTTATTTTCGCGATGCCGAGAGTTCTGACCAGGCCGGGGAGTGTGAGAGGGATTTTGACCGACGTTGTTAAGAGGTTAATGGATATAATGGGGGCGATCGTAGGTCTGGTCCTGACCTTGCCGGTATGGTTGATCGTGCCGGTCCTCATTAAGCTCGACTCGAAAGGTCCGGTCTTTTACTCGCAGACCAGAGTGGGTTGCGAACGACGCAAGCGCAGCCGTCGGGTCTATCAGGACGCCGAGGCGAACGACCGTCGGAGCCGGGACCGCCGCCGTGAGAACTATCATGGCAAGCTGTTCGACGTGATCAAATTCCGCACTATGGTAAACGACGCAGAGCGGGCTTCCGGTCCGGTCTGGGCGACCAAGAACGATCCGCGGATCACCCGCTTGGGCCAGTTCCTTCGCAAGACCCGTATCGACGAGATCCCGCAGTTCATCAATGTCCTGAGAGGGGAAATGTCCCTCGTGGGTCCGCGCCCGGAACGTCCGAAATTCGTCGCGGATCTCTCCAAGCAGGTGGACGGATACAGCGATCGGCTGGCCGTCAAGCCGGGAATCACCGGTCTCGCCCAGGTCGAAAATGGATATGATGACTCGATTTCCTCGGTGCGCAGAAAAGTCGCCTACGATTTGAGCTATATCGAGAATCGATCGATCTGGCTCGACATCAAGATTCTGTTCAAGACAGTCAAGGTTGTATTCACCGGTAAAGGCGCTCATTAAGCGAGAAATGCCGAACTACAGCCGCAAAAGCTATAAGAGCCGTGCGCCCCACACGGCTTTTTTTATTTGCTTGTCTTGATATTATGAATGTCGTATTTTCACCGATAATTAAAGACGTGTCAGCAGTTACTCAGGAAGACAGATGGTACTGAAACGGATTTTGGCCATTGCCACGATAATGATGACGCTTTCTTCGGCGTCTTGGTGTCAGAGTCCGTTCAATTCGGATCTCACCGTCAATTCAACCCCGGCCGGCGCTCAGGTTACGCTCGAAGGAGAGGCCCGGGTGGCCGGAGTAACCCCCGCAAGATTCCGACAGCTCATCATCGGCAACTACAAGGTCGTCGTGAGAAGGCAGGGGTACGAGACGTACAGGACCAGAATTTCAGTCGATCCTACCCAGCCGATGGAAGTCAACGTTACGTTGTCTCCGAAGACTCGTTTCAAGGCGGCAGCCAGATCCCTTTTTATTCCGGGATGGGGCCAGCGCTACGCCGACCAGAAATTCAAGGGGTATGCGCTGACTTTTCTCGCCGCCGCTTCGGTGGCCGCGTATTTCGTCACCGATCATGATTTCGACATCAAGTACGACCGATACAGGACAGCCAAAAACGAGTACGATTCCCTGCTGCGATACGGGAACATCACCGAGCTGCAGACGTCATACGCCACCCTCCAGCGCCGTCAGCACGATGCCTGGGATGCCGAGAACCTGCGGCGTATCAGTATCGGATCTGCCATCGGGACCTGGGGACTGAGCTTTCTCGATGCGCTGTTCTTTTTCCCGAACAACCGGAGCGAGATTTTCGTGAAGGGCCTGTCCGTGGCGCCGTCGAGCGATCCCGCCCACGTCGGATTGCAGCTTTCATTCAAGTTTTGAGCCGAAGGAGATCGAAGTGACCAGGAGATTTCTATATATCATATGCGCGGTCAGCCTCCTGTTGGCAGTTGCCTGCAATCGCTATATCGACTCGAAATATCCGACGAATTCGCCGCCGGATGTCGGAAAGGCTCCAACCAATGTTCACGTGTTTCTGGATAACGACGCCGTCCGACTGACCTGGACGGTTGCCGATTCATCCCTGTTCAGCCAGTATCGAGTTTATTCGTCTACCACCGATACGATCCCGACCGAGCTTCTCGATTCTTCGACAACGACCGAGATTACGCTCACGAATCTCAAGATCAACACGGTGTATGCTTTCCGGATCGTACCGGTTCTCTTGAGCGGCCTGGAAGGGAGAGGATCAGGGGCGGTCGTGGCTCGAGTAGCGCACATGTCAATCACCATAAACGGCGGTGCCCGCTACACCCGGTCCCGGACAGTTCAGATTCAGTTCACGGCGCCGACAGGTGCGAGTGACGTTATTCTTTCCGAGGATTCGACATTTCCCGATGCGAATTATCAGGGCTACAATACCACCGTGAGTTTCGCGCTTTCGGATGGCGACGGTAACAAGACTGTTTACTCACGGATTCAGTTCTCCGATGGTGTGGAGTCTTTGTCCCTGCTATCGGACAGTATTACGCTCGATACCCGCGCGAATATCGATTCTGTTTACTACAGCCCGACCGGTACGACGTTCACCCCGGGTGATACGATAACGTTCGGTCTGGATGCCGGAGAAACGGGAGGTCAGGCGAGAGTATCTTTCAGTGGGACCTCGGGAGTGAGTCTCTACGACGACGGTAACGCTCCGGACGGCATTGCCAACGACGGTATCTACGCCGGATGGTACATAGTTCCGATCAATGCCAATTTGCTCGATGGAACGGTGACCGGCTCGTTTACCGACGAGGCCGGCAACAACGCTCCTTCGGTGTTAGCCAATCCGCTTCTGAATATCAACACGCCGCCGTTGCCGGTCCAATTGGTCGGGTATCTCGATGGCGATTCGGCACGGTTCAACTGGACGACGACCAACGATGCCGATTTCGAGGCTTATCGACTTTACCGGTCGAGTTCAAGTACCGTGGACACCAGCAGCACGATGATTGACTACGAACCGGGAACGGGTGGTACTTCGTTTGCCTATCGTGTCGGAGCCGGCAATAGCTACTATTTCCGGGTATTTGTTTTCGATCGTCACGGTGCATTTGCCGGTTCGAATACGGTCAGAATATCCAATCCGTAAGGGAGGATCTCGATGGCAGCGTTCCAGGGTCTCAACAGGTTCATCGCCCTTTATGTTGATACCATAAAGCAAATCGGCCGGGGGAGAATATGGGGACTGCTGTTCCTTTACTTCCTCTTTGACTGGCTGATTCTGTACGCCCATTACGATTTCTTCTCGCCGATCTTCTACGGACTGATCAATCCCTGGATACATATAGTGAATGGCCGTTACGCCACCGGATTCACCCATTACCCCGGACATTTCCTGACCCTGCCGTATTTCTTCGGTTGGGCCAAATTCTATGCCGGGATCCTGGTCGAAGGTGCGGTGCTCGGAGCCGTGGCCATGATGTTCTACTACGGATTTGTCAAGGTCACCGAAAGAGAAGAGAAGACGTTTGGCGGCGTAGTCTATCTCTGGTTTCAGCTGGTTCTGGCCTGGCTGGTGATTAACGGAATTATCCTGTTCATCAACGTCAAGTTGCCGGGAATGCTTCATACCGTACTGGTCGGTTCACCGAGGCGTATTTACGTTTTCACGAACATGGTTCAGCCGTTTCTATACGTCCTGACGGTATCGTTCTTCTTCTTCGCTATCCCTTATATCGTGGTGCACCAGGTGAGCTTTGCCCGCGGATTGCTGGAATCTCTCAAGATATTTCTCAAACATCCGTTCACGGCTTTCTTTCTGTCCCTGACCATAATGGTGGTTCCTCTGCTGTTGAACCTGCTCATTAATCAAGAGGACACTATAGTGAATAAGTTCCGTCCGGAGTTGATTTACTGGCTTCTATTGATCGGCCTTGTCGTTGATATGGCCGTGAATTTTCTCTGGATGGGGACGGCCACCCGGTTTCTTATCGAAGAAGACTGATTCAATTTTCCATCTCATTTTGAAACACCTTTCGGCGAATGAGCATCGGTTTGCATCGCCGAGGTTCCGTTGTTTGCACCGTTCCGTCCAATAGTTTGAAAACCGCCGACTGACGCGGAATAATCTTCCGTTTTTCTGAAGAAAACCGTGCAAATTTTGACCTCGGTCTGTTCATAAAATTCAACTGCCGCCGATAATACGAGTGTACTGCAAAGCGTAGAAAAAGGGTTATGAAGAATATACTGCTTGTAGACGACGATCAAGACCTGTCTCAGTCCCTGGCCAACCTGTTTGACCCGGACAAATACAATTTTGCATTTCTCGAGGACGGACTCGAAGTTGGCAGGTACGTGAAGGAACACAACGATGTCGATCTGGTAATGCTCGACGTCAACCTGCCGTCGCTCTCGGGTCTCGACGTTCTCAAACAGATCAAGCAGATTGATACGGAGATGCCGGTAATCGTCATATCCGGATTCGTTTCCACGGACAATGCAATCGAGGCGATGCGCGAGGGCGCTTACGAGTATCTCACGAAACCGTTCGAGATTCAGAAGCTCATCGACTCGGTCAACAAGGCCTGCGGATTCCACCACAAGCCGAAAGCTCCGGGCGAGACGATCGAGGCTCCCGCCGCGACCAAAGAGGTCGGGGAAATAATCGGCCAGTCGCCCGAGATCGTAGAAATCGCCAAGCTGATCGGCCAGGTGGCAAAGACCGACGCTGCAGTGCTGATTTTCGGCGAGAGCGGCACCGGTAAGGAGCTGGTTGCCCGGGCGATCCACCGTAACTCGAATCGGCGAAGCAACGCCTTCCTCTCGGTCAACTGCGCGGCTCTTCCCGAGACACTCCTTGAGTCGGAGCTGTTCGGTCATGAGAAGGGTGCATTTACCGGAGCCTATTTCAAACGGATCGGTAAGTTCGAGCAGGCCGACAAAGGTACGCTCTTCCTCGACGAGATCGGTGATATGTCGATGCTCACGCAATCGAAACTGCTGAGAGTCCTTCAGGAGAAACAGTTCGAGCGAGTCGGCGGAAACGAATCGATCGATGTCGACGTCCGTATTATTGCCGCAACCAACAAGTCTTTGGTCCAGGGAATGAAAGACGGATCATTCCGGGTCGATCTGTTCTATCGTCTGAAAGTCGTTTCGATCTTCATACCCCCGCTCCGCGAACGTCGCGGAGACATCGCCCTGTTAATCGACTTCTTCGCCAAGAAGTTCGCGAACCAGTTGCAGCAGCCGGTTCGGAAGGTGTCCAAGAACGCCCTGCAGATGCTGCTGAAATACAACTGGCCGGGCAACGTTCGTGAGCTTGAGAACAACATTCATACGGCCATGGTCATGTCCAAAGGGGAGACCCTTCAGCCCGAAGACTTCCCGGTCTTCACGGAAACCTCCGGCAAGCTCGACGTCGATCTCGACGTACTCCAGGAAGACTATACCGAGACGTTCAAGAAGATCGTCGATCCGGTGATGCCGAAACTGATCGCCAGCTCCCACGGACGGATATTTCAGTTCATGGAGTCGGCTTTCGAGCGGGCCATCATTTCTTCCTGCCTGAAGCATTTTGAAGGCAACCAGGTCAAAACTTCTGAGGCACTCGGCATCAGCCGCAATACGCTTCGAGACCGTGTCGCCCGCTACGACATCTATTAGTCTCTGCTTCCTCTCAATATTGTTTTGTGATTCCATTACATCTGTCGGTGCTTTATATTCTCCTGTATGCGAATATGTCATGTTTCTGACAGCCATCTTGGGGCCGGTGAAGGACACGCCCGGCGAGGCGCCAGCGGCCTGACCCTGCGGCAGGAAGATATCATCAACAGCTTCGTAGCAGCGGTTGACGAGATCATCAGGCTGAAGCCGGACGTATGTATTCACTCGGGTGATCTCTTCCATGTCGTCCGCCCTCTGAACCGGATCATGGCTATCGCCGGCGAACAGCTCCATCGCCTTGCTTCGGAGGCCGGGATTCCGACTGTAATCATAAGCGGCAATCACGACGCCCCCAAACAGCCGCATATCGGGGCCGCTCTTGAAGTCTACAAGCATATCGACAATCTCTTCATATCATCAGGCACCCGGCTTCAGACATTCGACATTGCCGACACGAGGTTCTTTGCGCTTCCCCATTGTCTTACTACACAGATCCAGAAAGATGAATTGACCAAGTGCCTTCCGGACAGCTCCAAACGACACAACGTTCTTATCATGCACGGCGTCGCGGCCGGAATGCCTGAGTTCTCGATGGCCGATCTCGGAGAGCAGGAATTGCCGATTGACATTATGGAGAGTTTTGACTACACCGCCTTAGGACACTTTCACAACTACTGTAAGGTAGCCGAACGATCCTTCTATGCCGGGTCGACCGAACGGCTCTCACAATCGGAGCGGGAGTCACCCAAGGGGTTTGTAGAGGTGATCCTGCAACCGTTCAGTGTCAACTTCCACGAGGTTCAGTGCCGACAGATGGTCGACCTGACGCCCATCGATGCCCGGGGACAACGCGGCGATGAACTGGCGGCACTGCTCAAAGATAAGCTGTCCGAAGTGGACAGCTCCGATAAGATTGTTCGGGTCAAGGTAAGTGGTGTGACTGAAGAGACGTTGAAGACCATCCCGGCAGATGTAATTGCTGACCTCAAACAGAAGTCGTTCGCTCTGGATATCTCGTTCGAGAAACAGAAGAACGGCCAGGAATCGACCGGATTCGGACGCTCTGCGATCGGCAGACTCGACAGCGAGTTTCTAAGGTTTCTTGAAACGATCGATCTCAAGGGATTCGATTCGGACAAGCTCCGGCAGATGGCACTGACGTATCTAAGCGAAGAAGACTGACAGCTCAAAATCAGAAAACGCCGAGAATATCGAAGTGCTCGGCGTCGCCGGGGCCAGATTCTGTGACTTACTGCTTGTCCTGCGAATCCTGTGCGTTGCTATCGCCGCCGAAGCTGCGTCGGTAACAGAAAATCAGCACGCTTATGATCACAGTCCAGGAAAGCAGCATGAAGATCCAACCACCTGTTGTCATGATTCGTCTCCCTGGCTGTCGGTTTCTTCCGGTCGTCCCTTCCATGCTTTGTAGACAAGGAACATCAACAGCAGGATCGCTCCGAGGAGAACGAGACGGATGCCCAGAACGTACGGTTTGTTCTCATCCGGAACACCCTTCATGGTGATTACGGGCCACCACTGGTCAATCAACCACCAGCCGAGCATAAAGATCAGCAGAGTTGGGGAGATATACTTGATGATGAACTTGAAGATCTTCGGGACTCTCAACTGGTGTCCCCGGTGCAGTTCTTCCCAGGCCCGGTCGATCCCGAATACCCAGGCTACGAGGATCACCTCAAGCGTCGCTCCCAACACGATCAGCACTGTGCCGCCCCAGAAGTCGAGTTCGTCGAGTACTCCTCTGTGGAGGAACCAGACGGCCGGCTGACAGAGTATGAATGCCGCCACGCCGAATACTTTCACCGCTTTCTGCCTCGACCAGCTGAATTCATCTTCGAGAAATCCGACTGTCGGCTGGGCCAGCGAAACCGATGAAGTAATGCCGGCGAGGAAGAGCATGAAGAACCAGAGGAAACCGTAGATCCCTCCGCCGGGAAGGCCCGCGAAAATCTGCGGCATGGTGATGAAGCCGATATTGAACGATCCTGAATTGGCCACCGCCTGAATATTCATCGCGCCGAAGAACACGAACGCGGCCGGTATAACAATCGAACCCCCGAGGATGACTTCAGCAAACTCATTGGTCGCCGCGGCGGTAAGGCCGGAGAGAGCGACGTCATCGGATTTCTTCAAATAACTTGAGTACGTCAGGATCACCCCCATCCCGACTGAGAGAGTAAAGAATATTTGTCCGGCCGCCGCCAGCCAGACATCGGGCGACTTAAGCGCAGAAAAATCGGGATTCCATAAATAGCCGAGTCCATTGATGGCGTGTTGGTTGACCGGAGCGCCCGGAGGCGCGTCCAGCGTGAGCACGCGAATTGCCAGGACGATCGCGAAGAAAAACAGAGTGGGGAGTGCGATATTGCACAGCTTTTCTATACCCCCCCGGATGCCGAAATAGGTTACTGATACATTCAGCACAAATGTGATAAGGAAGAAGATCGCACCGGGGGCCGAACCGGAAAAGGTGCCGGACGAAGAAACGCCCTGATACCATTGCAGGAAATGGATATACCCTTGCGAGGTCCCGAGGCTGAGGTGTCCGACGAGGGAGTAGTAGGCGTAGGCGAGGCACCACGACTCGATATAGACATAGTACATGTAGATTATGAATGGCCCGACTATACCCAACACGCCGAGATACTTGATCGCACGATTCTTGCGCCACAGGGACTGAAAAATCCCCGGCGCCGATGAGTGGCCGAACGAGCCGCCGAATCGTCCGGCGGTCCACTCGACCCACATGAGAGGAATGCCGATTAATAGTAGAGCTACGAAATAGGGTATCATGAACGCTCCGCCGCCGTTTTGGGCCGCTTGCGACGGGAACCTGAGGAAATTCCCCAGGCCGACCGCAGATCCGGCTACGGCAAGGATGATACCGATCTTCGAACCCCATCTTTCCCTGACTTTCGCCATCAATCTACTCCTGCAAAATTATCGTGTTCTGCTTATGAGGCAGCGTGAATCCCGAAGTTCTGTCGGATCCTGTTCTCGATTAGAAACAATATGGCCGACTTTCGGCTACGCTGTAATCGTTTTAAGAAAATTCCCAGGACAAGTGATTGTCAACTAATAATTAAAATGGAACCTCAGCCCGGTTGTCACGTTCAAAAAGGGTGGTTTTCCGCATTCGTTTGTAGTTGACACTCTTAGCGTGGACATTAAGATTGCTCTGATATTGGAGTAAGACCAACAAGGAGAGGAATAGGTCATGAAGAAGCTACTGCTCGCGAGTCTTTCGATTCTGATGCTTGCCGGAACTGCAACCTATGCCAGCGATGCTCTCGGCTCAGGGTTCGGCTCCCTCAGCACGGCCCAGACAATTGGAATGGGGCGCGGTTACTTCGGCGGCGGAGTCGGTATCGCCGATGCAACTTCGGCATTCGGTTCGTTTACGTACGGGCTCTCAGCGCACACCGACGGTCGGCTCAAGCTTGGGGTTATCGACAACAGTAACGTCAATGCCTCGCTCTTTCTCGGAGCGGATTTCAAGTATCAGTTTGTCGATGCCAACTCAAATGGTCCGTTCGATATGGCGGCCGGAGCGTTCACCGAGTATTACAACCAGAGCGGTTTTTCGGATTTTACCCTTGGTGGCCAGTACCTCGGTTCTTACCCGTTCAAGATGACGAACGGCACCACCCTTGTTCCTTACGGACGTTTCAATATGCGACTCGAGAGGAAGAGCTTCGATTCACCGCTCATAGACAGCAAGACTGATCTTCAGTTCGGACTTAACGGCGGTGTGCAGTGGCAGGTGAATCAGGATATCAATCTATACGGCGAATTCCAGCTCGACGGAAACGATGGGATCTTCTTCGGCATAGATTTCAGAACGATGTAATTCTTCTGTGATAATAATGACCACCGCCTATTTCGGACATAAGGACCGGTACTCTTTTTCGCAAGCGTACCGGTTATTCCGTGCATAACTCGGCTTTGGTCCTTTTTGATAGTGCCGTGACTGCCGCCATTTTGAATGTTGTAAGGGCGAGCTGACACCCGTGCTTCTACGGTGAAGTCAATGGAAGTAAGGGAAACTCTCGTCGATCGCTGACGAAACTGCTGTGGAACCATGCTATGAGTAAAATCTTAACCTGTCTGGCTATTTGTGTCGTTCTCCAATATGGAACTGCCCTCGCCGCCGATTCGACGCAGTCGGCAGCTCCCGTCGATGGATCGAAGAATCTTCATTGGAGTAACGCTGTGGTACTGGGAATCGTGGAAGGTGTTACGGAATACCTGCCTGTAAGTTCAACCGGTCATTTACTGCTGACCGAACGAATTATGGGTATGAGTCGCACGAGCGAAGCAAGGGAAGCTGCCGACGCCTACGCTATAATAATTCAGATCGGTGCGATCTTCGCCGTATTCGGCATCTATCGTAAACGCATTCTCGAAATGATCCGAGGGCTGCTCGGTCGCGACGCAACGGGACTGCGCCTGGCCATAATGCTGGTGGTGGGATTTCTCCCGGCGGCTGTTGTTGGACCGCTCCTGGAACACCAGATCAAAGCTCACCTGTTCGGACCCTGGCCGATCGTGGTCGGTTGGCTGGTCGGCGGAATTGCCATATTTTTCAAGTCGAACAACCGGGGACAAGAATCTGTGACATCGACCGAAGGCATCAGATGGCAACACGCACTGGTTATAGGTCTCTTTCAGGTGACGGCCATGTGGCCGGGTGTCAGCCGGAGTCTGGCTACCATCATGGGCGGTATGATTGCCGGTTTGAGCATTGCGACCGCAGTGGAGTTCAGCTTCCTTCTGGGACTCATTACCCTTGGAGCAGCGACTTCGTATGAAATGATGCATTTGGGCGGAGCGGTAGTCACGGCTTATGGAATTGGCCCATCGCTGACCGGTATCATCTGTTCGTTTATCGCGGCCTGGCTGTCGGTCAAGTGGCTTTTGTCTTACGTGAGAAACCGGGGTCTGACCCTTTTCGGCTATTATCGCATACTCCTGGCCGCTGTTACAGCCCTGCTTCTATACAGCGGTGTTATTTGACAGACTGTACCCTCAGTTAAGAGGGGAAATTCGAGTATTCTGGGTATTATTGTTTTGCGGCAGGGGCGCTCGGTCTGTATCTTTTTCAGTAAATGAGCGAACGTATTCTTGTCATTCGCCTCGGCTCTCTCGGCGATATCATCCTTACATCGGCCGCCATCACCAATCTAAGGCTGGCTTTTCCCTCTGCAGAGATCTGTCTGCTATGTAAGGAGAAATACCGCGAAGCCGCCGGGATGATCGAGGGAGTAGACGATCTGATCACGATTCCCGACGGCATCTCCGGCGTGCGCTACTACGCCTTCCTGCTCAAGCTCGACAACCGGAATTTCAGTCATATTATCGATCTTCAGGGAAATTTCCGATCCTGGGCCGCTCGCAAGCTGCTGACGGCCGATCGCAAGGTGGTCTATCCGAAACGTCGGTTCGAGCGCATCCTCGCCGTGAAGCACAAGGCTTTTCCGAAAGTCTGGCCGCACACTATAGATCTATACAACCATGCGGTCCAGGCCGCAGGAGCACGAGCTGTTTCCCGTCGACCGCACTTGAAGACAGGGTCGGATGGACAGCGAGAAAAATCCACCGGACTGTTCAAAAACGACGATCCGATTGTTGTCTTTGCTCCGGGAGCTGCTCACGCCACCAAGCAGTACCCGGTCGATCGGTTCGTGGAAGCGGCGGTCGCAATTCATCAGAAGAACAAGGCGAACATCGTTTGGGCAGTCACATCTGAAGATGTGGACAAGGGAGATCCGGGCATACTTATCGACGAGGGGTCATTCGTTCGCTTGACGGACTCTCCAATTCGAGCGCTTGCACCGGTTATTGAAAGGGCCGACCTGACGATCGCGAATGATTCGGGGATCGCTCATCTTTCGTCGGCAGTCGGTACGCCAACTATTGCCGTTTTCGGTCCGACTCATCCGGTGCTGGGGTTCGCACCGGCGGGGATCAACGATATGATAGCCCAGGTCGACGAGTTTTGCCGACCCTGCTCGTTGCATGGTAGCAAGCCGTGCTATCGCGACGAGCAGTACTGTTTTACAAAGATCGCTCCGGCGCGAATCGCCTACCTGGCGGACGGTCTGCTCGGTCGCCGTATTCGGCATAACCGGGCCGTATTTCTTGACCGGGACGGGACCGTGATCGTCGAGAAACATTTTCTCGGCGACCCGGACAAGATCGAATTCGAGTCGGGCGCGATTGAAGCCCTGAAGGAGCTTCAGAACGCTTCTTTCAAACTCATCTTCGTCTCGAATCAATCAGGGATAGCGAGAGGGAAGCTGGATATTGACGCAGTTGAGAGCGTAAACGCCCGGCTGCTTGAGATGCTGACCGCACAGCATGTATTTATCGACGCAATTTACTACTGCCCGCATCATCCGGAGGGGAGTATAACTGAGTACAGGATGGTGTGTGACTGCCGAAAGCCGGCCCCCGGCATGGTCGAAGAGGCAGCCTATCAGCTCGACATAGATCTGAGTCGATCGTACGTTGTCGGGGACAAGCTCGATGATGTCAATTTGGGTAAAGTGATGGGCGGTCACTCTGTTATGGTCACGTCCGGTTACGGCAAGGCTCAGTCACAGCTGCTTGACCGGGAGCGGTTTCATAGCGATGTTACGGTGGTAGACAATTTGAAGGATGCTGCAAAGTTCATTATCGGTCAGGGATGACACGATGGTAAAATCTGCGAGATATTACGAAAAGCTCCACGATGACGTGGTCCGGTGCACGCTTTGTCCGGCGTTCTGTAGCTTGACCGAAGGTAAAGTCGGGATCTGCGGCGCACGTATGAACAAAGGGGGAGAGCTGTTCACCGACAACTACGGTGAGCTGGTGACGGTCGCGGTCGACCCGATTGAAAAGAAGCCGCTTTACCACTTCCATCCGGGCCGGGAAATTCTGTCAACCGGTGCTAACGGCTGCAATTTCGCCTGCGTGAATTGTCAAAACTGGACCATCTCGCAACAAAAGGTTCGGACTATGTTCTTCACTCCGGACCGCCTTGTCGACGCTGCCCGGCAGCACAATTCCATCGGCGTTGCCTTTACTTACACCGAGCCGATGATCTGGTTTGAATACCTGATGGACACGGCTCCGTTGCTCCGTGAGACAGGTCTGAAGACGGTGCTCGTCACGAACGGATATATCAATCCCGATCCACTGCGTGAACTGGTCGGCCATGTGGATGCGATGAACATCGATCTCAAAGGAATTCGCCCTGAGTTCTACCTGAAAGTCTGCAAAGGAAAGCTCGAGCCGGTACTGGAAACGATAAAGACGGTATTCGAAGCCGGAGTGCATCTGGAGTTGACGAACCTCGTGATTCCGGGAAAGAACGACTCGGAGGAGGACATTTCCGGGCTGGTCGATTTTGTCGCCTCGGTTTCACCGGATGTTCCGCTTCATTTCTCTGCGTTTCATCCCGACTACGAGCTGGACGCTCCACCGACTCCGATAGCTACCCTGTTGCGCGCCAGAGAGATTGCACAAAGCCGCCTCAAATACGTTTATATTGGAAATGCCCGCGTAGAAGGCGGGTCAGATACATTTTGTCCTCGTTGCGGTCAGCTCCTCATCAACCGTACCGGCTATTCTATAGAAACTAAAGGACTTAGCGGTTCGCTCTGCTCCGGGTGTAACTTTGACACCGGCATTATACAGTAGCAAGAGCAGAGGGCCGATAGAAGAAATATGTCGTTATTCACCACCCGGTCAAAATTGTCGATAAAACCCACGCTCCTGAGTTTCGAAGGTGTCTTTAGATCCTCCCGAAGGTTGAACATCCTGATCTGGGCGGTCATGGCGCTTTTGCTCTTCTCAGGGTCGGCGTCGGCGCAATTCTATTTTGGCAAGAACAAAGTCCAGTACACCGACTTTGACTGGCAGGTCATGACGACCGATCATTTCAAGATCTATTTCTATACCGATGAGTCCGATCTGGCGGCGATAGCGGCCCGTTACGCCGAAGATTCCTATCGGACCCTGGCCGAGAAATTCAACCACGAGGTGAGTAAAAAAATCCCGCTGATTATCTACTCGTCACCGGGCTACTTCTCGCAGACGAACGTCATTCCGGATCTGATACCCGAGTCGGTCGGCGGATTCACGGAGTTCATGAAAGGCCGAGTGGTTGTTCCGTTTTACGGACCGCTCGCCGATTTCAAGCATGTCATTCAGCACGAGCTTGTTCATGTATTCACCCTCTCCAAGCTCGACTGGGCAACCGAGCGTCGCAGTCAGATTCGATTCAGCTATCCGCCGCTCTGGTTCACCGAGGGCCTGGCTGAATACTGGTCGAAGAAATGGGACACCCAGGCGGATATGATTATCAAAGATATGGTAATCAACGGCCACCTGTTCACCATTCCGAATCTCTATCAAATCCAGGGAACATTCTTCATGTACAAGCTCGGGGAGTCGATCTGCGGATTTATCGATTCGGAATACGGCAGCGACAAACTGACGCTGCTGTTCGATAACTGGTCCAAAGGAAAGACGTTCGAGGACGTTGTCGAAACCACCCTCGGTGACAACCTCCTTGAGGTCTCCCGCAAGTGGGAGTATTCGCTCAAGAAGAAATATTATCCCGAACTCGACAGCCTCGGTCTGCCGGAGATGGAGTCGTCTAAACTAACCGGAAGCGGCTTCAACGTCAAGGCTGTGCCGATCCGATGGGACAATGGCGACGGACTCAAGGATTGGATCGTCTATAAGGCGAACCGCCTCGGTTATTCCGGCCTTTACATGAAGCCGGCGGATCACGCCAATAAACAGGTGGTGACCCTTCTTAAGGGAGAGCGCTCTTCGAAGTACGAGTCGCTGTACCTTCTCCGGTCGGGGATCGACGCCAATGATTCCGGCCTGGTCGTATTTTCATCGAAATCAAAGGAACGCGACGTCATATATCTGTACGACATTCGCAAGAGGAAAGTCACGCGGCGGTTCGAGTTCAACGAATTGGTGGCGATTCGCTCGCCGCGATTTTCTCCCGACGCCCGTCAGGTTGTCTTCACCGGATTCAAGAAAAACGGATTCGCCGATCTGTATCTGCTCGACCTTGAGACGGAGAAATATCGCCGCCTGACTCACGACATCTACTATGATATCGATCCGGTCTTCAGTCTCGACGGTAGTTCCGTGATCTTTACTTCGGATCGATGCAGCGGAGGCGACAAAGGTGCCGAGAATTTGTTCAGGATGTCGTTGGAAGACGGTAACACGACGCAGCTCACGTTCGGCGACTATATCGACGAGACGCCGGAGCCTACCGGCCGGGGAATTTATTTTTCATCGAATCGCGCGGGCACCTTCAACCTGTTTCTGCTGGACAGCGCCGGGACGTTGACCAAACAATCGACCTTCGCCACCGGGGCGTTTAATCCACGCGTTTCGTCCGACGGCCATCATCTGATTTACACCGGGTACCAGAATCTTGACTTCCAGATTTACAAGATGAAGATGCCGAAAGCTCCCGAGCCGGTCGTGCAACCGGTGGCGACTGAAGCCCCGGCGTGGAAGCCGCCTACGATCGCATCGAACTACCGACAAGCTTCGATCAAATACCGCACCAATTACTCCTTCGATATCGCGCAGTCATCGGTCGGGTATGACCCCGTCTACGGTTCGATCGGCGGACTACAGGTTGCTCTCTCCGATGTCCTTGGGAATCACGCCGTCTATTTCCTGCTGACCAACACCGCAACTACAAAGGACGATCTGCTTAAGTCGTTCAATTTCGGAATGACCTATATCAACCGGGAACACCGGTTGAACTGGGGAGCCGGGATATTCCACCTATACGACGAATACTACAACGATTATGACGGCTACTACTACGAGCGACAGGCGGGTGGAATCTCCTTGTTCAGCTATCCGATCTCCAAGTTTCATCGGGTTGACTTCACCACCATTGCGCGATACTCAAAGAAAGACCGTTTGTACGGTTTGAAGTCGCGCGAAAAATTCCTCGTGACCAACTATGTTAGCTGGATCTACGATAATTCCCTGTGGGATATATCCGGTCCGATCGACGGCCGTCGGTACAACATTTCGGTCGGCATCACCTCTTCGCTCAACGACATGAGAAGTTACAGCCGGCAGTTCTCGATAGATCTCCGGCATTATTTCCGGCTCGGACGATTCTCGGCTTTCGCCAATCGGTTGTTCGCTTATGCTTCAAGCGGTCTCGAACCGCAACGGATCTATTTCGGCGGCAGCTGGTCGTTCCGTGGGTTTGACCGCCGCGCTTTCTACAACCGGAATATTCTCTTTGCCTCAAACGAACTTCGCTTCCCGCTTATCGATCACCTGTTGATCGGTTTTCCGATCGGCGGCCTCGGCTTCAGCGCCATTCGCGGAGCTCTGTTTTACGACACCGGAGCGGCGTGGGACGATGAGTTCGATCAGTTTCTCGGCTCAATCGGAGCAGGCTTCCGGGTAAACCTCGCCTATCTGGTCGTGCTGAGATTCGATTTCAGTCGGATTACGGACTATCACACGATCAGTCCGCATACCCATTTCAACTTTTTCTTCGGGTGGAACTTTTGAGCAGGCTCAGATTCATAATACTAATACTCGCGGCGGGACTGCTGCTGGCCCCAGGCTGCACCCGGCGATTCAAGCTGGATCGGGAAGAAGCATCTTTGAACAGTGCCTGGCCGCTGTACCGCGATATGCCGGCTTCGCAAGCCTCCAAGCCGGCCGGAAAATTCTCCGGCCGACTCGACATCCGCTGGGAGACAAGAAGCAACGACAAACCGGCCGGCCCGCTGACGCTGGCTTTCAATGACCTGATCTACCCGGGGACCCGAAACAAGATTAAGATATATGCTCTTCGGGACGGCTCATACCTGGGCTATGTGAAGGCGGGTGGAAACCCGCAAACGGGTATGGCAGTTGAAGATAGCCTTGGCTATTTCGCTGTCGGCCCGTACCACAGCCAGCTCAAATGTATCAACCTGCTTCGCCGCAAGCAGCTATGGGACAGGCCGGTAAAGGATGCCGCCGCCGGGTCGATAATAGTAAAAGACCTCCTGATTGTCGGTTCCGGCAAGACCGTTACCGCTTTTGACCGGTTTTCCGGCAAGACGATCTGGAGTGTCACTGTCGATGGAAGAATCTCTGCGCCGGCGTCATTCGCCGACGGCAGGCTCTACCAACCGTCCGATGACGGCACGCTGTACGCTCTGGAGATCAAGGATGGATCCGAGCTGTACCGGGTGAAGCTCGATGGCCCGATGGTGAGCGCAGTGGCAGTCGGGGAATTGGTCTACGCCACCGACATGAAAGGTGACGTAGTCGGTATCGACCCCGGCTCGGGAAGTATCCGCTGGCAAACGAAACTCGACGGACCTATCTGGACTTCACCTTCAGTCGAGAACGGAAGCGTGTATGTCGGGCACAGCGGCGGCGTGCTCGCGGCGATCGACGGTTCCGACGGTAGCGTGAAGTGGAAGTACGACGCGGTCGACGTCATCCGAGCTTCGGCAATCGCAGTCGATGATTACGTGATCTTCGGAACGATGTCGGGCAAACTGTACTCCCTGAAGCGGACCGACGGCAGCGTGGTTCAGACACGGCAGTTGAAAGGCGCCATCGCCCAGGCCCCGGTAAGCGATGGAGACAACGTGTACGTTGCGACCGACAAAGGATACATCCTCTGTTTTGGAGAATCACATGAGCCAGGTAGCCAGCCCGACCAAAGAAGCGACCCTCTATCTCAATCTCAATGAAATGGTACATGCACTCGTGCGCGATCTCGCCATGAGCTGCAAGAAAGTCTCGATCTACGGCGTCGGCCATCCCTCCTCGACCCGCGCGGTCGAGAAACCGTTTGTCCAGCTCCAGACGCTTCTTCGTCTCAAGAACTACCTGAATATCAACCTGCAAAGCGGCAGCCTCTACGTCATCAATATCCGGCTCAAAGAGAGCGTCTTCACGCAGGAAATCATCAAGTACATGCAGCTTCAGGATATCAACGCCATCCTCTTCAAGCAGGGTCTTTCGGCGCCGGATCTCGACAAGGTGCTTGGACGGTTCGTACAGCGGGTAGATATAGCGGACCATGCCAACCTCCTCACGACCTTCATCGACAAGATGCGCATTAAGACGGTTGAAGTGAATTCGGAACTTGCCTATCAGTTGTTCGAAGACAACAAGCAGTTCCGTGGCGACGCGAACTACGATTTCTCACTGAAGAATATGATCTGGCAGCGGCTGCCCGATGATCTGCTTGGGTTGAGCGAAGTCAGCCGAAGGGGAGCAGACTACGCGCTCAAGCAGGGGATCGACTACGACTACCACCTGGTAAAGTACATCCTTCCTGAGAAACTGGCTTCGATCTCGCCCGAAGCGATCGGCGATGAATTGATCGAGCTGTTTACCGGAGTCAAAACCTCGGAAGACGGAAAAAAGCGCAATGAACTGCTCGAGCAGAGTCTGGCGATCTATCGAATGGTCGAGTACCACCCGGAACGGATGAAGATCGTGAAACGGCTCAACAAGCACTTTGCTTCGGACGCCATTCCGGAAGAACTTGCGCGGGAACTTGAGTCTCCTACCGGTAAGATCAGAATCGAGTCGAGTCAGCGGATCGATGATTTACTCAACAACGTCTTCGCCGGACAACACTCGTCGTATTCAACGAGAGATTTTGTGGAAGTGTTCGGACGGCTGCTCAAAACCGGGCAGAAGGAGAAGGCGCTCGAAGTAGCCTTGCATCTGGTGGAAATGCTAAGTGTCGCCGATGCCAATTTCCGTCAGCGCGCCCTGACCCTGCTGCTGGAACTGACCGGTGAACTGAATGTCGTTACCGATCTCTCCCTGCTGACCAACTTGATTCAACTCGTCATAGGCAACATCCGGGACCGTAAGGAATCTTTCGAGTATTCCGAGCTGGTCTGGCTATTGATGGAAAAGTGCATGAACGAGCACAAATACGAGCTGCTTCTTGAGATGGTGAAGGCGATCGCCCAGAGAAGAAAGTTCGAAGATGAAGTTACGGTCTATGATTCGATGGCGATCAAAAAGATCTTCGGCAATTTCAACCGTTCCGAAGTGATCAACGCGCTGATCGATGAAATGCTTGCCGCCGAGTTCGAGACCGCCTCTCTGATCCGACAGATCCTGATTACCGCCGGTTCGGAGGAAGTCGCGATGGCGCTGTCAAATATCATCTCTCATCCGAAGCGGTCAGTCCGTCAGCAGGCGCTCAAGATTCTCGGTGAGCTGGGTAAAGCTTCGTTGAAGGTCTTCACGCAGATCCTGGTCGATGATTCGATGTTCGAACGCGAAGCCGGCCGCCATGAACTCCCCGACAACAAATGGTATATCATCAGAAACTCAATCTTCGTCCTCGGACTGCTCGGCGATCCGCTCGCCGCCGTGCCGCTGCGCCTTCGCATTTCCGACAACGATGTCCGGGTACGTCGCGAAATCATCAGTTCCCTCGAAAAGATCGGCGGGGAAGAGGCGTGTGATATCCTTCTGATGATGGCCGATGATCCGGTGAAAGAGATCCGTGAAAGCGCCGTTATCACGATCGGCCTGATCGGCACGCACGAGATGACGCCGATGCTTATCGATCTCGCCCGGACCCATCCGCCCGTTACGCTGAAGGCTATCGCTGCCCTCGGCAAAGTGAGCGGCGACCAGGCCGATCAATTCCTGATCTCGCTGCTCGAAGATCAGGGGCAGCTGGTCAAACTGACTTCGATCGATGCCTCCAAAGATGACATCAAACTGGCCGTTATCAAGGCGCTCGGAAGTATCGGCAAGCCCGGTACGATCAAGGCAATCAAAGCCTACAAAGAAGGCCTCTCGACCACCCAGAAGATATTTTTCAAGAGTTCGCCGGTGAATCGGGCGATCGACGATATCCTCTCCAAGTACTAATCTTCCCACATCTGCCAATTCAGCAGACGACTGACATTCTGGCTTCATGCGTATGCCATAATGACTTAGATAATGCGTCATATTGGCATGCGCATTCTGGCTGGTGATATGCGGTAATTGTTAATGTTTGTGGTGACAACAGGTTACGGAGTTTGGCATGGATGTTGATATATATTCGGGCATGATGAGAAAGAAAGTCAGACAACATACAAAACCAAACGGAGGTGTTAACCATGTTTAACGTCGTCACAACCAACAGACTGAATCGGGATTTCACCGATTTGATGAACGACTTCTTCCGCTTCCCGGGCAACAACGCCGAGAAGCACGACTTCACTCCCCGCGTCAATATCCGGGAGACCAAGGATGATGTCCGGCTGACGTTCGAGCTGCCCGGTATGGACAAGAAGGATGTCAAGATCATGATCGCTGAGAACACCCTGACTGTCTCAGGCGAACGGATATTCGAATCCGAGAAGAAGGAAGATGATTTCGTCCGCAACGAAATTTTCACCGGCTCCTTCTCCCGCAGTTTCACCCTGCCGGAGACGATCGACGCAGAGAAGATCTCGGCCGAGTACAAAAACGGACTGCTCGAGATCACCCTGGCGAAGAAAGAGGAAGTCAAGCCGAAGGAGATCGAAGTAAAGGTTTCCTAAGACCACTCCGGATTCTCATGTCTTGGTGAAATATTGAAGCCGGTCTGCAAAGTGGGCCGGCTTTTTTTCGGAAAGGAGAACAGAAGATGAACAAAATCATAGGCATAGATTTAGGTACCACCAACTCGGTGGTCGCAATCATGGAAGGGAATGATCCGAAAGTCATCCCCAACTCCGAAGGCGATCGCACTACCCCGTCGGTTGTCGCAATCGACAAGAACGGCGAACGGCTGGTCGGAACGGTGGCCAAGCGCCAGGCAGTGACTAACCCGATGAACACCGTCTTTTCGGCCAAGCGGCTGATCGGCCGGAAATTCGACGAGGTCCAGGGAGAGATTAAGAACTATCCCTACGAGGTAGCCTCGAACAGCTCCGGCGAACCGGTGATCGTACTCGACGGCAAAGACTACGCTCCACAGCAGATCTCCGCTATGGTACTGGCGAAAATGAAAAAGACGGCCGAGGAGTATCTCGGTCATTCGGTCAAGGAAGCGGTGATCACGGTCCCCGCCTACTTCAACGACCGGCAGCGTCAGGCAACCAAAGATGCCGGGCGGATTGCCGGGCTCGATGTAAAGCGAATTATCAACGAGCCGACGGCGGCGGCGCTTGCTTACGGTCTCGACAAGAAGAAAACCGGCAAAGTGGCCGTGTACGACCTCGGTGGCGGCACGTTCGATATCTCCATTCTCGATTTGAACGATGGCGTCTTCGAAGTGCTCTCGACCAATGGTGACACGCATCTTGGCGGCGATGATTTCGACAAGCGGATTATCGACTGGCTCGTGGCTGAATTCAAGAAGAGCGATGGCATTGATCTCTCAACCGATCCGATGGCCCTCCAGCGCCTGAAAGAAGCGGCCGAGAAAGCCAAGATCGAACTCAGCTCAACTATGCAGACGACGATCAACCTGCCGTTCATTACGGCGAACAGTTCGGGTCCGAAGCACATGAATCTGTCGCTCACCCGGGCGAAATTCGAACAGCTGGTCGACGACCTGCTCAAACGGTCGATCGAACCGGTCCAGAAAGCGCTCGATGACGCGAAGCTGAAGATGAATCAGGTTGACGAAGTGATCATGGTCGGCGGAATGACCCGTATGCCGAAGGTGGTCGAACTGGTTCGCGAATTCTTCGGAAAGGAGCCGAATCGCTCGGTCAACCCGGACGAAGTAGTTGCGGTCGGCGCGGCTATTCAGGGCGGTGTGTTCACCGGCGAAGTTCAGGATGTCGTCCTGCTCGACGTCACCCCGCTGTCGCTCGGTATCGAGACGCTCGGCGGCGTGATGACCCGGTTGATCGAACGCAATACGACCATTCCGACCAAAAAGTCGCAGGTCTTCTCGACTGCAAGCGATAATCAGCCGCAGGTTGACATCCATGTCCTCCAGGGTGAGCGGGAGATGGCGATTGACAACAAGACGATCGGACGGTTCGTGCTCGACGGTATCGCGCCGGCGCCGCGCGGGATTCCGCAAATTGAAGTCTCGTTCGACATCAACGCCGACGGTATCCTCAGTGTCACGGCCAAGGACAACGCGACCGGCAAATCGCAGAATATCCGGATCGAAGCTTCGTCCGGCCTTACCGAAAACGACATCAAAAAGATGGTCGATGACGCCAAGGTGCACGAGTCCGAAGACCGCGAGAAGAAGCGCAAGGTCGAGGCCCACAACCAGGCTGACTCGGCGATCTTCCAGACCGAGAAACAGCTGAAGGAATTCGGCGACAAGATCGGCGCAGACGCGAAAGCGAAGATCGAAGCCGGAATCGGTCGAGTCAGGGAAGCGATGAAGTCCGACAATGTGACCGAAATGGAAAGCTCGGTTGAATCACTGAATCGAATCTGGCAGGAAGCCTCTGCTGAAATGTATCAGCAGGCCAGCAGGCAGGATGCCCCGCCTTCCGGCGATTCCCCTTCGGAAGAGCCGAAGAAGGACGACAATGCGGTTGACGCTGAATTCGAAGAAGTGAAGTAACCTTTGACATAGATGGAGTTCTGTGAGTAGTTTCTATTCACAGGCTCCGACCCGTTCGTGGCGGCGTCGGTTAAACGTACGGTTTGACCGGCGCAGGGCCGCGAATAGTGAAACGGATTGCGAGTATAGTACGTTACAGTTTACATAATCTCCCGCAGGGCAGTTGCTCTGTAGGGCGGTTCGATTGTAGGGCAGTTCCTTCTTAGAAACTGCCTTGAAAGGCTCAAGCCTTTCACCGATGGCACGTTCTAAGAAGGACGTGCCCTACAAGGCTGCCCGAGAAAGGCTCAAGCCTTTCACTGATGGCACGTTCTAAGAAGGACGTGCAGTACAAGACTGCCAACAACCGACCGATGCCGGGAGAAATTTGAAGATAAGGTGGTGATACTTTAACATGGCCCAGAACTTTTACGAAATACTCGGCGTGAAGGAAGATGCTTCGCAGGATGACATCAAGAAAGCGTTCCGCACGCTGGCCAAGAAGTATCATCCCGATCGCAACAAAGGCAACGTCGACGCGGAAAAGCGATTCAAGGAAATCTCCGAAGCGAACGAGACGCTGTCCGATCCGAAAAAGCGAACCGAGTACGACACGATGCTCAAGTACGGCGCGTTCGCCGGAGGCGGGCCCGGAAGCGGTCCGGGAATGGGCGGGTTCGATCCGGACGCGTTTGCCCAGATGTTCCGCCAGGGCGGACGAGGCGGCGGAGGCCGGTCGTTCCATTTCAATTTCGGCGGTAATGCCGCCGGCGCGGGCGGGTTCGAAGATATCCTGTCGTCGATATTCGGCGGCCACCCGGCCGCCCAACAGCCGTGGCAACGTCAGCCGCAGAAAGCCCCGGATATCGCGGCCGATCTGTCGATCTCGTTCGTGGAAGCAGCCAGAGGTGTGTCGAAGACGATCACGATCGGCAATACCGGCCGGAAACTCCGGGTGAAGATCCCTGCGGGGATCGGCGACGGTGAGAAAATACGATTGGCCGGACAGGGTGTGTCGGGCTACAATGGAAGCAAAAGTGGTGACCTAATCATAACGGTGCATGTCATGCCGGATCAAAATTTCGAACGCAAGGGAAACGATATTTATACGTCGGCCACGATTTCGTTTATCGAGGCGATGAAAGGAACGAAAGCGGAGGTCAAGACGCTGACCAAAACGATCAAGCTGACCGTTCCGCCCGGAACTCAGCCGGGAACGAGGATGCGTCTTAAGGGCCAGGGACTGGCGGTCGGCGGGAAACAGGGAGATCTCTATGTCGAGATCAAAGTGACAATCCCGAAGCACCTGACCGAGAAGCAGCAGAAGCTGCTGGACGAGTGGGAGGGGTAGTCCCCTAGCCCGGGTTCCGGACAAGCCGAATGGCGAAGTAGAAACCCGACATTGAGCCCCGTAGGTCGGGTTCCGGATGAGCCGAAGGGCGAGGGAGAAACCCGACATTGAATTCCGGGGTTAGAGGAGGGGAGCGGCGGGTCGCAAAGCGATCCGTCAATACAACGAAAGTCGAGGTAACAAAATATGAATTTCAATAGATTTACCCAGCGGTCGATCGATGCTGTCCAGTACGCACAGCAGAAGGCGCAGTCAGAAGCGCACCCGCAGGTCATGCCGGTGCATCTGCTCGATGCCTTGTTGCTGCAGGAAGACGGTTTGGTCGAACAGATTATCAAGAAGATGGGTGCCGATTACGATACGATCGTAGCCGAAACCGATGATGCCATCAAGACCCTCCCCAAACAACAGGGAGGACAGCTCTATGCATCGCCGGAGTTCACCCAGGTGCTCAACAAAGCCGAAAACGAGCTCAAGAATTTTCACGACGAATACGTCTCGGTCGAGCATATCCTTCTGGCCCTGCTGGAAGAAAAGAGTAAGGCGCAGGAGATCCTGAAACGGAATGGCATCAAACGAGACGAGATCCTCAAGGCGCTGACCTCGATCCGCGGCAAGACCCGCGTGACCGATGACAACCCGGAATCGAAATACGCCGTGCTGGAGAAATACTCGCGCGACCTGACCAAGATGGCCCGCGACGGCAAGCTCGATCCGGTCATCGGCCGTGAGGACGAAATCCGCCGCGTGATCAAGATCCTCTCGCGCCGCACCAAGAACAATCCAGTGCTTATCGGCGAGCCAGGAACGGGGAAGACGGCGGTGGTCGAAGGACTGGCGCAAAAGATCGCGATCGGTGAAGTCCCCGAGACGCTGAAAGACCGGCAGCTTGTCGCGCTCGATATCGGCGCCCTTATCGCCGGATCGAAATTCCGTGGCGAGTTCGAAGAACGCCTGAAGGCGATCATTAAGGAAGTGACCGATGCCGAAGGGCGGGTCATTTTGTTTGTCGACGAAATGCACACGATAGTCGGTGCCGGAGCGGTAGGCGGATCGCTCGATGCCTCCAACATGCTCAAACCGGCCCTGGCCCGTGGGGAGATACGTTTCATCGGCGCGACGACGCTCGATGAATACCGCCTTCATGTCGAGAAGGACGCTGCCCTTGAGCGGAGACTTGCTCCGGTGCTCATTGCGCCGCCTTCGGTCGAAGATACCGTCTCAATTCTCCGCGGCCTGCGCGAGCGCTATGAGAACTATCACGGGATTAAGATTTCTGATGCTGCCCTCATAGCAGCAGCGAAGCTGTCAGATAGATACATCGCCGACCGGTTCCTTCCGGACAAGGCAATTGACCTGGTCGATGAAGCGGCGGCGGAACTGCGCATATCGATTGACTCGATGCCGGAAGAACTCGACTCGGTCGAGAAGCGGATTCGTCAGCTTGAGATCGAAAAAGAAGGGATCAAACGCGAGAAGAACGCGAAAGAAGC
This sequence comes from uncultured Ignavibacteriales bacterium, assembly GCA_964520865.1. GTDB lineage: Bacteria > Zixibacteria > MSB-5A5 > GN15 > FEB-12 > CAVQCT01. The sequence goes on along the minus strand of CAZFOY010000008.1, from coordinate 28,215 downwards.
TCTGAAACCGATCGAAGAAGAGTTGAAAGATCTTTACGCTCAGCGTGAGGACCTGCACACTCAATGGAAGAAAGAGAAAGATACTGTCGACGCCATCCGCGGGCTGAAAGTCGAGATTGAGCAGTTGAAACATCGAGCCGGCGAAGCCGAGCGCAGGGCCGACTATGAAACGGCTGCCAAGATCAAGTATGGCGAGATTGCCGACGCGGAAAAGAAGCTGCAGTTGCTCACGCATTCTTTGACGGTCATTCAAGAGAAGCGGCAGTTGCTCAAAGAGATGGTCGATGCCGAAGATATTGCCGAGATCGTCTCCAAATGGACAGGCATTCCGGTCACCCGCCTGACCGAGTCGGAGTCCGAGAAGCTGTTGCGTCTTGAAGACGAGTTGCATAAACGTGTAATCGGCCAGGATGAAGCAGTCCGCGCTGTCTCCGACGCCGTGCGGCAGTCCAGAGCCGGGTTGTCCGATCCGCACCGTCCGATCGGCTCGTTCATCTTCCTCGGTCCGACGGGAGTAGGGAAGACGGAACTTGCCCGGGCGCTGGCGGAATTTCTGTACGGCACCGAGGATGCGATAACCCGAATCGACATGTCGGAATACATGGAAAAGCATTCGGTATCGCGGCTGATCGGCGCCCCTCCGGGATATGTCGGCTATGATGAGGGTGGACAGCTGACCGAAGCAGTCCGACGGCGTCCGTATGCGGTCGTTCTGCTCGATGAAATCGAGAAGGCGCATCCGGAAGTGTTCAACATCCTGCTGCAGGTTTTGGACGAAGGCCGGCTGACCGACAACAAGGGTCGGACCGTGTCGTTCAAGAACACGATCCTGATCATGACTTCAAATATCGCGGCCGAGTACATCCTCAAGGAATCAGAGAATATCGGCGAGTTCAATCGTGATGTCGTGCTTGAGAACATCAAGAAGAATGTGCTCGCGACCCTTCGCCAATCGGTCCGTCCGGAATTCCTCAACCGGATCGACGAGACGATCGTGTTTGCGTCGCTCACGACTGAAGACGTCAAGCAGATCGTAAGGCTGCAGCTGCATCATCTCGAAGCTCTGCTGAAGGAGAAGGATGTTACGATTGTTGCGTCCGAACCGGCTGTGGAATTCATCGCGAAGAGCAGCTATGATCCGATGTTCGGGGCGCGGCCGATCAAGCGATTCGTCAACAAGCAACTGAGCCAGCAGATCGCAAAGATGCTCCTTGCGGGTCAGCTGCATGCCGGCCAGCGACTGAAAATCGATGCTGCCGACAACGAGCTGCAACTGGTCGCGGACAATTCATCGGCTCCTTCCGAAGAACATGTCGAGGCCTAACCCGCCTCGACGTTCTCTTGTAGGGCACCCTCGTCTTCGAGCGTGCCATTACGCGCATGCCGCAGGCATGTCACCCTCGCGAATGCGGGGGGCCAGATTTTCTTCGGCGCCTCGATTCTCTCGACTCCAACAAATACCCTCACGCCCGGATCCGTAGGTCAGGAGGCCCGCCCTCCTGACCTTTACGCAGCACCAATCGATCATGAATGTCAGGAACGCAGGGTTCCTGACCTACGATGCTCGTAGGCCCGACCGTTCTTATGGCCGGGTGTGCTGGACCCACCGCAAGCAGTACCGGAAACACCATGAATCGAATGGCACCGCGGAAATCAATCTGTCCGGGAGTAAGTCGCCTCAGTTCTTCATCCCAAGGTCGCCCTTGAGCATGACGCGGAAGCGTTTGACGCAATCAAGATAATAATGTTCGGCCTTGAAGCGGGGATAAGTGCTGGAGATCGAAAGATCGAAAATGAAAACCTCCGTCCCGCCATCATAGTAGGACATCATCACATTCGGAATGAAGGCAAGTGAATCGTTCAGGTAAATCGTTCGAAGAATGTGACCGTCATCGGTCATGATCGGATCAACTTCGCTGATGCTGAGCTCTTTTCCGAAATGCTCACGAATCGCGGTGGTGTCGTTCCCGATCAGTTCGTTGATCGTAAACTGCTTCTTCTGCTCCGCTTTGACTTTGAAGATGTTCACCCCGATGATGACCGACGCCGACTTGTAATCGTCTCCTTTAGGGATGAATGCGAACGAATAGCCGTCATCGACCGCATCGTCCGACACCATCTTGAAACTGTCCGGTGGGGCGACGATGTAATTCATAGTCTCGCCTTCGTAAAAGGCCGAGTTGTTGTCCAGCGGCGGGTGCTTGTCCTGTGCCCGCAAAAGCGCAGCGCAGAAGAGCAAGGGGATGAGTATCAAGGCTGTGTTTCGCATACCGAGAATATCGGAAGTTCAAACCATTTATCCAACGGCTAATTCCCGGCCGGAAACGGCAGGGAAATGGGGCCTTTGGTGGAGTTAGATTGCGTAAATTTTCACATACCGCTTGTCATCCCGGCCAAATCGTCCTATTTTAGTCGCAATATTCGGATCGAAAACGAAATGAAACAGATAGATGTTTCCAGTAACCAGAAACTTTAGAGGTTCATATGGCAGGTATTGTCGGTTACGGCGCTCACCTTCCACGTCATCGCATCAAAGTCGAAGAGATCGCGAAGGTGTGGGGAGCGGACGCGCCCAGTTACAAAAAAGGCCTGATGCTTCGCGAAAAATCGGTTCCCCCGCCGGACATGGATACGATTACCCTGTCGGTCGAGGCAGCCAGGAACGCGCTGAGGCGGGCCGAACATGTCGATCCGAAAGATATAGGAGCGATATATATAGGTTCCGAGTCGCATCCGTACGCCGTGAAGCCATCGGGAACGACGGTGGCCGAGGCAATCGGCGCCACTCCGGACATCCATTGCGCAGATTTTGAATTCGCCTGCAAGGCAGGATCGGAAGCGATGTTTGTCGCTTTGAGTCATATCGATTCGAAAGCGATGAAGTATGCTCTGGCGATCGCCGCCGATACCTCGCAGGGCGCTCCCTCCGATGCGCTCGAGTTCTCGGCCGCAGCCGGCGCCGGTGCGTTCATCATGGGCAGCGACAATCTTATCGCGGAGTGTCTGTTCACGCATTCCTACATGACCGATATGCCGGATTTCTGGCGCCGCGAGCACCAGTTCTATCCGCAGCATGGCGGCCGTTTCACCGGCGAAGAGGCGTATTTTGCTCACACCAAGGGTGCCTCGAACGCCATCCTCAAGAAGAGCGGGATGAAGCCGGCCGATTTCCAATGGGCCGTCTTCCATCAGCCGAACGGCAAATTCCCGCAGCGCGTCGCGCTCGAACTCGGCTTCACCCAGAAACAGATCGACCCGGGCTGGCTCTCGCCGATCCTCGGCAACACCTACTCCGGTGCTTCGCCGATCGGTCTGACGGCTACGCTCGATGTGGCCAAGCCGGGAGACATGATTTTCATGTGCTCTTACGGTTCCGGCGCAGGCTCTGACGCCTTCATCTGGAAAGTGACCGACCGGATCGATCAGGTCCGTGACAAAGCGGTCCGCACCCGTAAACTCTTAGAAGAAAATCTGATTTATGTGGACTACGGTACGTATGCCAAGTTCCGCCGCAAAATCAGAAAGAATGATTAGGAGGTGTCGACCATGAGAGAAGTTTGCATAGTCGGCGTCGGCATGAGTCAGTGGGGAGAGGTATGGCGGAAGTCGCTTCGCGACCTGCATACCGATGCCGCCCTGGCCGCCGTAAAAGGCGCCGGAGTCGATCACCTCGATTCAATGTATGTCGGCTGCATGTCCGGCGGCTTGTTTGTCGGACAGGAGCATCTGGCTTCGATGTTGACGGATTACATGGGAATGCGCGGAATCGCCGCCACTCGTGTCGAGTCAGCATGCGCTTCAGGCGGTATGGCCGTGCGCTCAGCTTTCATCGAAGTTGCATCGGGCATCTCCGATATCGTCATGGCCTCCGGCGTGGAGAAGATGACCGATTGTTCGGGCAACGAAGCCACCTACGCCCTGGCAACGGCCGCCGATCAGGAATACGAAGTATTCAACGGCGCGACTTTCCCGGGTCTCTACGCGATGATGGCTCACGCCCATATGGCAAAATATGGGACCACTCGCCGGATGTTGTCGACTGTGGCGGCGAAGAACCATCACAACGGCTCGATGAACCCGGTGGCGCAGTATCCGTTCAAAGTGACCGTGGAACAGGTTGAGAATTCGGTGATGGTGGCCGATCCGCTTCACATCCTCGATTGCTCGCCGATTACCGATGGCGCCGCGGCGGTCATTCTGACAACGGTGGATATCGCTAAAAAGCTGGGCAAGCCGTACGTGAAGATCCTTGGCTCCGGAATCGGAACCGACACCATTCAACTCGCGCAGCGTGCTGACATGACGACGATCAAAGCTGCGACCATCGCCGCCGACAAGGCGTTCAAGATGGCCGGCAAGACGATCAAAGACGTTCAGTTCGCCGAGGTTCACGACTGCTTCACGATCGCCGAGATCGTCGTGGCGGAATCGATCGGTCTGTACGAGCCGGGCAAAGCGGGGAAGGCGTTCCTCGACGGTGAGTCGGCACTCGACGGGAAATTCCCGATCAATTCCTCGGGCGGTCTGAAGTCCAAGGGACATCCGGTCGGCGCGACCGGCGTGGCCCAGGCGGTCGAGGTGTACAAACAGCTCACCGGCACTGCGGAGAACGGACGGCAGATTCCGAAATCGCCCAAGATCGGCATGACCCAGAATATGGGTGGCTCCGGCGGATCCTCGGTCGTTCACATCATGGAGGTGGGATCATGACAATGTTCAGCGCTCGTAACTGGCGGGAATACCCGCACCGGTATCGGCTCGAAGCCTCCAAATTCAAGAAGAGCGGCAAGACCTATTTCCCGAAACGCGCGGTCGATCCGGAAACGGGTGACACCGAGCAGGAAACGGTCAGGCTGCCGGAGACCGGCAAGGTCATCACGTATACTGTCATTCGCATAGCGCCCGACCAGTGGGGAGATCAGTCTCCGTACGCTCTGGCGATTGCGGAATTGACCGACGGCACCCGGGTGATGGCGCAGATAGCCGATTGCGATATCAGCGAAGTGAAGATCGGTATGGAAGTACGGATTGAGTTCCGTCGCATCCAGGCCGAAAGCCACCACGGCGTTTTGAGTTACGGCTACAAATTCGTCCCGAAGTGGTATTGATATAGATTCGCAGATTCGATCTGATCGAAGGCCGGGAGTGAATTGCTCCCGGCCTTTTTGGTCACGGTCTACTGACAAAATTCTTGTAGGTATGCATCGTCTTCGAGCACCGTAGGTCAGGAACCCTGTGTTCCTGACGTCGTAGTGCCTAACCGAAAAAAGTCATCACGAGGCGATGGGTGCGCCCGCAGGCGCTACAGCCGTCGTGATCTCGACTTCATCTCTTGTCCGGGCGCGATCCTCCGGTCGGGTTCCTGAATTGATGCACACTGGTTACAAATGGCATCCTTGTAGCCGGCGTCAGCGACGGGTGACGGCAGCCATCCTGAGCGCCGCGTGGGGATAAGACGTTCGGCTCGGATTGACCGAATGGGTTAACACCCACCTGGCATTCGAATCGGCTATCGCCAATTCTCACTGAGGTGGGCTACTGAAGATAGATTACACACGAGCTGGCTCATCCAACGACGAAAGAGCGCGGGGTGCCCCGCCGTACAGGCGTCCGACGGAGAACCCCGACATCTTCGACGCAGTGTACCGGTTTTGTCTTGACAATACAGGGCGCGGATGTATTTCTTGAATTACAGAGCAATGCACGAGTAAGATTGGCTAACTGCTCTCAGGCAATGTCAAGATAGGGGATTTGTGTAATGAAACTGCTGCTCGCCATTTCATTGCTTTGTTGGTTCGCAGGCGCCGTGTTGATTCTCTACGCACGGACCAAATACATACTTCCTTCAGCGCCTGCCTTGTTCGATACCAATCCGATCTCACCGTTCTCGATCAGGCGACAGAAAGCCTGGTTCTCCGGTCCGGGGTTCAATCTGCACGCAACAGGCGTCCTCATATTTCTGGCCGGGATGCTCGCGAATGTGATTTATTGGAGTGTGTTGACTCTGTAGTCTCAATCCCCTTGTGGGTTTTTGTTGAACGTCAAGATGACGGGCCTCCTGACTTACGATTCTGCACGAATCTCCAAACGAACGCGATATTAATCGGCGTAATCAACCCTAGCAGAAGATAGTTGAACACGATGGTGATATTCCATTGTGTGATGCCGACAAGAATAACCCCCTGACCGATGAACGGCGCCATAATGTTGAGAGCAACCGTCACCATGAACCCGGTCCACTCTTTTGGAAAGCGAAAGCGAGTGCCAATCAGGGTGCCGAGCAGCAACCCGATTATGATCGATGCACCGACGCCTTGAGCAATTGCTAAAGCCATACGTTAAGCGATTTGATACCTGACTGCGCGTGAGAGATTTCAGGCTTCCGCAACGCGCTTTTTGGAGCTGGACAAGCGCCAGAGAAATGCCAGGTTGAGCGTGGCGAACAGGCCAAAGAGGGTGTAGTTCAGCACGATGTACAGGCCCATTGGCTTCATTCCGATAATCCAGGTATCTACACCGATCATTGGAGAGAGCATGTTGAACATAAGCACGACAGCGTATCCCACCCAGCTCTTCGGATAACCGTACTTCACTCCCAGCAACATTCCGAGTATGACTCCAACAAGAACGGATAGGACGAAGCCTTGACCGAACCAGAAATCCGGACCGAATATTAGCATAATCTACCTCTTGATCCAGTATAGCATCGTCCATAACAAGAGTCAACGTTGAACCAGATTACGCAACGGTCTCTTGATCGCCCGGTGAAGAGAGTCGACGGCCCACCTTCCGTTCGGTGATGCGACAAGAGCTTTACAAACGGCCCGATTTAGCTTATATTAGCTTTTTGCTGACCGTGACACGTCCGGGTATCTATTGTATCGCAACAGGTTAAAGGAATCAATCGGTTGAAAAAAAAGATCCGAATCGGAAACGCTGGCGGCTACTGGGGGGACGATCTCACGGCCCTTAAGCGCCAACTTACCGGCGGCCCCCTCGACTATATCACCATGGACTTCCTTGCGGAAATCACCATGTCGATTCTCCAACGCCAGCGTCAGAAGAACCCGGAACTCGGCTATGCCGTCGATTTCCTCGAACAGCTCGATGAGTGTCTCCCGACTATCGTGAAGAAGAAGGTCAAGGTTGTCTCCAACGCCGGAGGGATCAACCCAATCGGGATGGGGCGCAGGATAATCGAGATGGCCAAGAAGAAGGGGCTTCACGTCAAGGTCGGGATCGTCTACGGCGATGATATCGTCAATCATCTGTACGAACTGACCGCAGCCGGAGAGCGATTCACCAACATGGAAACTGGGGAGAGCTTCTTCGACGTTCGCTCGCGGATCTCCTCCGCGAACATTTATCTTGGCGCCGAGCCGGTAGTCAAAGCGCTCGAAGCAGGGTGCAACATTGTCGTCACCGGACGCGTGACCGACACCGGCATTACCCTTGCCCCGATGATTTATGAATTCGGCTGGGCCATGGACGACTGGGATAAGATGGCGGCGGGGATCGTGGCCGGGCATATCATCGAGTGTGGTGCGCAGTCCTCGGGAGGAAATATCACCGACTGGGACGAGGTGGCGAGTTACCACAATATCGGATACCCGATCGTTGAGATGGAGAACTCCGGCGATTTCACCGTCACCAAACACAAAGGGACCGGCGGTCTTGTGTCGGAGAAGACGGTGAAAGAGCAGCTCGTTTACGAAATGGGAGATCCGTCGAACTATATCAGTCCGGACGGTATCGCCAGATTCGATTCCATCCAATTGAAGGCCGATGGAAAGGACCGGGTCCGCGTATTCGGTATCAAAGGGAAACCCGAGCCGGACAATTTGAAAGTGTCGATGTCATACGAGGATGGATGGAAGTCGAACGGCGCAGTACTGGTATCGGGTCCGGGTGTCAATGAGAAAGCGAAAGTTATCGCGGATATATTCTGGAAAAAGCTGCAGCACAAGTTTCAGGCTACGCGAACCGATATGATCGGATCGGGATCGATTTGGCCCGCGCAACTGACAGCGTGTGAGACCAACGAAATCCTGCTCCGCTTCTCGGTGCGCGATCGAGACCTCAGTAAGATTAAGGACTTTGGCAAAGCGCTGTCGACTCTCATTCTTTCGGGACCGGCGGGGATGGCGGTTACGACGGGCGGCCGTCCGAAGCCATCGCTGGTCGTAGCGTATTGGCCGGCGCTCATGCATCGGAGTCGGGTGAAAGCAAAAGTTCTCGCAGTTGATACGTCAGGCGACGAGGAATTCTTCGAGATCACATTTCCCTTGCGAGTACAGGCAGCCAGAAAAGTGGATAAGGCCGAGTCCAAACCCAAACGTTCCGTGAAGAAGCCTACCGGTAGAGCACACGAGGTCCGCTTACAGGAACTCTGTTATGCCCGATCCGGCGACAAAGGGGATACGTGTAATATCGGAGTGCTCGCCCGATCGCCGGAGATTTATGACTGGCTGGTCGAGAATCTGACGACCGACAAAGTAAAGAAGTTTTTCTCCGGCATCACCCGGGGAAAAGTCATCCGCTACGAACTGGACAATTTACACGCCCTCAATTTTCTTCTCGAAGAAACCCTTGGCGGCGGCGGCACCGAATCGCTGATGATAGATCCGCAGGGGAAAACTCTGGCTCAGGCCCTTCTTCAGATGAAAGTGAAGGTGCCGTCATCACTTCTGAAAGCTAAACCGACGAAGAGATAGTTATGTATCGCATCGAATCAAAGATCGACCCGAAGAATCCTGTCTTCAAAGAGAATTCCGAAAGAAATAGGGCTCAGCATCTCGAATTCAAGGAACGGTTGGAGAAAATCAAGCAGGGGGGATCGGAACGGGCCCGTAAGCGCCATACCGATCGGGGCAAGCTGCTCCCGCGCGACCGCCTCGCGAAACTACTCGATCGTAATACTCCCTTCGTGGAACTGAGTCCGCTGGCCGCGTACGATATGTACGAGGGCCAGGCGCCTTCGGCAGGTATTATCACCGGTATCGGCGTCGTGCATGGACGCGAGGTCATGGTGGTGGTAAACGATGCCACCGTTAAGGGCGGAACGTACTTCCCGATGACTATTCTGAAGCATGCCCGGGCACAGGAGGTCGCCGAGACGAACAACCTTCCTTGCGTCTATCTGGTCGACTCCGGAGGTATCTTCCTTCCGCTTCAGTCCGGTACCTTCCCGGATAAAGATCATTTCGGCAGGATATTTTATAATCAGGCGAGAATGTCGGCAAAGGGGATCCCGCAGATATCCGCCGTGCTCGGTTCGTGTACGGCAGGGGGGGCATATCTCCCGGCTATGTCGGATGAAACGATAATCGTAAAGAACCAGGGAACGATCTTTATCGGCGGCCCGCCGCTTGTCAAGGCGGCGACCGGCGAAGTTGTCACGGCCGAGGAACTGGGTGGTGCCGACGTCCACTGTCGGACCTCGGGCGTGTCAGATCACTACGCCCTCAATGATGAGCATGCCATACAGATCTGCAGAAACATCGTCCAGAACCTGAATCGATCGCCTCGATTCGAACTCGACTGCGAAACCCCAGAGGATCCCTACTATGATCCGGAAGAACTCTACGGAGTCGTGTCTAACGATATCCGCAAGGCGTTCGATGTCCGCGAAGTAATTGCAAGGATCGTCGACGGCTCCCGTTTTCACGAATTCAAAGAACTCTATGGCGCGACGCTGGTGACCGGCTTTGCCCGAATTATGGGGTATCCGGTAGGAATCGTCGGGAACAACGGCGTCCTGTTCGCCGAGTCGGCACAGAAGGGTGCCCATTTTATCGAGCTGTGTACACAGCGTCGCATCCCGCTTGTCTTCCTGCAGAATATCTCAGGCTTCATTGTGGGCCGGAAATACGAAGCAGGTGGTATCGCCCGTGATGGTGCCAAGATGGTGCATGCGGTGGCAAATGCCGACGTTCCGAAATTCACGGTCGTGGTGGGAGGATCCTATGGCGCGGGCAATTATGCCATGTGTGGACGAGGGTATTTCCCGCGTCTTATGTGGATGTGGCCGAATGCGAAGATCTGTGTCATGGGTGGAGAACAGGCGGCCGACGTGCTCGCTCAGGTCAAAATCGAGCAACTCGAGAAAGAAGGCGGCAAGAAGTTGTCGGAGGAACAGATTAGTTCTATCAGACAACCGATTATCGACAAATACGAAAGCGAATCGACGCCGTATTACTCCGGCGCCCGTTTGTGGGACGACGGCATGATCGGGATGACTGAAACCCGTCAGATGCTTGCGCTTGGGATCTCGATGTCGTTGAACAGCCCGATTCCCGAACAAAAGTACGGCGTATTCCGAATGTAACCGGGCGGATAATTCATGAAATACGAGACCATACAATATCAGAAACGGGAATCGGTCGGCTATGCCGACTTCAATCGTCCCGAGATTCACAACGCCTTCAACTCGACCGTCATTCGCGAAATGCTTGATCTCTTCAGCCAGTTGGAGAAAGACGAGGACCTTCGATTGGTGGTCCTGAGCGGGAAAGGGAAGTCGTTTTGCGCCGGAGCGGATCTGAACTGGATGCGGTCGGTCGTCACGCAGTCATTCGAGCAGAACCTGGCCGAATCAAACGAACTCGCCGACCTCTTCTATAAGATATACACATTCAAGCGTCCGATTATCGGGAAGATCAACGGGGCCGCGATCGGTGGAGGAACAGGATTCGTCGCCGTATGTGACATAGCTATCGCCGCCCGATCGGCCAAGTTCTCGTTCTCTGAGGTGAAAATCGGCGTTGTACCCGCCTGCATCGGTCCCTATGTAATCAAGAAGATGGGAGAAGGCAAAGCACGCGAGCTGTTTATCACCGGAGAACGGATGAAAGCCGAGCGCGCTTTCCAGGTTGGGCTGGTCAACAAGGTTGTCGATGACGAGCAACTCCATGACGAGGTCGATACGCTCGTAGAGTCGGTGCTTTCATCCGGTCCGGAAGCCGTGGCGATGGCCAAGAAGCTGGTCAGCGAGGTGCCTTCGATGACACCTGATCAGTTCAAGCCGTATACGGCTGAGATGATTGCACGCCTCCGTGTATCGGACGAAGGGCAGGAGGGGATGGACGCCTTTCTCAACAAACGACCGCCGAAATGGGTGAAGTAGAGCCCGTGGAACAACGATGATGAACACTGAAAAGAAACAACTATTCGACAAGATACTGATCGCCAACCGTTCGGAAATTGCGGTAAGAGTGATCAACGCATGCAAGACGCTCGGCATTCCGTCAGTAGCAGTCTATTCCGACGCCGACGCCGGGAGCAAGCACCGCCTGCTGGCCGATGAATCGGTTCATATCGGTCCGTCCGCACCGAGAGAATCCTACCTGGCGATTGACCGAATCGTAGCGGCGGCCAAAGAAGTGGGCGCCGATGCTATTCACCCGGGCTACGGATTTCTTGCCGAGAATCCGCGCTTTGCGGAAGCATGCGGCGCCGCGGGCATTACGTTCATCGGACCGACACCGAATGCGATTCGACTGCTCGGCAACAAAGTGGAATCCCGCGTGAAGATGGCCGATGCGGGCGTACCGCTTATCCCCGGGATGAAGGGGGCTGAGACCGACGTCAAATTGTATCAGGAGATGGCAGCCAAGGTTGGTTATCCGGTTATGATAAAAGCGGCCGCAGGCGGGGGCGGTAAAGGGATGCGGGTTGTCCACGACGACAACCAACTGGTCGAGGCAATCGACGCAGCCCGGCGCGAGGCCAAGAACGCGTTCGATGACGATACCGTCTATCTGGAGAAATACATCGTCAATCCTCGCCATATCGAATTTCAGGTCCTCGCCGATCACCACGGTACTACTGTCCATGTGTTCGAACGGGAATGCTCGATACAACGACGCCACCAGAAGATTATTGAAGAGACTCCCTCGGTGGCCCTCGACGATTCCCTGCGGCAAAAGATGGGCGCCGATGCGGTGAAGGTCGCACAAACCGCCGGGTACACCAACGCCGGTACGGTTGAATTCCTCCTCGACGAATCGAAACACTACTACTTTCTCGAGATGAACACCAGGATCCAGGTTGAGCATCCGATCACCGAAATGGTAACCGGCACCGACCTGGTGGTCGAGCAAATCCGCATTGCCGCAGACCTGCCGCTGAGTGACCAGTTTCGTCGCCTGAGTCAGCGCGGACACGCCATCGAGTGCAGGATCTATGCTGAAGACGGTGAAAACAACTTCATGCCCTCAACCGGGACGGTGGTTCACTATTCAGAGCCTTCGGGACCCGGCATCAGGATCGACTCCGGTATCAGGCGTGGGGGAGAAGTGACGATCAACTACGATCCGATCATGGCGAAGCTCATCGTCCACGCGCCGGACCGCAATCTGGCTATCCGCAAGATGATTGATGCCTTGAATCAATACAAAATACTCGGCGTTAAGACGTCGAAGCGATTTATGATCGATGTCCTGGATCACCCGGAATTCGCGGCCGGCCGGACCTACACTAATTTTATTGAACGTCATATGGGTGGACGCGATGTTACGCACACGGAGTTCCAGGGTATGGCCCTGGCCGCCGCGGCCGCTGCTTCGCAGTCAGGCTCGGGAACATCTCAAGCCGCCGGTGCAGGAGGCCGGGTTTCCCGCCCCACCCCCTGGCAAACACTGGGAAGCATGCAAATAGGAGATGCCATTCATGAATAGTTTCGAGTTTACGTTGAATGGCGAGCTGAAGGCGGTCGAGCTGGAGAAGAAGGGTGAGCGGTTAGTGTTCTCCTGTGACGGTCAGGAATTCTCGCTTGAGCCCGCGGGAGAGAATCTCTTCAAGATCTCCACCAAAGGCGGGACTCATTATGCTGCTGCGGTGAAGCACAAAGGCTCGGTTTTCGTCGATATCGATTCAGCCCTGTTCGAGCTGAAAGAACCTTCAGAAGACGGTTTCTCCGGTGGCGCGGCGGGCGCCCATGGGGGAGAGAAGGACAAGATATTCGCACCGATGCCGGGGAAGATCGTCAAGATCATGGTGGCGGTCGGCGACGAGGTCGAAGAAAAGCAGGCGATGGTGATTGTCGAAGCGATGAAGATGGAGAATCAAGTCGTGTCCCAGGCGAAGGGGAAAGTCAAAGTGGTTAATTTCGCCGCGGGAGATCAGGTCGACACCGACAGCCCGATAATCGAACTGGAAATCGAATAATCTAAGATTCCTCAGACGAACTGAGATCACAAGAAAACCGGAGCCAGGCTCCGGTTTTTTCGTGTCGCATAGAACGAAATTTAGAACTTCAGTCCGACCGTGATCGGAATAAACGACAGATTGTCGCCACCCGAATGAACGCCCACATACTTGGTCTGGACGAACAGCTTCATGCTCGGGCTGGCATTGAATTCCAGACCGGCACCGACGTTGTAGTAGAAGTTGTTGTCGGAAGCTGAGGGGATGGTGAAGCCGCCGGCGTTCGATTCGCCGATCTTAACATGGGCGAGTCCGCCGCCACCGAAGACAAACGGTCTGGCCGGAGCGGCCGGCACACCCATCGAGAATCTTACGTCGGCACCGAACATCAGAGAGCTGAAATCACCCAGTCCGGATACGTCGGACGGGAACGAGTAAAGTTCGGCTTTTCCGACGAACTGCATCATCGGCATGCTGCCGAGTCCGATTCCCACCATACCGTGGTAACCGGTTTTGTACGCGGACTTGAAGGTATTGTCCGGCGAGGTGGGGAGGTTCATTCCTCCGCCAACATAGAGACTGAACGGTTTCGACGGGACCTGCGCGAATACGCTGGCACCGATAAGAACGACAACCGCTGTCAGTAACAGGATTTTCTTCATCTCTGTAGCTCCTTTGATTGAAGGCCAAGCCTTACTCCATTTAATCGTCAGTTTCGTCCTCACAATTTAGTGGTGATTTGAGAAAGGCAGCCTTCCGGAGCGGTTCGCCGAATCGTCCTAAACCGGTAAGGTGTCAAGATTTGTGAATAGATTCACTTGCGTTGGCCCGGATCATTGGTTATATAACAGGACTATTACGCCTAATTGAATCATTTTGGAGGTATATATTCATGGCTGAAAGAAAAGATGCATATATCGTCTCTGCCTGCCGCAGCGCTATCGGTCTGCTGCACGGCGGCTTAGGTACCCTGACCGCCCCAAAATTGGGCGCCCTCGCAATCAAGGAAGCAGTCAAGCGGTCCGGAATCGACGTCAAGGATGTGGAAGAGGTCATTATGGGCCAGGTCGTCCAGGGGGGAGCCGGACAGGCCCCGGCTCGTCAGGCCGCCATCCATGGCGGAATCCCGCCGGAAGCTGCTGCTTTGACGATCAACAAAGTCTGCGGTTCCGGGCTCAAAGCGGTTATGCTGGCCGCCCAGTCGATCAGGGCCGGGGACCAGGACGTAGTCGTCGCCGGCGGTATGGAATCGATGTCTAATACACCGCTGGTGCTGTTCGGGGCAAAGACCGGCGTCAAATTCGGCCATCAGAAGATGTGGGATATCATGATCACAGATGGCCTCTGGGACAGTTTCAACAACTTCCACATGGGCAGTGCCGCTGAACTCACCCGGAAGAAAGCCAACATCACCCGCGAAATGCAGGATGAGTTTGCGCTTAACTCCCACAAGAAGGCTCTTGCCGCCCAGGCTGCGGGTAAGTTTGACAACGAGATCTTCCCGGTCGAAATCCCCCAGAGAAAAGGGGACCCGGTAATTTTCAATAAGGACGAAGGTCCGCGGGCCAGCATCTCGATGGAAGCTCTGGCAAAACTGAAACCGGCTTTCGAAAAAGATGGTACTGTCACGGCCGGTAACGCACCCGGTCTCAACGACGGTAGTTCGGCGACAGTTGTTGTCTCCGGCGAATATATGAACAAGAAAGGTTTGAAGCCGCTGGCGAAGGTGATCGACTACGCGGTCGCCGGCACGCCTCCGGAAGATCTCTTTTTCTCGCCCATTTACGCGGTTGAGAAACTGATGAAGAAGATGAATGTCGATATCAGTCACTGGGATCTCATCGAAGCGAACGAAGCGTTCGCAGCGCAAGCGTTGGCGGATGGTCAGGGTCTCAAGTGGGACTGGGACCGTGTCAATGTGCACGGCGGCGCGGTCGCCCTCGGACACCCGATCGGCGCTTCGGGAACGCGTATCCTCACGACTCTCATTTATGCCTTGAAGGACCGTGGCAAAAAGAACGGTCTGGCGACCCTCTGTCTTGGCGGCGGCAACGCCGTCGCGATGGCGATTGAAATCGTGTAACAGGATCAGTCCGGGAGATCATTCATGACAGTCAACGATATCAAAGAAGTCACCGTGGTCGGCTGCGGCACCATGGGCAGTGGTATCGCCCAGGTGTTCTCGACCTACGGCTACAAGATGCATATGGTGGACGTCAAAAGGGAGCTGCTCGAGCGGTCAATGACCGGTATCGGCAAGAGCCTTGACCGTATCGTCAAAAAAGGGGAGATGTCCAAAGAGCAGAAGGATCAGATTCTCGGCCGCATAAACCCGACAACCGATCTGATTGTCGCTAAAAACTCGCAACTGGTGGTCGAAGCCGTGGTCGAAAACCTGAGCGTCAAAAGAGACATTTTCAATCGTCTCGATGACATGTGTTCGGCAGAAACGGTTTTCGCTTCGAATACCTCATCGCTGCCGATCACTGGCGTGGCTTCGGCGACCAAGCGCCCGGATCGATTCATAGGCATGCATTTCATGAATCCGGTTCCGATCATGAAGCTCATCGAACTGATTCGCGGCATGGCGACATCGGATGCAACATTCGCTCTGATCAAGGAGCTTTCCGAGAAGCTGGGGAAGATCCCGGTCGAAGTTAACGATGCTCCGGGGTTTATTTCGAATCGCCTGCTCATGCCGATGATCAACGAAGCGGTGTTCGCCCTGCAGGAAGGGGTGGGGACGGCCGAAGCGATCGATGATGTCATGAAGCTGGGTATGGCGCATCCGATGGGTCCGCTTACTCTGGCCGACTTTATAGGGCTTGATGTCTGCCTGGCAATTATGCAAGTTATTCACGACGGTCTGGGGGATCCCAAATACCGCCCCTGCCCGTTGCTTAAGAAAATGGTCCAGGCCGGCTATCTCGGGCGCAAGTCCGGTCGCGGTTTCTATGTATACAATTCCTAAAGGAGTGTCTTGATGGATTTTATGCTGTCCGAAGATGATCTTGAACTCAAGCAGATGGCCCGGGAGTTCGCGGAAAAGCGGCTCTACCCTCGGGCGCTCGAACTGGACGAAGAGGGAACCACTCCGAAGGAACTGATCGATGAAACGGCGGAGCTCGGTTATTTCGGCTTCACCGTCCCTGAGGAATACGGCGGGCTCGGTCTTCCGACAACATCGTTCATGGGCGTACTCGAAGAATTGTGCGGTGGGTGCGCCGGGTTTGGCATTATGCTGTCCGTTCACAATTCTCTCACGTGCGAGATCATCAAGCTGTTCGGCAGCGACGATCTCAAGGGCAAGTACCTTCCCGCAATGGCGGCCGGCGAAAAGATTGGTGCCTATTGTATCACCGAGCCGAACGCCGGGACCGATGTCGCTTCACTGAGCACGTCGGCGGTCGAGAACGACGATCACTGGGTTATCAACGGTACGAAATCGTTCGTGACGAACGCAATGTACGCGAGCGTGCTGATCGTGTTTGCCAAGACTCGTCCTAACGAAGGTCATCGCGGTATCAGCTGTTTCGTCGTCGATAAGGACACCGACGGAATCACCCTCGGCGCGCCGGAGAAGAAATGCGGCATCAAAGCTTCGGACACCCGTGAGATCAGCTTCTCGGATGTGAAGGTCCCGAAAGAGAATCTTCTTGGACAGCCCGGCGACGGATTCCGCATGGCGGTGACTATTCTTAATTCCGGACGCATCGGCGTGTCCTTCCAGGCGCTCGGCATCGCCCAGGCGTCGTTCAACGAAGCGCTCAAGTATGCCAAAGAGCGCAAGCAGTTCAATCAGCCGATCGCTAACTTCCAGGCAATTCAGTTCAAGCTCGCCGAGATGGCGACGCGGATAGATGCCGGACGGCTGCTCGGATATCGGGCCGCGCGTCTTAAAGACGAAGGCAAGGCGTGTCATCGCGAGGCCTCTATGGCCAAGTTCTTTTGCACTCAGACCGCTAATTACGTATGTAATGAGGCGGTGCAGATTCACGGCGGCTACGGATACATCAAAGAGTATCCGGTCGAACGGTATTTCCGCGATGCCCGCGTGACCGAGCTGTACGAAGGAACAACCGAAGCCCAGAAGATGGTTATCTCAAAAGATCTGCTGAAGGAGTAGCACATTGGCTTTGCTGGAAAAGAAACATCACGAATTCCGCGAGAAGATGCGTGCATTCTGTCTGGAAAAGATCGCGCCGCTCGCGGAGACACTGGATATAGAACAACGATTCCCGACTGAACATATGCAGCCCCTGACCGAGATGGGGATGTTCAACGCGCTCTTTCCGGAGAAGTACGGCGGCCGACCGATCGATACGATTTCTTACGCCATAGCGGTCGAAGAACTTTCGCGCGTCTGCGGCTCAACCGGAATTATGATCGCCGCGCACAATTCTCTCGGGACGTTTCCCATCTACAAGTTCGGGACCGAGGAGCAGAGGAAGAAGTATCTTCCGAGAGCCGCCAAAGGCGAACTGCTCGCATTCGGTTTGAGCGAACCGGATGCCGGTTCCGATGCCGGGGGAACCAAGACGATGGCGCGGAAGGTCGACGACGGCTGGATCGTCAACGGCAGTAAGTGCTGGATTACGTCGGCTACGAAAGCGTTCGCTACTATCGGAACGGCGCGCACATCTGACGATCCCGAAGATAAAGCGATCACGACCTTTATTATGGAAAAAGATTTCCCCGGCTATGCCGTAGGGAAGAAAGAAAACAAGCTCGGCCTTCGTGGGTCCGACACCGCATTCCTGCATTTCGATGACATGAAAGTTCCCGATGAGAATCTGCTCGGGAAGATCGGCGATGGGTTCAAGCAGATGTTGATCACGCTCGACGGCGGCCGCATCTCAATAGGCGCCATGGCGCTCGGACTCGGACAGGGTGCTCTCGACTGTGCTCTGAAGTATGCCGCGGATCGCAAGCAGTTTGGCAAGCCGATCGCATACAACCAGGCAATACAACATAAACTCGCCGACTCCGACATGGAGCTTCAAGCCGCCCGGTTGTTGATTTATGATTGTGCCCAGCGGAAGGATGCGGGGGAGAAGTTCACCAAGTTCTCGGCGATGTGCAAGCTGTACGCATCCGAAGTCGGTCGACGGGCGGCCGAGCGGGCGATGGATATCCTGGGTGGGATCGGCTATTACACGGGACCTTACCCGGCCGAACGGATCTGGCGCGATGTCAAGCTGTGCGAGATCGGCGAAGGAACTTCGGAGATCCAGCGCCTCGTGATCGCCCGCGAGATGCTCAAAGAAATCGAATAGAATTCTTGTGTAGGGCGGCCTCGTCTTCGAGCCCGCCATTCCGATGCACCACTTTCATCAAAATGTACCCTCGGTGCCCGGCAGCTCTGCTGTAGGTTCGTCTCGACATAATCCGATCTTTCGTGGGCCGACCATTCTTATGGCCGGGTGTATCGTGCATGCCGCCACGCATGTCATCTTGATGTAGGTCGGCGTTCCGACCGAGCAGGCCCCATTCATGGGGTCTGCGATGGAGAAACCCGACATTCAATTCGTCAAAGAAACCCGCCGCAAGCAGACGGGCCACCCGGCCCCCAAAACCATTTGCCCTCGCATTCTTCTCAAAGTAAATTCCTCCCGATGCCGTATCAGGAGTATATGAGGAGACTAATATGAAATCACAGACCGCCGCAATCTACCAAGTCTACAAACCGACAACACTCTGGATGGAGCTTCCGCTGCTCCTGACTTTCAATATCCTTTTGGCCGCCTCCGCTTATCTGTCGATCAATTTGCCGTTTTCTCCCGTTCCGATCACCGGACAGACATTCGGTGTTCTGCTGATCGCCATGGCTCTCGGCCGCGTGCGCGGCACGGCGGTCGTGATCGCGTATCTCGTCGAAGGGGCGCTTGGCATGCCGGTATTCGCGGGCGGTTCTGCCGGATTCGGCAAATTCCTCGGCCCAACCGGCGGTTATCTGATCGGATTTCCGGTCGCGGCATATGCCGTCGGATACCTCGCTGACAAAGGCTGGGATCGCGGTTATGCGAAATCGGCCGTTGCGATGCTGGTCGGCACGCTGATCATATTCTCCGTCGGTCTGCTCTGGCTTTCACGCTTTACCACACCGTCGACTCTGCTCGAAATGGGGCTCGTTCCGTTCGTTCCGGGTGCTGTCGTCAAAATCGTGATCGCATCGATCGTACTTCCTTCGATCTGGCGGTTCGTGGGTCGCTCGCGGCCACCACAGGCATAGTCCACCGCCCAGTAAATTACTGGAACATAGATAGTTACTCTTCATATAAAGAGTGGCGATGCGGTCCCTCTCCGGGCGAAAAAGTGTATCTCTTCGACGATTTTGATTGAATTTGCCGGGCTCGTCTGTTATTTTCGAAACAGGTATAAGTGTAAATGACTTTTAAGCTTAGATGGAGGCAGATATGGCAATGACTCCGGTAGAATATATCTGGATGAACGGCGAATTGGTGAAATGGGCTGACGCCAAGATCCATGTCCTTTCGCATGTGATTCATTACGGTTCGTCGGTTTTCGAAGGAATGAGGGTATATAAGACCAAAGATGGTCCGGCCTGTTTCCGGCTCCGCGACCATACCGACCGCCTGTTCAATTCTGCCAAAATCTACCGGATGAAGCTGCCGTTTTCTAAAGAACAGATCAATCAGGCGATTCTCGACCTGGTCGGCGTGAATAATCTCGAAACCTGTTACGTTCGCCCGATCGCCTATCGCGGATACGGCACTCTCGGCGTGGATCCGTCGCAATGCCCGGTCGATGTCGCCATTGCGGTCTGGCCCTGGGGGAAGTACCTCGGCGAAGAGGCTCTGGAAAAAGGAGTGTCGGTCTGTTTTTCCTCGTGGAATCGAATCGCTCCGAATACGATGCCGGCGATGGCCAAGGCGGGCGCGAACTATATGAACAGCCAATTGATCAAGCTTGAAGCGTTGTCCCACGGATATGTCGAGGGGATCGCCCTCGATGTCATGGGACATGTGTCCGAAGGTTCCGGCGAGAACATCTTCATGGTTCGCAAAGGTGCGCTCATTACGCCGACCTTTTCGGCGTCGATTCTGCCCGGTATTACCCGAAGCTCCGTCATTCGGATCGCCGGCGAACTCGGTATCAAAGTTATCGAGCAGAACATCCCGCGTGAAGCGCTCTATCTTGCCGATGAAGTCTTCTTTACCGGATCAGCTGCCGAAATCACACCGATCTCATTAATCGACAATATTCAGATTGGGGAAGGGGTGCGTGGTCCGATCACGGAGAAACTGCAAAAGCACTTCTTCGGGATTCTCGATGGATCTATCGAAGACAAGCATGGCTGGTTGACGCACGTCCCGGCGTATAAGGGTGTGACGGTTTAGCCCTGTCGACGAATGGAAATCAATCGACCACCGATGCACTCGTGTCGGTGGTTTTTTTTGAAGATCTCTCATATTGCGACGAACCCACAGCAGAGCTGTGGGGCACGCTGCGTTCGCCGATAGGTGTTCAGGGACTCGACAGCTGACATCGATATGCCGTCTCACGCGAGCTGAAATATCGTCATTGCGAGGCGGTCATCACGCCGGATAGGCGTGAAGCCGTCGCAATCTCGACCTTGCGAATACAAGACGAAGCCGAGATTGCGACGTCGCTTTCCCTTCGCTGGCGCTCAGTCTTTTGCTTCTCGCAATGACTTGGGTGTGGCGTCTCGACAGAGATTCACCCGGCCATAGGAACGGTCGGGTCTACGGAAGATCTTTCACGTTGTGACGAACCGGCAGCGGGGCTGTAGAGCACCCGGAGAATGGCAGGCTCGAAGATGAGGCTGCCCTACAAAATCATCCGTCGTTCTACTTCGCTCTCATCGCTGCCTCTGCTGCGGCCAGTCCGGAAAGAGCCGCACCCTCGATTCGGGCATCCCAGAAACCATCGCCGCAAAGCACCATCGTGGCCGGATCTTCGATCATAAGATACGGCTCCGGATAGGTTGCCGTCGTTCGGCTATAGTGCCATCGATGAAGCTGGTAGCTCACAGGCGTTCGTCCGAGCCACTCCTCGGTTTCTTCGAATAGTCGTTCGGCAATCTCTTCGTCCGGTTGATCCCACACCTGCTGACTGAAGTTCGGTCCGGCGTGGATCGTGACGCCATGGCCGTCGTCGCAAATTCCTTTCATTCGGCTGTCGGCCATCCAGTAGATTGGCTCGCCGCCGAGTTCGATTCCGCCCGGCTCCGGGACTTTGGAAGGGCCGTCGAGCACGGCCATCAATGCAATACACGGGTCATACGCAATCATGGTAAGTCCCATTCGAACGTAGGCCGGGAGTCTAAGATCCGCTGACTTAAGCAAAGACAGCGTCCGGGGCATCGGCGCAGTGACAATGAGTGTTCCGGTAGAATACTGGCCACCCGATTCGGTAGAAATCAGCCATCTATCTTTCTTCGACTTCACGGTGGTAACTTGCTCGTTGACCCGGATGTCAAGGGGCGTGGCCAGCTGACGGCAAATCGAGGCCATTCCACCGACCCCACAGTATTTGGGGAATCCGTCCTGAGACCGATTGCCCGGACGGGGAAATGCGTCGGTCCAGTGCCTCACGATCCCCTTTTTGGCCCACTCCGTCACAATTCTCCGAAATGCCTGATTTCGGGCGGTGAAGTACTGAGCCCCGTGATCAAAGGTTACCTTTCCGATTATTCGGGTAGCCATTCGCCCGCCCGGGCTCTGGGATTTTTCCAGCACAATCGGACTTCGGCCTTTCTCCTGGAGGGAGAGGGCCGCCATTATGCCCGTAATTCCCGCCCCGATAACGATGCAATCGCAGTCTGATGTCACGGATGTAAATGCTCCCTTGCTTCTACCCGGAAATTCTCTGTCTCAGCCTTTATACGGGGCAATTGGGAAATTCATAAGGGGGCGTTTGAATTTAGTTGCTTGCTCGGTGCTACAGCCAGGCGGTCGGTCCCCTCGCTATAAGCAGTGTTGACCCTCCCGGCAAAAACATATACATTTAGGCAAAATTCAAACCGGGAGTTTTTATATGTCATATCTGCAAAAAGCTGATCCTGAAATATACGACGCGATATACAAAGAGACCCAGCGCGAACAGAACAAACTCGAACTGATTGCCTCGGAGAATTTTGTGTCGGAAGCGGTCCTTGAGGCGGCCGGCGGGGTAATGACCAACAAATATGCCGAGGGATATCCGGGGAAGCGGTATTATGGTGGCTGCGAATGGGTCGATGTTGCCGAAGATCTGGCCCGCGATCGCTTGAAAAAGCTGTTTAACGCCGAACACGCCAATGTCCAGCCGCATTCGGGCTCGCAGGCCAACATGGCCGTTTACTTTACTGTCCTTAACCCGGGAGACCGGGTGATGGGTCTGGATCTGTCTCACGGCGGTCACCTGACCCACGGACACCCGATCAACTTCTCCGGAAAGTTGTACGAGTTTAAAGGGTATCAGGTCGATCCGAAGACCGAAGTTGTCGACTATGATAAGCTCAAACAGGATGCGATCGAGTTTAAGCCGAAGATGATCGTTGCCGGTGCCTCCGCCTATCCGCGGTTCTGGGATTTCGACAAGATCCGTGAGGCGTGCGATGCCTGCGGAGCCTACATGATGGTCGATATCGCCCATATCGCCGGGCTTGTCGCTGCCGGGTTGCACCCGTCACCGGTGCCGATGGCCGACTTTGTTACGTCGACCACCCACAAGACGCTTCGCGGCCCGCGCGGCGGAGTCGTCATGTGCAAGGAGAAGTATGCCGCCGACCTCGACCGGACAGTCATGCCCGGCATCCAGGGGGGACCTCTGATGCACATCATCGCCGCTAAAGCAGTAGCTTTCAAATTGGCCATGACCGATGAGTTCAAGCAGTATCAACAAAGGGTGCTTGAAAACGCGAAAGCGCTGTCGGAAACTCTCAAAGAAAAAGGATATCGTCTCGTGGCCGGCGGCACCGATACGCATCTTTTCCTCGTGTCGTTTATCGATGTCCCGAAGGTGACGGGCAAGAAGGTGGAGAAGGCGCTTGACCTCGCCGGAATCACCGTGAATAAGAACACGGTTCCTTTCGATCCTGAGAAACCGTTCGTGACTTCGGGCATTCGTGTCGGGACTCCGGCCGTTACTACCCGGGGGATGGGCAAAGCTGAAATGCCGGTGATTGCCGACTTTATCGACCGGGCGATTCAGAACCGAAGGGACGAAGAAGCCCTGGCCGGAATCGCCGGCGAAGTCGAGAGATTCTGTGCAAAATTCCCACTCTACCCGGAAAGGCTGGAGCCGTAACATGTTATTCCAGCTGTCCATGTTTCCGACCGCTCACCGTTCGACCTCGGTCTCTAAAGATGTCGCGAAAGTTATCGATATAATAGACAAGTCCGGTCTGCCGTACAAACTTACAGCGATGTCGACCGTCATCGAAGGCGACTGGGAGCCGGTGATGAAGGTGATAAACAGGGCCCGGATGATGCTGCATCGTCAGGGGCACCAACGGATCTACATCATCATCAATATCGATGACCGCAAAGGCGCGAAAAAGAGACTGACCGGCAAAATCGAGTCGGTTGAACGACGTTTAGGAAGAGAGGTCGAAAAGTAATGGATCATGTACGTGTCGCGTTCGTGACGATTCCACGTGATGACGCCCGGCAGCTGGCCAGGAATCTGGTCGAAGCTCGTCTGGCCGCCTGCGTGAACATAGTTCCGAAGATCGAATCGGTCTTCTGGTGGAATGGAAAGGTCCAGGAGGCGGAAGAGGCTCTCCTGGTCGTCAAGACTACCCAGCTCAAAGTGGAAGCCCTGATCAGCTTCGTTCGGGAGCACCATCCGAACGATGTTCCGGAGATTCTGACCTTCAAACTCTCCGAGGGTTTGCCGGATTATCTGAACTACGTCATTGACGAGATGGGGAAGGAAGTCGTATAAACTTGCCGCTGTCGAGAATCGCCTGAGAGATGAAATGCCCCGCCTGCGGTTACGAAGAAGATAAAGTCGTGGACAGCCGTCCGGCTCAGGACGGCCTGGCCATCCGCCGTCGCCGTGAATGTCTCAAGTGCCACGAGCGGTTCACCACCTATGAATACATCGAACAGGGAACGCTGACGGTTATCAAGTCGGGAGGGCAGCGAGAACCGTTCGATCGATACAAACTCCTCTACGGAATCAAGCTCGCCTGCAACAAACGCCCGATCTCTCCCAAGGAGATCGAAGCGATAGTTGATGACCTCGAGAACCAGATCAAAACGAGAGGAAAGGCGGAGGCAACTTCGA
The DNA here is from genome assembly GCA_964520865.1 of uncultured Ignavibacteriales bacterium. Lineage (GTDB taxonomy): Bacteria > Zixibacteria > MSB-5A5 > GN15 > FEB-12 > CAVQCT01. The sequence goes on along the minus strand of CAZFOY010000008.1, from coordinate 3,810 downwards.
AAGATATCGGTGAACTGGTGATGGAGAAACTTCGCCAGACCGATGAGATCGCCTACGTGCGATTCGCCTCGGTCTACCGTAAATTCAAAGACAAAGCGGAATTCCTCGAAGAAATGAAAAAGCTGCTGGAGTGATCTCTACTCGACCAGCGTCTCGAACGGAATCACCACACCTACTACAAAACTGAAATACTTTGCCGTCTTCGACACCTGGATCAGTCTTCTTCCTACGTCGTACTCGTAGGAATGGTCCAATTTGTACACCCAGTCGTAAGTTAACTCGCAGGAAAGTCCCCACTTTGAACTGAGGAGAAAGTCGGCACCGCCGAAAGCATGCCAGCCGAATTTGAGATGGGTATCGTTGTATTGCGCGTAGTGGTCTTCAAAAACGGGGACATCGAGCGTAGTCTCCGTATTGAAGAGGTACAATCCCGGTCCTATCCCGGTGTACGGGCGGAAAAGTCCCTGTCGGTTGCCGGACCCGACCTGAACACCGTACTGTAGGGCGGCAGCATATTCATTGATTGTCTGATCGGCCGCTGAGATGTACGGATCTCCGGTGATGCGGACTCGCGTTTTGTCGCTGGTGAAGAAGGAACCGTTCAGGTTCACCCAGCCGGCAAGAGCGTGAAATCGGTTGAGGTGGCGGGTAAGGCGGGCGTTGACAGTCGGGCCGAGATCGGCGTACCGCTGGTAATCTCCCTGGGGGTCGATAGCCCCTAAATTGAAATGAAATTCAGCATTGCGCCCGGCTCGTAACGCGGGCGTAAGTAGCAACAAAACCGTCATACAAAGCATGTAACTTTTCAACATTCTTCTTCTCCGTACATCAACTGAGTTTCGCCTGCGTCGGCATCCCTCCACTCTATAGTAACTGGATATACGGCGGGCAGAATCAAGCGGTTTCATTTGTCGTTCAAAATGAGAAATGCCCGAAGCTTTGGCTGGCTATCGACAGGCATAAAGCGCCGGGGACAAATGGATTGACAACCGGCCTATAACTGACCTACTTTTGGGCCTATGGACAGCGACGCCGAAAACCTGCCGGTTGAGCCGAAGGGGAATATGCCTTTTCTTGAGCATCTCGAAGAGCTTCGCCACCGGCTGCTCAAGTCAATTCTCATTGTAGTCGTGATGTCCATTGCCTGCTTCTACTTCTCTGATCATATCGTTGCATTTCTGAAGAAACCGCTGGGAGGCGTGCCACTGTACAATATGGAAGTCACCGGCACGTTTTACGCCTATCTGAAGATATCGTTGATCACCGGGCTGGTCGTTTCGGCGCCGTTCGTGTTTTATCAACTCTGGTCGTTCGTTTCCCCAGGGCTGTATCAGCGGGAGAAAGTCGTCGTTCTGCCACTCGTACTGACCTCGACCGCGCTGTTTGCCGTCGGCGGGGCCTTCTGTTACCTGGCCGTACTGCCGATCGCGTTCAAATTCCTGATCGGATTCTCCGGCGAAATGGTCATCAACAACATCACCATCAGCAGCTACATCGGCTTCACCGGTCTGATGATGCTTGCGTTCGGCGTTTGCTTTCAGCTTCCGGTCGCGGCCTATTTTCTCGGCAAAATCGGCCTCGTCAATGTTCGGATGTTGTCGAAAGGCCGGCGATATGCCATCGTTGGCATCCTGATAATCGGGGCGATTCTCACTCCGCCCGATGTGTTCACGCAGGTTCTTCTCGCGACCCCTCTGTACACGTTGTATGAGATTTCGATCCTTGTCGTCTGGTTCGTCGGTCGGAAGAGAGCCCGGCGCGAGAGGGAAGAAGCGGAATCAGAGGACGTGACGGAAGAGTAGGATTCGTAATTCGGATTCGTAGGTCAGGAACCCCGTGTTCCTGACCTTTGCGTAATAATGGTTCGGATATTGAAGTCAGGAGGGCAGGCCTCCTGACCTACGATTGTGCTGTACACGTTGTATGAGATTTCGATCCTTGTCGTCTGGTTCGTTGGACGGAAGAGAACCCGGCGTGAAAGGGAAGAGGCTGATTCCGAGGATGTGACGGAAGAGCATGGTTCGTAATTCGGATTCGTAGGCCAGGAACCCCGTGTTCCTGACCGTTGCGTAGCAATCGCTCGGATATTGAAGTCAGGAAGGCAGGCCTCCTGACCTACGATTGTGCTGTACACGCAGGGCGTCCGAAACGCCGATTAGGCGTGAAGCCGTGGCGATCTCATCTCAATGGGTAGGTTGACCACCGGCCGCGCATCGACGGCGCTCTCTTTCTTATATTGGGCAGGATTCGTCTTCGAGCCTGCCCCTGTCCGTAGCCCGTTCCGAGTCTTTGTGCCTAATTGAATCATAGTGCGCACCTTGGCAGCCCCGAAGACGGCTGCCGCCCGGCATTACCTGACGGGCCAGAGAGGTCAACGAATTCAAACCAGAAAAAACGCTTGAAGATTTTCCCTATCATAGATATTCTTATCTATAGGCACCATACGACCAGAGTGCGGTTCCGCATGGAAAGGGGAAGAATACACGTGGCAGGAATACCAACCGAAACGGATCTTGGCTTTATTTTTGGTTACTTTGCTGATTTTCGCAATCAGTTGCTCCAAGGAAAAGAGTAATCCCGCGGCGTCGGCTAATTCCGCTCCCGATGCCCCCCAACTCGATTCCGCGTCCGGCGCACCGGGCTATCAGTCGTCCGGCCGGGCGCTGGTGGATACTTTGTACTGGACTTGCACCGATCCGGACGGCGATGCCCTGACCTATGATGTTTATTTCGGGTCCGATGCTGCTCCTGCGCTTGTCAGCGAGGGACAATCCGGCACCAGCTATATTACGGACTCCCTGGAGGCGTACACCACATATCATTGGCGGATCATGGCCAAAGATGGGCACGGTCATCAGACCCTCTCCTGGTCTTGGAGTTTCACCACGGTCGCAGGGGTGCCGCAGGTAACGACAGCCAGTGCCGATTCTGTTTCTTACCGAAGAGCATGGGTGGGCGGGGAGGTTGTTACGGGCCGAGGATCTTTCGTAACCGGTCGCGGCGTTTGCTGGAGCACGGCCGCAAACCCGACGATCGCCGACAGCCTCGTGTGGGTAGCGGGAAGCTATGGCAGTTATATTGGCAGCTTCGATTGTGTTCTGACCCATCTGCCTCCCGACAGCCGGATCTACTATCGAGCCTTCGTGACCAGCAGCCTCGGTATCGGATATGGCGGATTGGATTCGGTCATGACGCTCGATGTTTTCGGTACTGTCACGGACATTGACGGAAATGTCTATCGGACGGTGAACATCTTCGGCAAGTGGTGGATGGCGGAGAATCTGGTAGTCGCGCACTTTCGCAACGGAGACTCGATTCCCTATGTCTCTGCCGACAGCGTGTGGACCTCGCTGAGTACGGATGCCTTTTGTTTCTACGCGAACAGTCCTGCTCACGCCGCTATCTTCGGGGCTCTGTACAACTGGTATGCCGTCTCTGACAATCGCAATATCGCTCCCGAAGGCTGGCATGTGGCGACGGTCGCCGATTGGGAAGAATTAAGAGATTCGCTCGGGGGATCCTCGGTAGCAGGAGGGAAACTCAAGAAGACCGGCGGGCAGTATTGGTACGTTCCAAACATCGGGGCTACCGACGAATACGGCTTCTCCGCCCTCGGAGCCGGGTATCGAACTTTCGAAGGCTATTCTTTGAGTCAGGGTTACATCGAGTACTTCTGGACGCCCCATCCGGCCGGCAACAATACGAGCGCAACTCAGTGGAATGTGACGAACAGTAGCGGGAATCTTTTGCGCAACGAATTGCCAATGCGTTGTGGCTTCTCGGTGCGGTGTGTGAAGGATTAAGGGGGGA
>CAZFOY010000007.1:0-85337 GCA_964520865.1 uncultured Ignavibacteriales bacterium | reverse complement strand
GTACCCCAATAATGGCGGAGAGGTAGGGATTCGAACCCTAGATACCCGAAGGTATAACGGTTTTCGAGACCGCCGCTTTCGACCACTCAGCCACCTCTCCGTACCGAAACTATGTCCCGGAAGAAATCCGGAATGCACAATCTAATAATTGCCCGCCGAATGTAAAGAAAATTCCCCCCCAAGCCCTTATTTCTGACCCCTGGCGCAACAGGTTCTGAGAAGGAGCTGCCCTACGAAGAAATCTCCCCCGAGCGGTCCAGCATCTCCGCCTGCTTCGCAATCAGCCGATCCAGAAATCCGAAGCGCGGCCGGACAATCTGAAAGGCGGCGAACGAAAAGAAGACGATCACCACCGTTTCCAGAAACCGGCCGGTCAGGAAGTAATAGCCGATACCGTAGAGCGAGACGATCGCGATAATCGTGAAGATCGGTCGTGACCGCACCAGGAGCGCATGCGCCAGGTCTTCCTGGAAACTCGCGGCGCTCTTGACCATCAACTCGCCATACATTTTCTGCCGCCACCAGAAGGCGAACAAGGACTGAAGAATCCCGACGCCGACCAGGAGATAAAACAGCGTGTTGGCGAAATCCCCTACCCGGTTGACCCGCCCGCCGCCGCGGACCTCGATAAAATAACAGACCAGGATCAGCGCCATCGGGATGAGGATATTAACGATCAACCCGAAATAGAGCGGCTTGATCATGATATAGTGCCGGTCGAGTCTGTGCGTATCTACTTTCTCGCTCATGGCGATTCCACCTTTTCCAAAAATCTTTCCAGTTTCAATTCGGTCGGCCAGAAACGGACCGTCCAGAATATCCCTATCACAAAAAAGCACCAGAACCGGAACTCGCTCTGCGAAACGGCGAACATGAAAGCTCCGAAGACATACGATACCGCCGCCATCGCAATCCGCTGTATCTGTATATTTACGTACGTCTGACCGTCGGACCGCCCCGCCAGCAGCCTGGTCTTGCGACGTGCGGCGATCATCCGATTTTCGATAAACGGCATCAGCAGAGGGGCGCCGATCGCATAGATCAGGAGAATATAGAACACCGTCTTGACCACTTTCGGATTCGCCTGAATCAGCGGCAGAAGATTGTAATACTTCATGCAAATCAGAACGATCGGAAAGAAGATTAGCAGCACAACCGTGAAGAACATGGCGGTGATCCGATCCTTCCGCAGTTCCTTTTTCTTTTCGTCCGACAGTGTCATATCATCATCCTCCTTAGCGGATTCCTCCGCTCACGGCATCTGCACTTTCTGCATGAACGTCTCGAACTTCGACCTCGTCGGCCAGGCAAGCACGACCCAGACGATCCCGATCGGGTAGAAATCCCAGAACCAGTCCTGCCGCCCGGTGACGAAATAGACGATTACCGCGAATATGAAAATTGATTCGGTAAGAGCGAAGCGGATAATCTGCAGCGTGAGGTACATCTGCCCGGGAGTCATTTTCGATTTGTCGCCGAGCATCTTGTAGGTGCTGATTCGCGACCGTTCGATCACCTGATAAAGCAGCGGTGTAATAATCGCAACCATAAGCAGGATATACAGGAGCATCTTCGCTCCACCCGGATCGATCGAGCTTGGGGGACTGACGGCGAACGCGAACGCGATAAAGACCAGCGGCGCCAGCCCCATTATCCCCACCGCCAGGATTCGTGCGATCCGTAACGGACCCTCGTTCGACATGCCGTCGATCAATTGACCCTCTCCTTGTTGGTCCGAACCTGGCGAAAGAAATCTTTCATCAGATCGGCGATCGTGTCGGCCATGACGCCGCTCACGATCTCGATATTGTGATTGAGCTTCTTTTCGGTCGGGAGGTTGAAGATCGAGCCGCAGGCGCCGAATTTGGGATCATGGGCGCCGAATACGATCGTCTTGATCCGGGAGAGAATGGCGGCCCCGGCACACATGGCGCACGGCTCCAGAGTCGAGAACAGATAACAGTTGTCCAGCCGCCAGTCGCCGATCCGGTTGTAGGCGGCCGAGAGGGCAATGATCTCCGCATGCGCAGTGGCATCGTGCAGCGACTCGGTCTGGTTGAATCCGCGACCGATCACCTTTTCATCGAACACCACCACTGCGCCGACCGGAACTTCACCTTTCTCGTACGCCTGCTCCGCCTCGCGATAGGCGATTTCCATGAAATGGATGTATTTCTCCGGTGTCATGTGACGAATATAGGCCCGCTTTTGAACACGGCACAAGCATTTTTCGGGGTAGCTGGCGGAGAAGAAATCCTTGTGAGGTGTACTTCACGCCGGTTAGGCGGGACAGCCATCGCAATCTCATCTTTGTTATTAGGCGGGTTTCTTCTTCGAGTCCGATGTCGGGTTTCTCCTTCGCCCAACCCATGAATTTGGTCTGTTCCATCGGAACACCGACCTGCGTCAAGATGCATTCTTTCGGCCTACGTGCTACACCCGGCGATAGGAATCGTCGGGCCTACGAAGTAGTGAACATGCCTGGGAGTCTATTTCAACAATCTGCGGGTGATTTCGTCGGCCAGATAGAACCCCGACTCCGATAAACGGATACCTGTGCGATCCTCGATGAGATGCCCCGATTCGCGAAGATGGTTGTACTGTTCATTGTCGAGACGATCTTCGAGCGGCCGTCCGAACCTTCGCGCGAACGACGCATGACTGACTCCACGGCTTGTCCGAAGACCCAGCATTATAGCCTCCACCATCCGTTCCTCAAGGCCGGATTCATCGAACACTCTCGGGAGCTTCCCGGCTTTGAGCGAGTCGAGATACTCGTCGACATTCTCGACATTGAGAAATCTCTGACCGTTGACGAATGAATGCGCCGAGGGTCCCAGACCGAGATACTCCGTGCCGTCCCAGTACGCCTGATTGTGCCTGCATTCGAATCCTGGTTTGGCGAACGACGACACCTCATACCGCACATACCCGGCCTCGGCCAGCTGATCGTACCCGCCCCGATACATGGCCAACATTAGTTCCTGATCGGGAATTCTCAGCTCACCAGCTTCCACCTTGTGGGCGAGTGGCGTTCCCTCTTCCACCGTGAGTTGATAGAAAGAGATATGAGGCGGGTCCATATCGATAATTTGATCGAGATCCTTGGCCAACATCCGGGTCGTTTGCCCGGGCAAACCGAATATGATGTCGACGCCGAAATTCGTGAAGCCGAGAACATTGGCGAAGTAGACCGCCCGTTGACTATGATGCGGGATATGCCGTCGATTAAGCAGTTTCAGTAATTTAGTTTGAAACGACTGAACACCGAACACCGGACGGTTAACGCCCAGCTCCTGGAGGCGTTTCAGATTGTCGAGCCGCACCGATTCGGGGTTCGTCTCGACCGAAAATTCAATCCCTGCCGGAAGATAGAAGAGCCGCTTCACCTGTTCCAGCCATCCGGCAAACGAATCGAGATTCATCAGCGAGGGTGTTCCGCCGCCAACGAAGATTGTTCCGATCTCCCGATCGGGCGACTCGAACTGCTCGGCGGCAAGTTCCGTCTCGATACGGAGGGCTTCGAAAAATCTCTTTTCGATCGAGCGGTCGTACAGCTCTTTATAGAAATCGCAGTACGAGCACTTATTCGAACAGAAGGGAAAATGTACGTAGAGGGAAAACGGCATTGTTAGAGGGAAGTACCGAGGCGTTCCCAGCGGATATGGGACGGGAAATTGAATGCCGCGTACCCGAACCACTCGAACGCATCGATAATGTACGGAAATCCCCAGCCGGGGGCCTTCTCATCGGGAGTCCATGACCAGTAGACGAATACTGCCTTGCCGATGATATTCTCGCGCGGCACCGTCCCCCAGAATCTGCTGTCACGGCTGTCATCGCGATTATCACCGAGCACGAAGTATTCTTCCGGCGGCACTTTGTACGGTCCGAAATTGTCCCGGAAGGAAAGATCCCCCGGAATAATTCGCTTGTCCATAAACTTGACGTAGACCGGTATCTTGGCCACTTCTTCATCGACATACACTACTTTGTCCGCGATCTGAACGGTCTGATTCGGCAGAGCGATGATCCGTTTAATGAATTCCTTTTCCGGGTTGTTGGGATATTTGAAAACGATAATATCGCCAACCTTCGGATCGCTCCCGTAATCATAGGCCAATTTGTTGACAAAGATGTAATCCCCTTCGAGGAGTGCGTCTTCCATCGACGATGAACTGACGCGATAGGCCGAGACGACAAAGATGCGCAGAAGGATCGCGGCAACGAGGGCGATCACGGCCGTTTCGACGTATTCACGCCAGAGCGGCTTATGATCTCGCTGCTCAAGGACTTTCCGGGCTTCCTTATTGCGCTCGGACCTGGTTATCTCCTGGATGAGAAAGTCTTGCTCCATACCTTAAGAGTTATCGGTTTATCCCCACCGGACTTTAGGGCCGGGGGGCGTGAAATCTCCATAATCGGCCTGCCATAAGCAACTTAGAGGGTCGGAACGGATCCTGGCTGATCCGCCGAATCTCAACCGTTACTGCTTATACTCGCCTTCAGCAATATACGCCAAATACGTCCTCCGGAATAGCTTCGTTGAGCTCCGGAATCAAGAAAGTTGTTACCGGACACCGGCATAATGAGAGCGGTTGGCTGATAAGTGGTCAATGTCGATTGGCAAAGTCCCCTTTTCCCGATCAGTTGTCTGTCCACGCGCGCCGGATCGGCCACAGAGAATGCGTCCTTCGTTGTTTTCCTTGACAAGAATTTGGCTGACCGGTATACTGCAGATGGAGGTATAGTCCGGACCTTCGCAAACTAACTTCACCATCCTTCCCGCCAATCGATGCATACAATCAGTCTGAGAGATACGTACTTTTGTAGAAATAGATAAGAACCCCGATCCGCCTGAAGGTGAACCAATAACAATGGAGGGTCGCGTATGTATCTATAAGTCCGCCGAGACAATCCGGGAGGGACTGTCAACGCGGACACCAGAGAGATTATTCTCTATGACTGCGGCGGCGCTTGTTTCGATCCTAAAGACAGCCGGTACATCATAAGCGGGTCACGGAATGACCCATTCGGTCACACCTTCAATTAAACCGCGGACCTTCGGGTGATAAAGTTGAACGCCCGGAGAAATCGGTGGAAGGCGGTCTTTGTTCCCAGGGTCAAAACAACGCTGCAAACTGAATTCCGTAATACGAAGACCCGGCGGACTAACCTCCCGTCGGGTTTAATTTTAGCCCCCAGCCTGTGGGTTCCCGCCCATACAATTTTCTCTTGATTATCTACACGATACCCGAATGATCCTTTTCCCGCCTCCTTTTTCAAACGTTAAGTCATTACAAGCTAAACACTTGAACGCAGATTGAAGATTCCTGAGCGGTTGCGGCATTTCGCTTGCACTTACCCCGGTGGAACGAAAAAGAATCAGCTAAGCCACAGGACGGTACGTTATGAAAGTGAAGTTTGTGCTGACGATGGATGATCTGGTTGTGGACGACAAGAACATTGATCAGGTCGTTCTCGATTGGGAAACCGATATGGATCAGGGGGAGATCCTTGAATTGTCGCATCAGTGGATTACTTCGAAGAATTTCCTGACGCGAAGGATGGAAGGTCTTACCCGGGTCGGGGAGTCCTCGCTGACTATAGAACCGCTGGAGGAGAACGAAGATGTTGAGTGGTAGCCTCATATCGCAGGTCCAGACCCTGGCGGAGAAGGCATCTGCTCAGGCTTCGACAGTCACGAGCATATTCGAGAGCATACGGCAACTCATCCTTGACAATTTCGGTCAGAACGGCCTCTATGCCGCCTATATCGCTACCGCCGCTTTGATCGTCTTTGTCGCCTCGCGGATTGCCAAACTGACTATCTCAACCCTCAAATTCCTCGTCATACCCTCTGTTGCGTTAGCCTTTGGTGTCTCTCTCTTCGCCCCGTATTCATTTGCTGCCTTGCTGCCGGTTTCGGTAACTCTATGCTCGATGGTGCTTCTGTTTAAGGGCTGAGACAACAGATCATTGAGATATTCCTATAGTTTCGGCCGGTTTGGCAAAACGCCAGACCGGCCTTCTCATTGCAACTCATTGCCACAAAACAAAATACACAGCAGAACTCCCGACGGCAGACCGGTTGCACTCTCCCGGCTGAAACCACGAAGACCCATCCTTCCGGTAAACAGATCTATCGAAGGATACAGTTAAAAGGACAATCAGCATGGAAGAGACTCGCTCTTGTATTAACTGCGGCCGTGACCTGATGAAAAAAGAAGGCCTTTGGATTTGCGTCCATTGCAACACAAAAGATATCGAAGATTCACGGATATTTATCGAAGAACAGGCAGATGACGGGTACGTTTTTATCGAATGCCCCGGCGCCACGCTCTACGAAGACGGCACGGACAATATCATCGCCGGTGTCAAATTCCACGATGACGACGATCCGACCAAGGGATTCCGCATAATCGACCGGCCGATCTACGCCCCCACGCACACGCGCCGAAGAAGGATCAAGAAGGAAGCACTGGGGAAGATTCGGCGATGTCAGGGATGTCAGGACTACACTATCCGCCTGCGCCGTCGCGAGGGTCCCGACTTCTATATCCCCTCTCACAAGCACCCCAACCGTAAGAAGCTCAAATCGGTAGATCACCTGACGTACGAACCGCGCTGACAACTCGGGACACTACGAAATCACCGGGACCGAAGTATCCATTTCGGTCCCGTTCTCTTTGCAGCCTTCGGACCGGCTGCGATTATTCCGGCAACCTTTCGATTGACCGCACGTAAGTTAATCAAAAGGAAAGAAATCAATGGAGGAGCAGATGAGAAAAGGTGTGCTCGCGATAGCTGTCGGTGCGTTGGTCGTCTTCGCCTCGATTCCGTCCTATGGCGACGGATTCTTCAACATGTTCGGACATTCCGAAAAAGGATCCGGCGATATGAAGACGGTGGAATTGAATCTTCCCCCTTTTACCGAAATCAGGTCATCGGGATCGTTTGACATCCATGTCAACGTCGGTGGCGAACAGAAAGTCGCGATGACATTCGACGACAATCTCATAGACAATATCGAGACTAACGTTACCGGTCACACTCTGCACATAGGCACCAGGGAGTCCTTTTCGTCGGAGAAAGGCTGCCATTTCGAAATCACGGTCCCCTCGCTTGATCGAATCAAATTGTCCGGCTCCGGAGATATCGAAGTCGAGAATCTCAACGAAGATCATTTCGAGTATTCCGTGTCAGGATCGGGAAGCCTGCGCGCCGCCGGAAAAGTGGGCGATCTCGATGTGCGGGTTGCGGGTTCGGGTGACGTTGACACGAAAGATCTGATCGCCGAGAATGCCAGCGTGCGCATCAGCGGTTCAGGTGATGTCAGAGTCCGCGTAACTGACAGTTTCGATGGATCAATTAGCGGAAGCGGCAGCATCTACTACTACGGCAATCCGGCCCATGCTTCGACTTCGATTTCCGGCTCGGGAAGTATCCGGAAGCGGTCCGATTGAAAGATTTTCGCAACAACGTTCCAGGCTGAATAGCCACAACAGCGCTCTCATAGACGACAGGCCGGACCGGCCTGTCGTTTCCTTTTTCAGTCCATATTTGTCGGTCTGATTGGCCCGACAATCCGCTGGTGTCACAAACCACCAAATCCGCCTTAAATCTTTTATAATCAATAAGATAGATTAGGTTTTTTACTTGCGAGATCGATTAAAAAAGTGTATAATTAATGATTAGGAAATTGAGCAAAATGTACGAAAAATCAGACTCTTCATGGTCGCCGCGTCGCTCTCGCAACCGTCGCCCGACTGCCATCTCATCGGTGCTCTCCGGCGTCATCAGTTCGCTCGGATTGACTGAGCAATACAACGGGTGGCAGGTGGTGGATCGCTGGCCCGAATTGGTCGGCGAGGCAATCGCCCGCGTGTCGACAGCGCTTAAGTTCGAAGATGGCGTTCTCTATGTAGCCGTGAACGACGCTGCGTGGAGGCAGGAGCTGGCCATGAAACAGGAGTCTCTGCTGGATAAAATCAAGAGCTTTCCGTACGGTCGTGCGGTCAAACAGATCCGACTGGTACGAGGCGAGAAAGGGAAATAGAGCAGATGGCTATGAATGCAAAGCAGTTGTCCGACAAGAAAGGCACGGTAGCCGGTCGCAAATACGACGCAACGACCATCAAGGTGCTTCAGGGTCTCGAAGCGGTCAGGCGTCGACCGGCAATGTACATCGGCGACATTGGGCAGCGGGGATTGCACCACATGGTCTACGAAGTGGTCGACAACTCCGTCGACGAGGCGATGGCCGGATTCTGCACCCAGATTACGGTCGAAGTCAACCAGGATGGATCCATTACTGTCTCTGACAACGGTCGCGGTATCCCGGTGGAAGAACACCCGGAACAGAAGGTGTCCGCGCTGCAGGTGGTCATGACGACTCTCCATGCCGGGGGTAAATTCGATCACGACAGCTATAAAGTTTCCGGCGGTCTGCATGGTGTCGGCGTCTCGGTCGTCAACGCCCTCTCGGAATGGTGCTGGGTGGAAGTAGCGCGCGACGGTGAAGTATTTTTCCAGGAATACCAACGCGGCATCCCGAAAGAGAAAGTCAAAGTAACCGGCAAGAGAAAGAAGAACGGGACCAGAACCTGCTTCCTGCCGGACAACCAGATATTCGCGAAGACCGAGTTCAAATTCGATATCATCGCATCGCGCCTTCGTGAACTGGCCTTCCTCAATCAGGGCCTGACAATCGATCTGATCGACCATCGCCATGAGGACAAGACGATCTCCTTCATGTACAAAGGAGGCCTGTCATCTTTTGTCGAGTATCTGAACGAGAATAAGACACCGCTCTACAAGAAACCGATCCATTTCCAGAAGGAGCGGGACGACGTTGATGTAGAAGTAGCTATTCAATACAACGATGGTTATTCTGAGTCGATGTACAGCTACGTGAACAACATCAACACGATCGAAGGCGGGACGCACCTTACCGGTTTCAGGACTGCCCTTACGCGGAGTATCAATGCGTACGCAAGCAAGTACAACCTGGTGAAGAAGAACGGGCTTACGTTGGTCGGCGATGATTCCAAAGAAGGATTGACTGCAGTTGTCGCGGTTAAGGTTCGTGATCCGCAGTTCGAAGGACAGACGAAGACGAAACTCGGCAATTCCGACGTCAAGGGAATTGTCGAGGCCATTACGAACGAGTATCTCGGTGCTTATTTCGAAGAAACGCCGGCAACTGCGAAGAAGATCGTCGAGAAGCTTACGCAAGCTGCGGCGGCGCGCGAAGCTGCCCGCAAGGCTAAAGAGCTGACGCGACGCAAAACGGCCCTGGACAGCGCCGCCCTTCCGGGTAAACTTGCCGACTGCTCCCAGACCGATCCGGAATCGTGCGAGATCTATATCGTAGAGGGTGACTCCGCAGGCGGGTCGGCCAAGCAAGGTCGGGACCGACGGTTCCAGGCGATTCTGCCGCTCCGGGGCAAGATTCTCAACGTGGAAAAAGCCCGTATCGACAAGATCCTCAGCAACAACGAGGTCCGTGCCCTTATCACGGCCCTTGGCTGCGGTGTCGGCGATGATTTCGATTCCTCCCGCGTCCGCTATCACAAGATCATTATCATGACCGACGCGGACATCGATGGTGCCCATATTCGGACGCTCATTCTGACGTTCTTCTTCCGGTATATGCGGGAGTTGATCGACGCCGGTTATATATATATCGCACAGCCTCCCCTCTACCGGCTCCGTCACGGCAAGAACGAGCAGTATGCGTATTCGGACGAAGAAAAAGACAAGCTGGTCAAAGCGATGTCTTCGACCGGAGTAGGCATCCAGCGCTACAAGGGACTCGGTGAAATGAATCCCGATCAGCTCTGGAAGACCACGATGGATCCTGATACCCGTACCCTGCTTCAGGTTTCGATCGATGAAGCTGCCGAGGCCGATCATCTCTTCAGCATCCTGATGGGCAGCGAGATTGAACCTCGCTCCAGGTTCATCCAGGAGAACGCGAAGTACGTGCGGAACCTCGATATCTAACGACTTATCAGCCGATTTGACTTGTGAGGCAGGGTCCTGCGACTCTGCCTTTGTTTATGCACCGGACGGGAAACTCCTGTCGGCCTGCCGCTGTTTCTCAGATAAACTAATGGACATTGGAGAAGAGGGAAATGACAAGATTCTATCGTCTATTTATCCTGACCATCTTCGCAATCGGCATGATGGCGGTTTCTCAAGGGAGCAGAGTTGAGGCGTTTGGATCGGAGAAGAAGACGGCGCAGGATTCCGTGAACGAAGCGACCGAGCATTACAATTCCGGCGTGGATCATATGGACAAGGCGAGCGCGATTCTGAAACGGGGGGATTCCGCCTTCGCCTACAACTATCGGGCAACCTCCGACGCCAAAGCCAAGAAAGAATATGAAAAGGCGGTTAAAGAATTTGATAAAGCGCTCAAGACCGCGCCCGACATGAAGGAAGCTTATAACAATCTCGGTTTCTGTTATCGCAAGTTAGGGCAGCTGGACAAATCGCTTACCGCTTACACGAGCGCACTCGCGATCGACCCGGACTTCGCCCGGGCGCGCGAGTATCTTGGCGAGACCTATCTCGCGATGGCTCAGGTCGAGAAAGCGAACGAACAATTGAATCTGCTCAAGCAGCTGAAATCCCCCTTTGCCGACACCCTCCAACTATCGATTGCCAGCTATAATCTGGCCGCCATAAATCAGAAGATGCGCGACACGAAATAACTCTCTGCCCTCCACATACGCATAGCAAAAGGCGGTGCCGAAAGACACCGCCTTGTTGTTTATCTGGATGTTCTCTCATGAGCTGTCAACCTTTAGTCCGACTTCTCTGGTCCACCCTTCTTCTCTTCAGGATCCGGCTCCGGTGGCGGGTTCAGCACTTCTTCGGGAATCTTTACGCGCGGTCGAAACACGCCGAAATATCTCTGATACCACTTCCAGCTCTTCTTCAACTCCCTATAATACTTCTTGATGCGCTTCTCTCGCGCCGCAGCTATGGCATCGTACTTCTCGATTTTCAACAGGAGGATTTCAATCGTCACGCGTTTCTCGAGGGCCGAGCGGAAATTGTCGTAGTCTTTGAAATTGAACAGGCTCTGGACGATCGGTTCGAAGAAAACCATTAGCTGTGATCCGATGTAATTTAACGGCTTGACCGACTCCAGCGCGAGGATTGCCGGGACCGTCATGCCCCTGTCGACCACCTTGTGGGCTACCTTGTCGAGGACCGCCTCTTCTTCGGGAGGAAGCGGATTCTCGTTCTGGGACAGAAGGTTCTCGTCCCGACCGAACATGTTCATAATGGGTTCCCCGATGATCCCTGGACGGACGATGCATGGGCTTTGATCTGTTCGTCGACGACACGAAGAACCTCCTCGCGATTGCCGGCGAAAATCAGGTACATCCCGCGGAAGTTCTCGAGGCGGGAAGGCTCCGCAAATGGTGAGAGCTGCACTCCGTTCTTGTCCGGATAGAAGCTTCGGTACTGCTCCCATCCCTTGCGAACCGTCTGCGTGGTTGTCTTAATCGAAACAGATCTGTCGGTCAGCGTGAACGTCGTGGGAAGATAGAATTTCGCGAGTGACAAAAACAATACGAGAAGCGCCAACCCGCCGAATATCCTCGACATCGTCGCATAGTACACCAGCATGCCGGTGACGAGAAGGAAAACGGTAACGAGCACCGCGGCCAGCGGGCGCTGCTTTGCCGGCTGGGTGGTCCATCGGAGCAAAATCGTTTCTTCCGGCAGTTGTTCCGACGCCTTCGCGTTCTTGTCTTCGATTGCGGTCATAACGGAAGCGGGCCTATTCCTTGTCCATATGGCGGTAACGTTCGCTCTTCACTTTTTCCATCATCTCAAGGAGTTCCTTGGGATCGAACAGCTTCTTTTCTATCAGCAGTCGGACCAGTGCTTCCTGGGCGAGGTTATTGGACAACGCCAGCTCTTCGTAGCTTATATCCCGTTCCTCACCGCCGACAATCATCTTCAGTGCGACTTTCTTCTCATCCATAGATTGACCTCGATATGTGATGTTCCGCCGAACCGACCGGGAAGAATCTCAACATGAAGCGGCAGAGCCTTCGAATCAGACCCTAATTGCCTTCCGGGGATGGCGCCCCGGATTCAGTCAGCGGAACCGGTTTCGCCGTTTCGATGCGATAAAGCGGCATCTCAATATTTTCGCGATTCTCTCCGAAACTTATCACGCCCGACGCCCCGGCGTAATTGGAAATCTGTCTTAACCGGGCAACGATATTGTCACGGCCGTTTCCGCCGGCTGCCGCTGCCTGCGCCACGAGCCGCATCGCATCATAGCCGAGCGCGGCCAGTCTCTGGGGCTGTCCACCGTACCGACTGTCGTATGCGGCGGAGAACTTGAGATACTCTTCGGAGTTCTCACCTTCGATAAACGGCGAAGCAAACACCGCCTGCTTGGTGACGTCGTCACCGAGACGATAAATCATATCGTCCGCCCAGCCGTCGGAACCAAGATACTGCCCGCTCAGATTGTAGAAGTTGACCTGAGGAATCAACTGACGCAATTGACGTGAGTTTCCCGGCATGAAAAGACAATCGATCCTCGCCGGGATAACGTCGACATCAAGCGTATCACCGTCGGCGTTGATATAAAACGTAGAATCTTTCGTGGCGCCGAGGATCAGGCCCTTGATGTCCCGAATGTAAGTCCCGAAATCCTTATCCCTGACACTGTAGTACTCGACGGCAAGAACAGTGCCGCCCAGCGCCTCGAACCGGTCGCTGAACGCGCGCGTCATACGAATGTCGTCGGTGGAAGTCGATGAAATCACGGCCGCCGTATCGGCGTGAAGCCGATTAAAGGCGTATTCCGCAAGTGTGATCGCTTCCAGATCGATGTTGGGAGACATTTGAAACGAGGTCGACGAAAGGGAAGTCAATCCGGCCTGAGTCGCCGCCGGCGCAACCATCGGCAGCGTGCCACACGCAAGGGTAGCCGAAGCTACTGCCGCCTCCTCGCTGGTCAAGGGTCCGATAGCGGCATCGGTAGATACGGATTTGCTCAGCTCGCTGATTATTCGCGCCGCCTCAATAGGATCTCCCTGCGTGTCGTAAGTGTCGAGGTTTACCTCTTTCCCCGATTCATCCCGGTACATCTGTGCGCCGATCACCGCTCCATTGTAAATCTCCTGTCCGAATGAACGAAGATCTCCGGAGAGAGGAAGGACCATGGCGATATCGAGCGGGCCGGCAGCATTCTTTCTCTCGATTCCGGCCTCCGATCCGGGACTGAGCTTCTCTCCGCACAGCGCGAGCAAATCAGAGGCCCGCTTCGTTTCACCGATCTCGACATAAATGTCCGCCAGCGGCTTTGCCAGCGCGCACTTTTTGGCCTCAGTCAACTGCTCCAGATCCGGCGCACCGAGACTGATCGTTGTCGCGTGACGAAACGCCGATACCAGTGAGGAGACCAGGAGTTTGTCGAGATCGGGATCTTCGGACAGACGGTACGCCCGCAGATATTCCTTCACACCCTTGTTCACCTCGCCGTTGAGATAGAGGCTGTTACCGAGAAAGAAGTGGGCGTAGGGAAGGATCGGTGATGTCGTGAAACGTGAGATGAAATAGGAGAAGGCTGCCGAAGCTTCGCTGTAGTTGCCGAGATAGTAGCGAGCCTTTGCCCGATTGTACACGAACAGGTCAAGGTTCTTCGAATTCGCAAACCTCGCTTCGAGTTCAGCGAACGTCTTGACGGCATCGAAGAAGTTTCCTTCGCGGAGCTGCCGCTGCCCCTTGGCGTAGAGCGAGACCGCTTCGGGAGAATCGTCGATCGTGTCTGCCTTGACCCGAAGTCCCAGGGCGAGCAGTATGAGCGCGCAGACCGTCAATGTGACATTACGTACGGATGGCATCTATAGCGAGTATTTCCCAAAATCTTCAGGGTTTATTCTCTTGAGCCGTTCTCTTAAAGATTCCGGATCGGTCGGCATCGCCGGCGGCGTGTCAGGATCCGACGCCGTTTCCTTGAGATTGAACAGCTCTTCGTTGACGAAGATGCGAGCTTTGGATTTCAACGCCAGCGCTATCGAATCCGACGGCCGGGCATCGATATCGAAGCTCTGACCGTCGAGAGTCAAATGGATGCGGGCGTAGAATGTCTGCTCGCGAAGTTCGGTGATCTCTACTCGTTCGACACTCGCGTGCAACGCCTGAATCACGTCTCTGAGCAGATCGTACGTCATCGGACGCTTCGCCTTGACTCCCGAGAGTTCCATAGCGATACCCCACGCCTCGGCGTGCCCGATCCAGATCGGCAACACCTTATTGAGGCCGGTCGGCGTGAGGATAACCACCGGTGAATTGGTGGTCATGTCGAGCGCCAGGCCATCGATATGTACTTCGAGCATATTCATCGAATTACGATTTCTTGATAACCCAGAGTTTGAGATTCGCGGCGACGTCTTTGGCGACCTTAACGGGCACGGTGTAGACGCCGAGTACCTTGATCGGGTTCTCGAGCTCGATCGCACGCTTATCGATCATGACACCCTCTTTCTCGAGCATCTCAGCGATATCGGCCGAAGTCACCGAACCGAACAGCTTATCGTCTTCGCCCACGAGCACTTCCATCGACAGCGACAGTTTCTCGATGCGGTCTTTGACCACTTCGGCCTCACGACGCTGTTTGCGGTCGCGGATTTCTTTCTGCTTCGCAACTTCGCCGATCGACTTGAGATTCGCTTTGGTCGCGGGGATGGCAAGATTGCGCGGGAACAGGTAGTTCCGGCCGAAACCGTCTTTGACCTCGACAGTCTGTCCGGCCTTGCCGACTTCCGGCACGTCTTCACGCATGATTACCTTCATGGTCTTCCCTTTCTACTTATACCAATCTAAATTATTCTTTGACAATACTCAACCGATGAATTTTCCGCCAGTCCGCGAAGCTGTCCACGAATCCGAGCAACGCGGCGGCGAAGAATCCTATCAGCTGTGTAAACACAAGCATGATATAAAACAGCACTTTCATCAGTCTTGAGAAATGATATTTCGAGAGATAATATTCTATCAGTGACAGACCGCAAACGCAGTAGAAAACGCAGAAGAATGCGATGCAGTTGTCCGCGGCCAGTTTGACGTTATCCGGTCCGAACATTCGCCCCAGGATAACCACCATCAGCGCCGGCATCACCCAGAACGGTACCTTCCACCGCCTGAACGAAGCAAGTGTCCCCGCCGGGTGAACGGCCGGATCCAGCCTATAGGCAAACAGGAGATACCCCAGGCTGAACTGCATCACAGCCGCGAGTACCGTCATCGACGGCACCAGCCGGATCAGCACATTAATCATTCGCTGGGTGTCTTCGACCAGGCCTTTCACCGCCTTAGCGCCCTCGCCCGAAGCAATCATGCTTTTCTGCCCTTCCTGCAGCAAACCGGTTGTAACTTCACGAACCCGATCCATCAGAAACGACCAGAATGGCGCCAGCTGCAGGATTGCGAACAGCGCCACAACGATCATCGCAATCAGGTACACGTTACCCGACTTTCTACCCGAAGCGATAAGCCTTCCGCTCAAAGCTCCGCCGAAGAGGATCATTCCCCATCCGGTCAAAAGGGGCCAGAGCTCCGATGAACCGCCCAGCAGGTATCCGGCGACGACCGCAAGTACTCCGCTGATCCAGAGGAGATTGTTGCGATGAGTCAGCGCCAGGCGAGCGACTCCATAATACAGGTATATCGCCAGAAAATAGGAAACGATACTGGCAAGGGCGAGCAGAACCGAGCCCTGCTCGGAACTGAACCGACCGAAAGACACGATCGAAAACAGGAACATCGCGCCTACGATCAGGTACTGCTCAACGTTGCCGGCCCCCGCCCGCCGGGGATGCGATACCGTCACATCAGTCATGTTATTAACGATATGATTCACTCTCGAAAGCCACGATCGCCAGGATCCGCCCACGCTTGATTGCCGTGGTCAGCATCCTCTGGTGACGGGCACAGTTTCCGGTTATGCGCCGGGGAATGATCTTCCCGCGCTCGTTGGTGAATCTCCGGAGAATTCTTTCGTCTTTGTAATTGACGTGATTGACTTTATTCTCGCAGAAGCGACAGATTTTCTTGCCTTTGACTACCGCCATTTCATATTCCTTCTTTCATTCGAATTCGTATTCATCATCTTCAGATCCCGGACAGAACTGCCGGATCTATTCCTTGTCATTCGAATCGGTGCCTTCCGGCTCAGAACTCTGAGCTTCGGGCCCGTTCGACCTGGCTTCGGTTGGCCCGGAATTATCCGAAGACTCTTCCGCCTTCTCAGCCTCGGCCTTGGGAGCTTCGGCCTTATCGGCTTCAGCCTTGCCGGTTTCAGCTTTGCCGGTCTCGGTCTTGGCAGAATCAGACCTGTCGGGCGTTCTGGAGGAATCATCCGATGACCCGTATCTGCTGCGATGACCGTGCGAACGATCGTAGCGACGGTCCGACGATGAATCATCGCGGCCGCCTCTCGTATCGCGAGGGATGAGCACCGCCGAGAGTTCTTCGAGGTACTTCTGCGGATCGCCGTCGAATCGGACGGTCAAGTTGCGGATGTACTGCTCGTTGAGCATGAAATGACGGTCAAGCTGGGGAAGGACCGACGTCGGAGCTTCGAAAATGAAGCTCGCGTAGTACCCCTGGGTGAGGCCGTTAATGGGATACGCCAGGCGGCGGGTACCCATGTGGTCCTCATGAATGATCTTGCCGCTGTTGTCTGTGATTACAGTTGCTACGTCTTTGACGTGGTTGTCAATGGTAGCGTCGTCAGTCTGTGGATTAACGATGAAGGTGGTTTCGTAAAACCGCATTCAGTATCTCCCTATGGACGTTGGTTAAAGGTTCAAACGGCTTAAACGAGATATCTGGCGTCGTCTAAGCAGGGTTTCCATTGTATATTGACATCGCCTCTTCGAGCGAATGATCCAAACAGAACATCGCCGCGTCGGAGGCTTTCTTTATCATTTCTTCAGTCCGCTCGGACTCCTCCTTGTTAAACTTACCTAACACGAACTCGATCACATCGGCGCCTTCAGGCACCGGGCCGATTCCCAGACGGAGTCTCGGAAATTCCTCGGTCTGCAGTTGATCAATGATCGACTCAAGCCCATTGTGACCGCCATCGGATCCACCCTTGCGAATCCTCAGACTGCCCAGCGGCAGATTGAAGTCGTCCACCACGATCAGCATCTCGGAGGGCTCAAGGCCCGTCTCATGTAAAAGAGCTTCTGCCGCGATCCCGGAAAGATTCATGAACGTCTTCGGCATCGCGTAGACGATTCGCCGCTCTCCAAGATCGTCGGCTGCCCAATCGTACAGATCCGTAGTCGGTTGCAGACGCAGGCGTCGTTGCTTCAGGATTGACTCAATCACTCCGAACCCGACATTGTGACGGGTCGAGCGATAGCGCTCTCCTATATTACCGAGCCCGAGTATCAGGGATATCATTAGTCCGTAATCGGCTTCTGGGCACCCGCTATTATAACAAAACGGGCCGGGAAGTCAAGGGTTATTATTCCTGCAGCCGACAGGTAACAAATTGTTATTCAACGACTTAAACACCATCCCGGCCAGTTAGCCGGCTTATTGGCGGTCGTGCGGCGTCGTGAATCGATAGCCCACACCGCGAATGGTCTCGATATATTGCGGGTTTTTGGGGTCATCTTCGAAGATCTTCCGCAGTTTGAGAATAAAATTATCGATCGTGCGGTTGGTCGGATAGATATGGTATCCCCACACGGCATCCAGAAGCTGATCCCGGCTCACCACTTCGCCGATTCGTTCCACCAGATACTTGATGACCATGCACTCTTTGCGGGTCAGTTCGAATTGGCCGCCGGGGCCGTTGGCTTCAAACGTCTTGAAATTCACATAGCGACCGTCGAACTCGAATTTATCGTCGAGCTCTTCGCCCGAAGCAAGCCAGGCCTGCCGGCGGAAGATCCCCTGAATACGGGCCATCAGCTCACCGACATCGAACGGCTTGGTAATGTAGTCGTCTCCGCCGGCCAGCAGCCCTTCCACCTTCTGTTCGGTCTCATCGCGAGCCGTGATAAACAAGATCGGGATAGTAGAGCCCTTCGCCCGAATCTTCTTGGTCAGGCTGAGTCCATCGGTACCCGGCAGCATGATATCCATCAGGATGAGGTCGAAATTTCCCTTATCAAAAGCGTCGAGCACCAGATTGCCGTTGTCGATATGGACAACCTGAAACCCCTCGGCATCGAGATTAAGAATCAGACCGTCGGCGACATGGGCATCATCTTCAACTAACAGAATCGTTTTCATTATCCGCGTTCGCCTCCAGCGTAATGTTAAAAGTCACTCCCCGCCCCGCTCCTTCGGATCTCGCCGAGATGCTTCCCCCGTGTGCTTTGACAATCTCCCGGCAGAGATAAAGACCGAGCCCCGTCCCCGGCTTGCTCCGATTCAATTCCTGCCCCACCCGATAGAAACGATTAAAAATCAGCGTGGTGTCTTCACGACCGAGTCCCACTCCGTTGTCCGACACGTTGAGATAGATCAACTTGCCCGATCGGAACAACTCGACACTGATAAGAATCCGCTCCTTATCGTTATACTTCACCGAATTTTCCAAAATCGCTTCAAGCGCCCGACTCAACGCAGCTTCATCACCGAATATATGAAGGTCGGATTCGAATCTTTTCCGAGTGATCTCTATCGGAGTTTTCGAAGGGTAGTTCTGGAGTTTGGTCAGGATTCTATCGAACAGCCGGCTGAAATCGAAGCTCTCCCGGTTCAACTGATAGCCACTTCGTTCGAATCGCCCGGCCTCGAGCACGTTTTCGACCAGACGTTCCAGCCGGTTGGCGTCCTCCTTGAGTCGGGGCAGAATTGCGATCTTCTTCTCCTCCGAGATTTTGGTCGATTGAAGCGTGTCGATATAGATCTTCATCGACGCCAGCGGAGTCTTGAGTTCGTGCGTGACCGCCATAAGGAAATTCTGTTGGTGGAATTTAAGCTGCTCCGTTTTCACGAGAGTGCGGTAGATAAGCAAAGCACCGACGCCGACGAGGACGAGAAAGAAAACCCCTTCGCTGCCCAGCATGATCTGTCGTGAAATTTCCTGTCTATGAACCTCGGCGACATATTCCTTACTGGCTCCGAGTTCGGCAGCCATGTCAACCTTCTCGTTCACCAGGTGAGCCATGAAGGCAATCCACCAGACTGCCTGGGCCAGGAGAACGACCGTTATGGTCATGAAGAGTATGAACGCCCCTCGGGGGGACAGGGTCATTTTGAACATGGCACTTTCATAGTATCAAGAGCCGAATTCGGGGCTGAGCATCCGGCGCACCGCATACAGGGTAACCCCGGAGGTCATCGGCAAATTCCTTAACAACCGAGAAACTAAATCTTTCCCCTGAAATTGTCACGAAAAAAGATAGACGAAGCGGCGTCGCTTGACCAAACAGACCGTCTATTCCAGCGGTGTAATTCCCTCGCGGATGGCGTACTTGGTCAGTTCGGCGATACTGTGAATGTTCAGCTTGTCCATGAGCTGCTTGCGATGGGTCTCGATCGTCTTGACACTCACGTTAAGCTGATTGGCGATTTCCTTGGTCGCCTTTCCCTCGGCAATCAACTGGAGCACCTCGCGTTCCCGATTGGTGAGGATGGCGAAAGCCGAGGACTCCGCACTTTTGACCAGATTGATGTAATCTTCGACAACGATACTTGTAATCTCCCGACTGAGATAGAACTGGTTCTCGCGGGCCGTTTTGATCGCCAGCAGCAGTTCCTCGAAAGCCGAATCCTTCAGCAAATATCCGCAGGCACCGGCCTTGAGCGCCTCTATAACGAATCTCCGGTCCGAATGCATCGACAACATCAGAACTTTTGTTCTCGGACGTTCGGAGAGAATCCGACGCGTAGCCTCGATGCCGTTAAGATCCGACATCGAAATGTCCATGAGAATAAAATCAGGATCAAGCTCCCGGGCGAGCTGGACGCTACTCGTACCGTCTTTGGCTTCCCCGACCACCTTCATATCCGGCTGCTTATTCAGCAAGGTGCTGAGTCCGTCGCGAAACAGCTTGTGGTCATCGGCTAACAATACCTTGATTTTCATTTGGTACCCTCCGCAGTATGAGGAACAATCATAGTGAACTTCGCTCCGCTGCCTTCGGCCGACTTCACTTCGAGCTGTCCGCCCAGGTAATTCAGCCGCTCCCGAATGCTGAACAGGCCGAATCCTCCCTTATTCCCATTCCCTGACTCAAGACGCGAGAGATTGAATCCATCACCGTTGTCACTTACGAGAACGGCCGTAGAATCGTCGTCGACCTTCATCTCGACAAGCACCCTGGTTGCGTGCGAGTGTTTCGCGGCATTATTCAGCAGCTCTTGAAGCGATTTGAACAGGGCGACCTGAATTTCCTCCTTGAGCACGACCTTATCCGCGTTAACCGAGACTTCCGTCTCGATATCAAACTTCTTCTGGAACTGTTCGCCAAGCCACTCCATCGCCGCCGGCAGGCCGAGTTCGTACAGCACCGGCGGACTGATTTCGAATGTAAGGGTACGGGTATACTGAATCGTCTGATTCAGCAGATCAAGAATCTCGTCGATACTTCGCTCGAACCCGCAGAAGATCGTATCGCTTCGAAACCGCGTAATTTTCATCTTCATGAAGGCCAGCGCCTGCCCGATATGATCGTGCAGATCAGCGGCGATTGCCCGCCGCTCCCGCGCCTCGGTCAACGACAGCTCGGAAGCAAGTCTGCGAAGCTGCTTCTGGTACGAGTCTATTCTCTGCTGGGCGATCCTGTAATCGGCTACCTGATCCTGCAATGCTTCGTTCATCGCCTCCAACTCGGCGGTGCGGGCGATTACTTCCTGCTCCAGATGGTCGTGCGCCTGCTGCAAAGATTCGTCATCGTTCTTTCGCTGAAAATACGCCCGAAGCATCTCGGCCAGCGAGTCGATCAGGTCGCGCTCTTCTGCAAGAAAGGGACCCTCGAACGAATCAGGCCGAGGTTCAAGGTAAAAGATCTCGATACTCCCGCTTTCACCCGACCGGGTGGTAAACGGAGATGCCTGTCTCCAAACGGTTTTCTCGAATTCTTCGGAAGTTACCTCAAGTTGCCCGAACCTGATTCGAGCTACTGTAACTTCGGGATACTGCCAGGCGTTCGGAAGCAGGTCAACCACCAGCCTGACGGTATCGGCTACCGGGCGATCATGATCCTGGAGAATTCGGGCGGTGCGGTGAAGCGCGGTCAGTTCTTTGACGCGTTCACGAAGATTCTGAAGGATTAGCTCCTGCGATTCGGCCAGCTTCTTCACAGCTCTCTCCGCCTCTCGGCGCTGGTTACGGGCTCAACGAGTTAGCCGCAATATACCGAAAATCGGGCCGGACCGGTAGGACATTTTTGTGGGAGAAACAGAACGGGCAAGGTCGTCAGAGACGTCCTTGCCCATGATAAGCTCTAAATACGCAGGTTTGCGTTGATAAGTCAGTCTATCGGCACCGCCTCAAGCATTTCGTCCTGCGGAAGGAGGGAATCGGGCTCAATCGGGTTAATTTTCTCACCGCGCATGAGTTTGTCGGCCGTCTCGATCAACAGATCAAGATTCAACTTGGTAATATGAGCGTCAGCTTTCAGGAAGGCCGCCCGTGACTTCATACCGATATCGCCGATCGAAGAATAAACGATTACCGGCGTCTCCGGCCGGTCCGATTGCCTGATTCTAAGCGTCAGGGCAAGACCGTCCATCTGCGGCATCTCGACATCGCAGATCACCAGATCGAATTTCGATGACTGAAAGCGTTCCCATCCCTGGAGTCCATCGCTCGACTCGACTACCTCGCATCCGCGTTCGTTCAGCTCGCTGACCAGCATCGCCCGAACAGCCGGTGAATCTTCGGACAGGAGAATGCGCTTCTTGGTAAAATCGGCGTTGCCGGTGTAGTTCGCCGTGGCCTGCTTGCCCAGATGTGGGCAGAGATCGAGAAGGATAGTCTCGTAGTCAAGCATCTGCACCATCCGGTCCTCGGTCGGCTTGACGATTCCGATAACGTAGCGCTGATCAATCTGGGCAAATACGTTCTGAGCATCGATGACGTCTTCCCATTTGAAGTGATGGATCCAGTCGATACTATCGACCCAGAAACCGGTGAGGACGCCGAAAAACTCCGTCACGACAACTTTCCGCCGCTGCGCCGTCTGACCGGTCACGCCAAGATACTCAGCCAGATCGATGAGCGGTACCAGCCGATCCATATCTTTGAACACTCCTTTGACCGCCGGGTGGGTTTCGGGAACCCGAAGGAAGTCCTTCAGTTCGGAAACGATCTTGTTGACTTTGAGAATGTTGATTCCAAACGACATCCCGCAGGTGCGGTACTCGAGAACACGAAGTTCGTTGGATCCGGTCTTGAGATATGATTCAGCGTCGAGTTTCATAGCGCTCATTTGGATTTCCCCCCGGCTTTTCTGAGCCTGAGTGTGAATACCGCCCCGCCCTCGGGATGATCATCGGCTATCACCGTTCCTCCCATACCGGTGGCGGCAAGTTTGCAGAAGTACAGTCCGAGTCCCACACCGCGGTGCTTTCCGTCGGACCGGAGTTCAAGTTGGCCGTATTTTTCGAAAAGCTTCTCGCTGTCTACATCACCGAGCCCCGGACCGGAGTCCTTAACATTGATAAAAAGAGACTCGGTCTCTTCGAATACGTAGACGTCGATCGCACTACCATCGGGCGTATGCCGGAAGGCATTATACAGCAGGTTGTCCAGAGTCCGTTTCAGCAGGCTTGGATCGGCGTGGACCTGAAAACGATGCGGGACCTTGGCCAGATTGACCTGGATATTCCGTTCCGCGGCGGCCCCGTGAATAAGCAGAATCGACTCCTGGATCAACGGATATGGATCGAGCTCAGTCAGTGACACCGGGAGCCCGCGTCCACCCGCCTTGGCCACGGCCATGATATCGTAAATAATCGTCTCAGCCCGAGTGAGTGCTACTTTCGATGATGACACGAGGCGTTGATGGATCTGCCGATTCGGGTCGTACTTACCGTCTTCGAGCAGTTTGAGCAGATACTTGACTGAGGCGAGAGGAGATTCGATGTCGTGCACGAAGAGCGCGAACATCTCCAGCCATCTATCCCCTTCCTGCTGGACTTTCAATTCCTGCTCGGTATCGGCCGGTAGCGCGCTTTTGTTTATCGTAGTCATAAATTCTCAGAGAAGCATTACTTCGGTTGCAAGTGATTCACAGCCCATTATGAACAGATACCTTTTTGCCTATATATCGGCCGACCCGGTCAAAACATAACTTGCCTTTTCCGGCGTCGGGCGATCAAATCCGACCGCTGAAATGATTTAGCTGAATAGAAGAATCGACCCGCCGGCCTCAGGATTGAACGAACTTGAGATCAAGTCGGTTGAGCCGTAGAGAGTTCGAAACGACGAATGCGGAGGAAAAGGCCATCGCTCCGGCCGCCACCATGGGCGACAAAGTCCACCCGAAGGCCGGATAGAACAGGCCGGCCGCAATCGGTATAGCCAGGATATTGTAGATGAAGGCCCAGAAGAGGTTCTGGCGGATGACCCGCATCGTCTGGCGGGAAACATTCAGGGTCTTGAGAACAGCCCGCATGTCCGAGCGCACCAGAACCACGTCAGCTGCCTCCATGGCTACATCGGTCCCGCTTCCCAGCGCAATCCCGACATCGGCGGCAGCCAACGCCGGAGCGTCGTTGATTCCGTCTCCCACCATCGCCACCCGGCCGCCCGCTTTCCGGAGCGACTCGACGATCGTCTGTTTCTGCGATGGCTGGACTTCTGCTTCGAACGCCTCGATTCCGATCGCCTTCGCCACCCCGCCGGCTGTTCGATAATTGTCCCCGGAAAGCATGGTGATATGCCGTGTCCGGTTCTTCAGTGATGCAATGACATCCTTTGCTTCGCTGCGAATCGCGTCTGCTAAGGCGAGAATCCCGACCACTCGGCCGTCGAGTGACGCAAAAATGACCGTTCGACCCTTTTTCATCTCACGATCGGAAGCCTCGGAAGCTGCGCCGTAATCTACTTTTTCCTTCTTCATCAGGGCGGCGTTGCCAATCAGGAGCTCACGATTCTCATGCTTCCCCCTCAAGCCGATCCCCGGAAGCGCTTCAACATCGATCACGTCGGTCTTCTCCAGTTGCTGTTCGTTCATATACCGAACGATCGCCTTCGCGAGCGGGTGCTCCGACTGAATCTCGGCACTGCCGACCAGCCGAACGAGGCTGTTCGGGTTCATTCCGGCAAATGCTTCGACCCCTACCACCTGCATCCTTCCGTGGGTAATCGTTCCGGTCTTGTCGAACACCACGGTGTCGATCTCACTCAGCCGCTGCAACACGTCGCCGCCCCGGATGATAATCCCTTCGCGTGCCGCTCGTCCGGTTCCGGCAAGGATCGCCGTTGGCGTCGCCAGGCCGAGAGCACAGGGACAGGCAATGATGAGAACGGAGATCACACTCTTGATCAACATGGGACTGCCCGGCGCGACCAGATACCAAATCAGCAGTGTGAGAAGCGCAATTCCCATCACGGCAGGAACAAAAACCGAGGCTACTATGTCGGCCAGTTTCTGGACGGGGGCTTTCTTCCCCTGCGCTTCCGACACCAGCCGAATGATCGATGCCAGAAAACTGGCGTCGCCGGCAGCCGTGATTTTCGCCCGAAAAGGACTATTGCCGTTCAGCGATCCTCCCAGAACCACATCACCGATCTTCTTTTCAACCGGCACCGACTCACCCGTCAACATCGATTCATCGATAACCGGCGTCCCTTCCACAATTGTGCCGTCGGCAGCAAGTCGTTCACCCGGCCGGACGATAAGCTCCATTCCGGGTGCGACAGTCTGGGCATCAATTTCCAGCTCTGTTCCGTTAATCGCAACGAGGGCCTTCGCCGGAGTAAGATTGAGCAGCGCCTGAATCGCTTCCCCAGCCTTTCCTTTTGATCGTGCCTCCAGAAATCGTCCGAGGAGTATGAGTGTGATTATCATAGCCGAAGAATCGAAATAAAGCGGCTCCGGCTTCCCAAGAATTGTGCGGACAATCGCGTAGACGCTCCAACTGTAGGCTGTGATTGTGCCCAGAGCGATCAGCGTGTTCATATTAGCCCGCAGGTGCTTCGCCTGAAGGAGGGCGTCGCGAAGAATCCCGCGGCCCGCCCAGAAAAGGACGACCGACGCTACAACACCCTGAATCATGCTGTCAGGTACTCTTCCGACGAGGAATCGCTCGAAAATTGCCGAGAAAAGCGATAGGGCGATAAGCGGCAAGGTGACATAAAGCGCCATCATGAATCTGTTGCGGGCCGCCCGCAACTCACGGGCATTCGAGGTCAGAACGTCAGGAGTTCCGATCGAGGCGCTGAAGCCGAGTTCAGCAACTTTATCGATAATCCCCTGCTCACTCGCTTTCCCGCGATCGAACGAAACCACGGCTGAGTTCATGGCAAGGTTCACGCGACAGTCTTTGACGCCCGGCATGGCGCCGAGCGTCCGCTCGATCGTATTGACGCAGCTCGCACAATGCATGCCGCCGATTTTCAGAGACAATTCCGTATTCATTGCCATAGCAATTAATATACAATCGGGAGTTTCAGGAGAGAATGAAAAAAGACTATTTGATACCGAACATCAGAAGCAAATGGGGACATTTGCGGACGAGTTCGCGACGGATCTTGTTGCGGGCCCGATGGAGATACCAGCGAACGGTAGCCTCAGGCATGTCCATAATATTGGCCACATCGTCTATCTTGCACCCCTCGACATCGCGAAGAATAAACGCCGAACGCTGCTTATCGTTGAGCGATTTCGCCGCCTGCGAAATGTAACCGTCGATCTGGCGGCACCTGAGCGAGAATTCGGGTCCAGCCTCCAGATTCTCTATCGTCTCGTGAAAATTCTCAAGCGACTCATGGCGATGACGTTTATGTTTGCGGATATAGTCAATGGCCGCGTTGATCGTAATCCGGTACAGCCAGGTATAGAATTTCTTGTTCTCGTCGTACCGCCAGATGTTCTTCGACATCTTCAGGAAGACGATCTGGGTGATATCGGCCGCCTCGTCGTAGTCGTTCACCATTTTGTAGGCGAGGGACGCGACCTGATTCTGGTACCGCTCGACCAACTCGGTGAACGCATGACGATTCCCGTGTTTGATATTCCGGATCAACTCCTTGACCTGGATTTCATCGATCTCTTCCAGGGTCAATTCACCGGTCGGTTTGAGATCACTCGGTACGGCGCTGTCTTTGATTGTCTTTGACTTCATTTGTATTCTTTGATAACAAATCGCTCGGAGCCTGAGTTCCTCCGACCGCTTTTCCGCTTCGATACCCCTAAAATAATTAGATAAAACGGATTCACCAAGTCTTTTATTCCCGCCTGGCGGAGGAGATACCGGCCGATTGTTCGAGAAATAGCACAAAAAAACCGCCTTCCGGCGGACAGACAGGGGAAACGGCGTATTCCTGCTATAAGTCGCTTTGACCGTTGAGGATATACTTTACCGGATTGAGGAATTGCCCGTTGCGGATGACCTCGTAATGAAGGTGCGGGCCGGTGGAATAGCCGGTCGAGCCCATCAAACCGATCACATCGCCGCGCTTGACCTTCTGTCCTCGCTTGACTTCGATCTTCGAAAGGTGACCGTATCTGGTCTGGAAACCGTAACCGTGGTTGATGATTATGCAGTTGCCCATACCTGAATTGGAATGCTGTGTCTCCTGAACCACACCGTCGGCCGGCGCGATAATCGGTGTTCCCGTGCGATTGGCAACATCGATTCCCCGGTGCATCTGCTTGTACCCCGTAAACGGATCGAACTTCATGCCGAAGCCGCGCGACGTCCAGCCCTGGGTGGGCCAGATCGACGGCGTGTGCTCAAGGCGGTCCTTGACATTCTTAAGCGCATCTTCGACTTCACCATACTTCTGCAGTTCGTAGCGGGACAGTCTGAGCAGGCGGTCGACTTCCATCTCGGTCGAAGTCGCGACTTTTTCAGTCGGCGACTGGTGAAGCATCGTCTTCGGAATCGGGCCACCCACACCAAGCTGACGTTCCTCAGTGTTAATCTCAGGCAGGTCAAACATAGTCCGAATCCTGATCTCCTTCTGGACCAGGTCGGTATACCGATCCTGTACTTCGGCCAGATTCCAGCGCATTTGCTCGAATTTGTCCTTGAGCTGTGCGTTTTCGGTCCGGAGGTGCTGTAATTCGGAAGTATTGACGCGGTCTGAGAAGAACTGTGCGGACAGGAAGAAGCTTGCAATGAGCAACACCGCGACAGCTGTGGCAACGCCGTAGATCAGCGCCACCGATATGCTCAGCTGCTTAGAAATCCCTTCAGAACCGGGAATAAACAGAAATGTCAGCTTCTTCTTTAACAAAACTCCTGTGATATTCTATAATACGTGGAAGTGTGCGAAGTTCCTCAAAAAAAGCACTCGCTATGGGTCTCCTCGCAACAAGCCCTGAAGTTATCTCCCGTCATATACCCTGTCAAGCTTAAATTTGACAGTTATTTTATCAAAACGTATTCGCGTTTCAATATCTTATTCACGATCCTGGCCAACTTCTCGGATTCCATGTTCTGCAAGCTGTACAGGTGCCAGTACGTCTTGTGCGGCAAACCGGGGGGCACAGACCGTTTCTTCTTTGCTGTAGCCATCCTGAGTATCCTCCGAAGCATTGCTCCTCACCCGAAGGATATGGCCGGTGAGCCATATATTTTATCGGGCTTCGGCAGTGATTCTATTAGCGCATTTCGCTGTTTTCTCACCCGGAATGACTGCACATTGTGTGCCTGCCTCCAAGACTGCTCAGAGATTGCTCTTGCGCTGTAGAACGTCCTGCCTATCAACATGTTATGTGATGGCATAGATTCGCAAAAGGACCGCGGATATATTCTGATCTGTTTAATCTGTGGGAGTTGTTCAACAGGTGGACAGATTCCCCCATATCCGGTGTGGAATTGGGATGCCGGCCCTGATCAGACAGGCTGTCTTCCGCATGATGGCGGCGGTCCCTTCGACTTCCCTTCGAGGTATAGTATTACGTATTATAGCGTACTTTAACATGTCGAATATCCAAGACATCTCGCTATAGCCAAATGCCGCGTTGACGTAGTGCTGGCGACGGCTTAGATTAACGGAAATTCTGATTTTGAAGGGAATTTGTATGTCAGCTATGAAGGATAAGACTGTTCTCATCACCGGAGCTTCGTCCGGCATTGGCGCTGCCTGTGCCCGGAAATTCGCCAACCTCGGCTCCCGATTGATTCTGGCCGCAAGGCGCCTGGAGAAACTCGAGGATCTGGCGGGCAGCCTCAACGTCAAGTATCACTTGCTGGAACTCGACGTTCGCGATCGGGCGCAGGTCGAGAAAGCGATCGGCGGTCTCTCTGAGGAATGGAAAAAGATCGATCTGCTCGTCAACAACGCCGGACTCAGCCGCGGCCTCGACAAAGTGCACGAAGGGAATCCGGACGGCTGGGATGAGATGATCGATACGAATGTGAAAGGACTCCTGTATGTCAGCCGCCAGGTTATTCCGCTGATGGTCAAGCAAGGTCACGGGCACGTTATCAATATCGGTTCGATCGCCGGGCACGAAGTTTATCCGCGCGGTAATGTCTATTGTGCCACGAAGCATGCGGTCGATGCGATCACCAAAGGAATGCGCCTGGACTTGAACGATGTTCCTATCAGGGTCTCAACGGTAGACCCGGGGCTGGTCGAAACCGAGTTCTCCCAGGTTCGTTTCTACGGCGATAACGCCCGGGCCGACTCCGTCTACAAGGGCTATCAGCCTCTCAGAGGTGAAGATATCGCGGAAACGGTCGCCTGGATCGCCGAACGACCGGAGCATGTTCAGATTGCCGAAGTCATCATCTTTCCGACTGCCCAGGCATCCGCCGCCGTTCTGAATAAGAAAACCGACTGAATTCGAACATAAGACTGCGGCGAAGCCTGCTTCTTCGCCGCGTCAGGAATCGAGACTTATGGAAACAACTAATTACGTTGAGATAGCGCTCCGGGAACTGACCAGGCTGAAGAAACTGGCCGATGACGCCATCCGTCAGGTAGACAGCGGCCAGTTCTTCACCGCCCTCGACGCTGAATCAAACAGCATCGCCGTGATCGTAAAACATATCGCCGGCAATCTCCGCTCCCGCTGGACTAATTTCCTCGATTCCGATGGTGAGAAGCCGGACCGCAACCGGGATTCGGAGTTCGAACTGGCCGACCAGGAAACCAGGGATACAATTCTGAACCGGTGGGAAGCGAACTGGCAGCTCGTGTTCGACACCATGAACAGCCTCAAGCCGGAAGATCTTCAGCGCACGATCACGATTCGAAGCGAGCCGTACTCGGTAATTGCCGCCCTCAATCGCCAGCTCTCCCACAACGCCTACCATGTCGGTCAAATCGTCTTCCTGGCCAAACACCTGGTCGGATCGGAATGGAGAACACTCTCGGTCGCAAGAAACAAGTCAGCCGACTTCAATGCCGAGATGAACGAGAAATTCCAATAGAAAAAGCCGGACGATCTCAGATCCGTCCGGCTCTTTCGGATTCTACTGGTCCAGCCGCTAATTGGGCGAAGTGAAATAGTTGGTGTGCGGGAGACCTTTCTCGTAAAACTCGTTCCGGTAGCCGTCGACCGGCTTAAGCTGATCCAGCCACCCGGCTCGGTCGTCACGATGACAGACGATCATCCTCTGCTCGTCTTTCTGATGTTTCGCCCGATGATACTTCAGGTAAATATGCCGATGATCCACGCCGGTAATCTCGATCTTCCCCGACTCGTGCGACATGGCAAATTTCAATCGCTTACCCAGACCTGAGCACTTCTTCTTGGCTTCTTCGATCTTGTGGTATGCCTCCACTATCGGCAGCGCATACGGTTCGTTGCCGGCCGTGGGACGGCACTGGAAGATGTAGTACTGCTGCACGCCCATATACGACAACTCATTCCAGAGAGTCGACATCACCTCTGGATCGTCCGAGATCCCCCGAATAATCGGATTCTGGTTCACGCAGATGACACCCGCGTCTATCAGCAGCCTGATCGCCTCGCGCGACTGGTCGGTCAATTCACGGGGATGGTCAAAATGACACATCATGTAAATCCGACGGTCCGACAACGAGTATTTGCGGAAGACGTCCATCAGCTCGGAATCGTTGATAAACCGGAACGGATTAAACGCCGGCATCTTTGATCCGATCCGAATTATCCGCACATGATCGATCTCGCGCAGGTCGGCCAGAATCTTTTCAAGCTTCGGCGTCTTGAGAATCATCGGGTCGCCTCCAGTCAGCAACACGTTGTTGACTTCGGGGTGATTCCGGATATACTCAAGGCCCGGTTCGATATCGTAGGTAACTTCGTCGTTTCCATTCATGAAGAGCCGCTTGCGGAAACAGTAGCGGCAGAAGGACGCACAGACTTCGTTCACTAACAGTAGCGTGGTCGAAGAATACTTATGCTGGACTCCCTTCCTCACGGTGATCGCCCCTTCGTTGGAAGCATCCAGTTTTCCGAACTCCTGCAATTCACGTTCGTGAGGGATGACCAACTGACGGATCGGATCTTTCGGGTCGTTCCAATCGATCAACCCGAGGTAATAATCATTGGCTCTGAAAGCGTATGTCTTGACTACTTCCTTGAGACGAGTCCTTTCGTTCTCGGACAGATTCGGCACCTTGTCGAGGTTGAGGACGAATCGGGCTCGGCGCCTGGACTGAGCGGCATTCGTCGGCTCTCTGACATCCATAATGTTCTCCTTTCTCAAGATGGGGCTCTGTCCGGATGGTCTGTCAAGCAGACCAAGACGCTCGGGTAATCAGCCCAAAGGCGATTTAGCAGGGTGTCGAGCGCGAACCGTTCTTTCCAGGTAGCTTGTTAGGGCGCAAGCGTCCGGATTTCGTAGCAGCCGTATGCCAGGGTTGGCAGAAGCTTAGTAGGTGTGAGCAGAGCCCTTACACACTCAATGTACGAAAATTACCCCGAATCTGCAACAATTGTATGTCACAAAACGCAGGATTCTGCGCCGAAAATCCGAACGTGACACAGAGAGCGATTGACTATCAATTACTTACAATACGATTAAACAGGATAACATTGATGCGGTTTATTCATAAGGCACAGAATTCGGGCATTCTCTTCCTGAATGGACGATCCTCCAAGAGACTCAGGAAATCGACCTGCGGCAAGGAAATAAGATTTCAACAACATAAAAGTACCGAAAAACATAAAACACTGGTTGACTATACGCTTTCATACGTATTGCTTCTTGATAACCCACATAGGAGACGACTCATGGAATACCACGAAGGATTGATCAAGAACACGGAGTTTTTCACCACTGCTGAGCTCGCCGACAAGTTGAAAATGAATGTCCAGGTTGTCACCCGCAAGGTGCAGGCTGGGGAGATTTACGCCTACAAGATAGGAAAAGACTGGCGGATTCCGGAGCAGTCGGTATTCGACTGGCTACAGAGCCGCTCGAACCAGGCCAAGCGGACGCCCCGTCAGAAGGTAGTCAAGAACTTCATGAAGGAAGAGCATATCGACAAACTCCCGGCCCAGCGAAGCAAACGCAAATATCTGCTGGAGTATATTCTCGCTCAGTTCGAGCCGAACAAGGTCTATCCCGAAGAGGAAGTCAACCGAATAATCAGCCGGTATCACGACGATTTCGCCACTGTCCGCAGGGAATTTATCGCGGAGAAGATGATGGACCGGGCTGACGGCAACTACCGTCGAAGAACCCAGTACCGACTTTCTGACTGAAGCTCTCCGCGCACCGTCATCGCAGTAAAGCAAAAGGCTCGCAATCGAACGACTGCGAGCCTCTTTTGTCTTCAATTCCTCCCCGGCTATTCGTCAGGTGGCAGATATCCCGAAGGAGGCTTGATATTCAGGATTTGTTGAAGTAGCGGATCTCCGAGGTTCTGGCCGTATTCCGCGAACATCAGTGCCGCCTTTCGAATATCGGTGTATTGCTTCTGTTCACTCAAGACCGACAGAAGTTTGCGGAACGCATAGTTGCTGTTCGGGTTAGCCGCGAACGCCTGCCACAGCTGGTTTATCCCTTCATCGATAAGCGCCTGATCTTTGGTCCTCCGCCCCAGCTCGGATTCGGCGAGGCCAAGATCCTGCTTGTAGAAGAGATTCTCCTCGTTGGTTTTGCTGAACGCCGAAAGGGTGTCGATCAGGGTCTGGAAGAGGCTGTCACCTTTGGCCGAATCCCCCTGCTTGTCGTAGATATCGGCGCGAAGTTCGTACATCTGCCAGTATTCCGGATAGACCTTCATCATCTTTTCGGAGAGCGCAATTGCGCGGGCAGAATCGGACTGCTTGATCAACTGATCGTACAGCCGTACGGAATTGACGCCGACTCCGATGAACACACCGGTGGCGTTTTCATCGCGGTATACCTTTGAATTGGAGTACCCGCCGTATCTGTAGTCATTCATATAAAGATTGTATCCGGTATCGACATCGACCAGGCTCGGCGGCGGATTCTGGTCGAGCCGGTAGAGAAGTCCGACCGAGGTGGCCCGGCTCCTCAAATTGAGCGGAGAATCGCCGTAAGGAGGGGCGCTGAAATAAATCGGCTTCTCCCACTTGTTTTCGATCACGATATCGTCGACCATCATATCCTGCACCCGAACAACACTGTTGCCCAGCGGACTCGGCGTAAGATACGTTCGTCGCTTTCGCGGCCGGTCGTAGAATTGCTCCTTCGGCCGGCTGGCCCATACCCCCGGACTGACCTCGTACGGATACCAGAGGATCTGTTTGTCGCTCAGGGAAATCGGGACATGATACTGATTCTTCATCTGCGCCACATACCAGTCGGTGTTCAGCAACGACAAATTGATCACCGTCACATCTTTGCGGTAGTTGTAGACCTCCTGAATGCACCAGAGTGGGAAGGTGTCGTTGTCTCCCGAAGTAAACAGTAGCGCGTTCTTATCGCAGGTATCGAGCAGATTGGCTGCGTAATTGTACGGAATAAAATTATGCGAGCGGTCATTGATGTGATAACTGTGAGCGAGCGAGACCAGCGGAAGGAGCGCAAGCACCGATGTCGCGATCGCAATTGTCTTCTGCTTGCTCGGGATCCCGCCCCCGAACTTCTCCTTGAGGTACTTCATAATCGCCGAGACCCCCATACCCATAGCTATGCCGAAGAAGACAAAGGCCGGGGTGAAGAAGTAGTCTCGGTCGCGTACCTCCAGATAGGCGTCCCCCGTTCGAGGGTCATATTTGGTGCCATCGGCAAAATTCATATACAAGATCAGACCGGCCGAACAGAGCAGGAACAGTACGAGGAACGGCATACCGATCTCCGTACGCTTCTTGATTGAGGTCGCCATACCGAGGGCGCCGAGCGCGAAAAACGGCAGGAAGATCCATCCGCCGTTGGAATACTGTTCTTCGAAATACGACCAGTACCCCATATGCGGATGCCACATAAACTGGTTCTCCCAGGTACCGCGACGATGGAACATCCGGTCAACCATCGACTCCTGACCGTACTGTTTACGGTCGAGAAACGCCACAAAGGTCGGAAAGTCGCGCGACGGGTTGTTCTCATCGATCCGCGGATCGAGAGCGGAGCGAATCGGTATATACAGGTGCACCGAAATCCCGATGAAGGCAATGAGGACAATCGCGATTCCGGTCTTCCACTGAAATTGCCATTTGTATTTTTCAGAAGCTATTCCAAGGAGAACCAGAACGGCCAACGCCATCGGAGTGACATAGATATAGGTCTGAAAGGCGATCATCACCGAACTGACCGATCCGATCGCGATAAGAACCGCCCAGTTGATTTTCTTATAGAGCAGAATGACCAGCGCCGAGGCCAGAATCGCCGACATGAGAAAGAACATTCCGCTTCCGCCGCGGCCGTCCGAAAAGAGCGGCACCATGAGCAGTTCGACAATGATAAACCCGCTGACGGCAAGCCAGTCGCGGGCGGTAGCATCTTTCTTCAGAATGAAGAACAAAGTCATCGCCGGAACCACAAGAAACACGGTCATGTGTATTCCGACTCCAAGGAGCGCAATGTAAAAGAAGAGGATCATTATCTTGTTAGCCGTCGGTGTACCTCGACGCTCAAAGTAGATGACCGTAAGCCAGACCAGCATAACCGACATGGCAAGCGCCATACCATAGACTTCCGCCTCAACCGAGTTCCCCCAGTTAGTCTGAGAGAAGGCGACAAAATAGGCTCCGGCAATACCTCCTATGTAGGCGATATACCGGTTGATTCCTTTGTTCTCTCCGGCCGGGAAGAAATAGCCGACCAGCCGTACGGTCAGCAAGTAACTGAACGTGGCGGTTGCGGCCGAGGTGATTACGGAGATGAAATTGACTCGGTAGGCGATATCGTGTACGAACGGTATGACCGAAAACAGTCGGCCGATCAGGACAAACAGAGGCGTTCCGGGGGGATGGGGGATGCCCAGAATATGGGCACAGGCTACAAACTCACCGCAATCCCAGAAGGAAATCGACCGCTGAACCGTCATTGCATAGGCAATGAAAGCACCGATATAGACAAATCCGGCTATGATTGCGTTAGTTTTGTCGAAAGAGCCATGTTTATTATTGGTCATCTACGGGGCTAACTCCTTGGCTAAAGACAGATATGAATTATACCGATTAACGGCATATAGTATCACTTTTTTTGGGAAACCGAAAGAGAAAAAACGACCCAAGATTCATAGTTGCCAATAGCTTAAAAAGCAGGCCAATCGGTCGAGCGACCGAACCAACAGAAGGGTGTCCGTTATGTTTATTTGGTGTGCGATTTTGTTCGTCCTGGGAATTCTGGCTTTCGTCGACTCCCTGCTGAATATGGGGGAGATTTTCCGTCAGGTCAATTCCGTGCTCTTCATGCTCCTCTCGCTGGCACTCCTGTTCAGGACTACCTCCAAGATGAAGCAGCATAAGAAAGAGCATTACGAGGAGAGAATTTTCCACCTGGAGCAACAGGTCAAAATGCTTCAGGCGGGTCGAGAAAAACTGAAGGACTATTAAGCGGAACCCGGGGGAGCGTCGAGCCTCCTCATGATCTTCCGTACATCCGCTGTGAAGGGGTACTCAGGATATTTTTCGAGCAGCCGTCGGTAAATATCCCGTGCCTCTGCTTCATTTCCCTTTTCCGTCAGCAGCATATCGGCTTTCAACTTCAGACCATAAGGCAAGTAATACGAATCGGGGAACCGCTCCTTCAAACTGTCGATGCTCGCTATCGCCTTGACCGAGTCCGCCTGAGAGAGATAGATCTTTGCCAGCTTGAAGAAGGCCACATCGGCCAGCGGCGTGCTTTCGCCGACCGTGATCATGTTGAGCTTGGCAATGGTGGAATCGAACATCCTGCGCTGCTCGAACAGCAGAGCATTGGAGTAATCGTAGAGTGCCTCCTGATTACCTTCCGCCTCATCGAACATCGTTAACAACTGAAGCGCATCATTGACGTAGAACCCGCGCGGGTAATCCACGATCAGCTTCTTGAAGATTGCCTGGGCCGTATCGGTCTGCTTCTCGAAAAAGGCGATCAGACCAAGGTCATAGGTGACTTCTTCCTTGATATCATCGTTCAGGCGAAGATCCAACAGGTTGCTGAAGGTACCCTGAGCTTCTTTCAATTTCCCCATTCTCAAATAGCTGTAGCCCGATCCGAGACTCGATTTGAGCTGAGCGATAGTTTTGGGGAACTGACGGCTGACGGAATCGAAGTACACGAGCGCGCTATCATACCGGTAGAGGTCGTTCAGGAAGACCGAGCCGATCTGATACAAAGCTTCCGCCTGGTCGCGCTTCTGGATCGAGGTATTGTAAACGGTATCATAGACCGAAATCGCCCGGTCGTAACTCCCGAGGTGCCGGAGCATATCGGCATAGGTGAAGTAGGCTTCAAACACCAGCGGGCTGTTGTGGTAGTTCCGAATCATATACTGACCCATTTTGGCCGCCTCGGCATACAATTTCAGATCGGCGCAGCTGCGCATGTATCTTAGCGGCGCTCCGCCTTTGAATCCTTCGATCGAATCCAGACCTACGGTAAATTGGTATGCCCGGTCGTATTGGTGCGCAGTCAGATAGTGATTCGACAGGATCTTGAGCGCGTTGAGGTTGGTATAAAGATCCTTCTCTTTGAGCAGAACCTTCTCGGCGTCCGGAGCCGACTCCTCAAAATTCAACAGATCGGCAAGCCGCTGCTCGGCGCTGGTCCCGATGAAAGTACTGTCTTTCAGCAGCGGATAGTATTCTTCGGCCGCAGCGGTATATTGCTTCCGTTTCTCCAGAATGGCTCCCTTTTGAATAGCGTACAGCGTTTTGATGCCGGTCTCTTTTCTCAGCAAATCTATCGTGTTGAAAGCTATGCTATCCATGTCGTTGGCGATCATACTCTGAAGGACGCCCTGTATGCGCACGACGTTCTTTGAACCGATCGAAGTAACCACCGAATCGTAGACCTTTGCAGCTTCGTCTTTCTTCCCCTGCTTGGCGAGAAGTTCGGCGTAGGTTACCTGGAAGTTCACGTTGCCGGGGAAAAGGGCGAGCTGACGCTTGATCATGTCCTCTGCTTTGGGATAATACTGCAGCGATTCGTAGCACTGCATCAGCATGTTTATCACCAGAGAGTTGGTGGGCTGCTCTGCGTAGATGGTTTCAAGCAGGGCCGACGCCCCCTCAAAATTCCCCTGATTCATCAGCTGTCTACAGAAATTGATCTTTTGCTGGAACTGCTGCCTCGCCTGATCAGGGCTGAGCTGCTCACCGGCGGCGGTGTCCGGCTGAGGCTGTTCGGTTATCCCTGCGAACGAATAACCGGTGCAAACGGAGAGAACAAAACCAATCAAGAATAAACGGCGAAGCAACTTCATGTGAGACTATTCCGAAGGTGTTGTATTGTTGTCCTGTCCCTGAGTCGCACTGCCGCTCGCTTGCAGAAGAGCCTTGAAGTAAGCCTTAATCTGCTCTTCGTACTGTGGCGGATAACTGTCCCCCAGATACTGGCGAAGACGGTCTTCGAGACTCGAGCGGTCATTCATCACATCCGGGCTCAACTCCGGCGGCAGAACGAACGCATCGCTGGTCGCCGTAGTGGCCTGACGTTGCTGCGAGAAGTCTTTTCGATAAAGCGACCGGGTAGCTTCGAGCATTCTCGAATAGACTTTGATCTGTCTGTTCAGAACATCCTGACCGACCTCACCGTTGGCCATTGCTTCCTGGATCTCTTTCATCTCTTTTGCGATATCATCGAGTCGGCCGAGAATCTGTCGTGATCCGCCGAACTCTTTGTTCAGCTCTTCAAGCGATTTACGAATCGCCCCCTGCTCGCCGGCCAGACGCTGCAGATTTTGCCGCTCAGCGTCTCCTTCACCCATCTTGGGATTCTGACCCGGCTTATTGCACTCGCTCTGGGTCTTCTGATTGAGATTATTCTGACGTTCACACAGGGACTGCAGATTGGAGGTGTTCTTATCGCAGCTCCCGCCTTTGTCGCATTGACTCTGCTGCTCGAGCGACTCCATAAGGCGGACCGAAGCTTCGTTCAGGCCGACCATCGCGTCACGCTGGTTGCGCAGTGCCGCGGAGGCCTGGTTGGCGTCGAACGCCTTGGTCGCAAGATCCATCTTATCGGTTGCGGAGGTCACGATCTGGCTCAACTCCGATGCAAGGAACGGCGACATCTTGCCCAGTTCATCGATCCTCGCCTTCAGACCCTGGCAGGCCGTGGTCAGGTTGAGCTGGTTCTTGGCAAAGTCGTGCAGCAGCATCGATTGAGCGTTCACGGCCGCCGCTTGATTGTACATATCCTCCTGACTCCGCGAAAGATAGTTGGAGTCATCGAGGGCCATTCTCATCTGTTTCTTGGCGGCGTCGTCCTCATCTGACTTCATCGCCAACAACTGCTGCTGCATAGTATCGAGCATCGACATGATCTTCGTGTGGGCGTTCTTCCCCTGCTTGGAGGCCTGCGACTTCTGACTTTGCGACAACGACTGAGACATCTGCTGCATGTCCTGATTAGCGTCAGTCTTTTCGAGCGCTTCCTTGAATTTGTTGTACTCCGGCGATTGGTCCATCTTCGCGTCCTGCGCCGTCTTGTCAAGATCGCTCACCTGCTTCTTGAGATCTTCGAGCTTGGACTGCAGCTTGCTTTCCTGTTCGGAGAGGTTAGGCAGAGCGGACTTGGCACTGCTGTCGGTCGTCTGATTCATCTGCTCCTGGCGCTTGGCCAGTTGTTCGATCTGCCGAACCATCGCCTCCATCTGCTGTTGAAGCTGCATCTTCTTGAGCAGCGCCAGCGTGCGATCGAGACGATCGACCAACTCCTGCTGGGACAGCTGGAAGTTCTTGATGGCGTCCTGCAGATCCTTCGGATTCATCTTCTTCATCGCTTCGGCCAGCTTCTTCTGAGCTTCCTTCATCTCCGGCGTAGCAACTTCCTCGAACAGCTTCTGAATCTCGGCCAGCTTGTCGAGGATATCCTGGCTCATCAGGGCCTGCTGATTCATCTTGTCGACCGACTTGTTCATCTCCTGGGAACTCTTGTCTATCTGGTCCAGCAACTGCGCGTTCTTGTCGACAATCGACTGAAGTTCTTTCTGCTGCTCCCAATTCTCCTGCGGTTGAGGTGTCGTCCCCTGAGCCTGAAGCTTGCGGCTAACGTCGTTCAGCCGTTTGGACAGCTCTTTACTCGCACGAAGCATATCCTCCGTCTTGATGATACGCTTGTTCCCTTCGCTCTGGGTCTGCGCCACGATCTCGTCGAGGGAAGGCAGGCGGGCCATGAACTGGTGAGACTTGGTAATCTTCGGTCCGGAAATGCGGTCATTGTCGGCCACTTCGAAATAATAGGTGACGTAGTCGCCGGGATACATGTTCAGCTTGTCCATATCCCAATTGAACTCAACTTCGCCTTCGGTCTTGATTTTGTCGGGATAATGCAGGACCGCGACGTTTTCTTCCGACGGTCTCCCCTGCGAGACAACCCGGTACTTCATTACGAGTGACGAGAAACCGTAGTCGTCGAAGATGTGCACCTTCAACGGCAGCGTCATGTCATCGGTGAGGTTGACGTCGAACCCGGGCCGGACAACATCGATCGACGGATAGTCATCCGGGACCGCCGTTACGTAGTATTCGATCGGGTCGGGGTTGTTTTCACCCATCCGATCGGTGAGTCGGATATGGTAGGAACGGGACTTGTCGACCACCATCGCGATCTCAGCCTCTTTGTTCAGCACCTTCATCGGCGTACGGCTGGAGTCATCAAAGACCAGTTCCGCCTGTGTGATCGGCAGGTTGGTCGTAATCTTCATGTTGACGCGGCTGCCTACCACGGCCGAGAACGATCCGTTGTTTTCGTCAACAACGGTCGGCTGAAGGCCGGTGTAATCCGGGTAGAACACGGACAGCTTGATTCCCTGTACCCGGGGCCGATCGACCACATCGACTTTCTGAATCTCCGTCTTCTCGCGACCAGCTTCGACATAGTAATCAAATGATTTGTTGACCTGACG
Organism: uncultured Ignavibacteriales bacterium; assembly: GCA_964520865.1. Taxonomy (GTDB): domain Bacteria; phylum Zixibacteria; class MSB-5A5; order GN15; family FEB-12; genus CAVQCT01. The sequence continues at coordinate 45,736 of CAZFOY010000007.1, read as the reverse complement.
AAGGGTTATGGCGAAGGCGACCGAGTCGCCGCCGGCAAGCTCGAATTTGTGCTGCTTGCGAAGGTCGATTTCAGCTTTCTGCCAGCTTCCTCCCGCCATCCGGTAGGAGACCGAAGCTTTGTCCGGAAGATGATCGCCGAAGATCGAGGCACCGATCGGAATGTCACGATATTTGATCCATTCGGTCGATCCGGGGTTGGCAACCAATTTGTATCCGAGCGGCGGGGCGATAACCGAAGTCGGATTAGAGTAGACTTCGTACGAGTACGTGAACAGCCCCGGGACCAGTAGAAGCAATGCCACCGCAACCACCACACACCCACCGAGGAGCCGTCCGGTTCTCAGCACCGGATAGAATCGGACTGATTCGTTGAAATTGATTCCGCCAGCCTCTTTGAGGGCCTGCTTTTCGGTCATATCTATCAATTCAGAAGAATATCCGGGTGTCTTAGCAGTGCGGGAAAACTGAATCGCCGCTATCAGCCGTCCCTTGAGAGCCGGGTTCCTGGTTTCGAGATCCACGGCGACATCATCGACCGTCCCCGAGAAGAACCTTCCTATAGCGTGGCGGCCGAAGAAATAGAGCGTGACCAGTCCACTGAGAATAAGCAGGCTGACCTTCACGGCGACCGGGAGGATTACAACGTTGGCAAGCAGTGAGAGAATAATCCAGGCGGCCAACACCACGGTCAGCGTGAGCAGCAAACCGGCGGCCGACAACACCAGTCTCTGTTTCAGCAAAGTCTGCTGAAGAATCTGTATGAGTTTGCGGCTGTTAGTTATCTCTCTCATGAAGGTCACCTCGCAATTACTTGTCTCGGTTAGCCGATTGTAACCCGGATATCTATTTCAAAACAGAGTAAAATTCTGGTAAGTAATACGTCTGCTAATATAACAACGCGTAAGTCAAAAGGTTTAACCCCATCCTCAGAGCTTCCTGACGTTTCACTTCCGGATCGTGATGAACCTGGGGATCTTCCCATCCATCTCCAATATCGGACTCAATCAGAAAATAGACCACAACCCGCCCGTTAACAATGATTGAATACGCCCGAGGCGGCAGACCGTCGTGCTCGTGAATTTTCGGCGGTCCGTTCGGGAAATCATAAAAACAGTGGTAGATCGGGTGGTCGTAAGGCAATTCCACGATCTTGCGGTCGGGAAACAGCTTGGCCAGTTCCTTCGGGAACGTCTCTTTCATACCGTACGAGTCGTTGACAAAGAGAAATCCGCCATTGGCCAGATACTGGCGCAGTCTTTCCTGCTCATCTGAGTTGAAACTGATAATTCCGTGACCGGTAGCGAATAGGAACGGATATTTGAACAGATCCGGATCGGTAATCTTGATTTCGTGCTCGATCGTGTCGACCGGGAACGGGGAATTCTCAGAGATGAATTTCAGAAAATTTGGCACTGAGGAACTTCCCCAGTACCAGTCGCCACCGCCCGAATAGTGAAGACGGGCCACTTTGATCGCGGAGGGGTCAGGGTTGGCTGTTGGCGCGCTTCGTAACTGGTTCATTTGCATGAGCTTCGGAATCTGTTCCCGTCCCTGGGAAAAAGAAGCCGAGCTTGCCGCCAGAGTAACAACCAGGGCCAAAATAGCCGATTTTGAGTATACCCACTGCATATACATAATATACAGTCAGACTCTGCTTTTCGTTGAAAAATTATCTGTCAGTTCGGATGTAAGGCAAATGACACGCCGTCAGAACATCCTGATGGCGAGTCCGCCACGGAACGTGACTCCGGGCATCGGATATCCGGAGACTATCTGGTACTTCTGGTCAAATAGGTTATTGACCTTCAAGGAAAAATCAAGATTAGGCGTGATATGAAAGACCTGGTCAAGATTCACCAGGACATAGTCCTTCAGGACAACCGGTACCCCGGCCGAGTCGGATCTCGTGTTTAATGCTGCCACCGTTTCGATTCCGGCCCGAAATCGGCGAGCGGTGAAACCGCCGTCGACAACGAACTTGTCAGTCGGGACAGACTCGTTGTAGCTATCCTGATTCAGATGCGTATAAGACGGATTCAAACTGAATCTGCCCTGAGAAAAACGCACTGTCGCCTCAATCCCGGAGTGCTTATAAGTCCCGCTGTTCTGGAAGGTAACGAACGGCGGCGGGGAAGGGTTGGGCATGGTCAGAATAAGGTTCTTGCCCTCACGCCAGAAAACGGCCGTCTCCACCGAGAGACTGGCGTTAAGCTTCTTGAAGTAGCCGACCTCGTAGAATGTCCCCTCTTCCGGTTTGAGTGAGTCCGGGTTGGAGATCATGAAAAGCTGCGACTCGTTGATCGTGGGATTTCGGTAGGCGGTGCCGATCGAGAATTTGAACGAACCGATCGACGGCGGCGTTACGACCAACCCGGCCTGATACACAAAATGCGATCCGTAGCGATCGTGATGAATGTATCGACCGCCGAGGATCAGGCTGCTGAGAGCTTTGTAGCTGAACTCGGTTTGGGCATGAGCGGCGAACTCGTTTTCATCGAAATTCCCCGGCCGCGTGAACGGCGTTCCGTCGTACGCATTCCCGCCCAACTGGTCAAAAGAAAGTCCGCCAGACAGTGACAGATGTTTCGAACCGACATGATTGAGTCGGCCGAATAGATCAATCCCATTGTTCCGATCGACCGAATGAAAGCCGTCTGAAAACGTATGATGGCCGTAGCTGTTGTATAGTCTTGCTGAAAGCGCGTACGCATCGGTTCTTCGATCCGCACCTGCGGTCACACCGGTGCGAAGGATCTTTCCGGTCGAAGGCATCGGTGCGTACACCGGACCGGCATCGCCGAAATCGAACGACGTGACCTTACCGCTCAGCAACAGATTCATGCCCTTCCATTGTTGAAGTTGTGCTCTGAACCCGCCGGAACGGTTGAAGTATGCCTCGTAATCACGCTGATTGTCCGATCTCAGGTATTCGTACCATCCCGCAAGAATCGCCTGCCCGACCTTCTGAGAGTGTTGTATCACGCCGTCGAACGTGTTGTAAGACCCGCCCTTCAATTCGAGATTCGTGTACTTATCCAGATCGGGACGGTAGAACGACTGCAGATCCAGCACGCCGGCAATGGCGTTGGAGCCGTACAGCGTGGACGATCCGCCTTTGACCAGTTCAGCCGAATAAAGTCCGGCCCGCTGGTAGGTATCCGGAAGCGGGTGGCCGAACAGTCCGGCAATATCAGGACGACCGTCGATCAGGACCAGCGATCCGCGGTTCGGTGTAAACCCGAGCCCGCGGATGAGTATCCGTCCCTGACCGTACGTCCCTAATCCGTACCCGACTCCGTTGACCGAAGTTATGCTGATCGACGAGCTCGAGTAGTTGAACAGGGAAAGAACGTTGTCCTCGGAAGCATCCTCCATCTTCTGCGGAGGAACCGTAATCACCGAATTGACCGCCTTAGACAACCTGACCGGTTCGCGCTGACCGACGACAACGATCGGGTCAACCTCAACCGGATTCTCTTTGGTATTGTAAGTGCTGTCGGTGACAACCGCGACAGCGAGCAGCGACAGAAAAACTGTCAACATCGGCGGCCTCGCTTCCCAACTTCGAACAGGGTCGGTCGTGAAGTAATATCGGTGCAAAAGATAGAGGCCCCGAATAGTGTGTCAAGCAAATATATTGGAGTGTTTAAGGCGATGTTGCCATCCGTTGTCACTGCCAACGCAATCGGGCGCAAAAAAAACCCGCCGGTGCAGACCGGCGGGCTGATTTTCGTCGAATCGAGTAAGAAACGACTATTTGAAGCGCTTCGGCGAGCGGGCTTCCCATTCAACCACAATTGGGCTGGCCACAAACACCGAGCTGTAGGTTCCTACAATAACTCCCAGGAACAGCGCGAGGGCGAAATTATGAAGCACCTCGCCGCCGAACAGGAAGAGGATGCCGACCACGATCAACACCGTCATCGAAGTATTGATCGTTCGCGACAACATCTCGTTGATCGAGACGTTGACCGCGTTGGCAAATTCACCCTTGGATCGGAATTTCCTGAGATTCTCTCGTATTCGGTCGTACACGACGACCGTATCCGTTAGAGAATATCCCGCAAGGGTCAGCAGTGCCGTCACGATCAGGGAGTCGAATTCAAGTCGGAAGATAAAGAAGATTCCTAACACCGCGAGTACGTCGTGGAAAGTCGCGATTGTAGCCGCGATCCCGCTTCGAAAATCGAATCGAATCCAGATGTAAATGATAATACCGAACATCGACAGCAGAACCGCCCAGCGGGCATCCCGCCGCAAGGTCTCTCCGACCGCCGGACCGATCACGTGCTCCGACACGATCGTGAAAGCATTGCCGGCGAATTTGCCGGTAATGTCGCTTTTCAACGCAGCCAGCTTTTCTTTGGACTCCTGCTCGGACTGGGGCTGCTTGACCTTGACAATGAAGGCGTTCGGCTTCTCGAAGTCGGTCAGGTGGGTGATCTGGATATCCGGGAACTCCGTGACGGTGGCGTTGCGGAGATCATCGATTTTGACCGGTTTATCGAAGTATCCCTGGATCATGATTCCGCCTGCGAAATCAATGCCGAGATTCGCCTTCCCCAGGGAGATCATGACGAACCCGATCAGGCCGAGAATGATAAGACACGCCGACAGGACGAAGGCGATCTTACGAAGCCCGATAAAGTCTATGTGTGTTTCACCAATTATTCTAAACATGTTGCTCTCACCTTTCGATTATATGCTCAGCTTCTGATAACCTTTGCGGAAATCAAATATCTGCTTCGTGATGATGTATGCCGTGTACAGGGAGATCGTAACACCCCAGAAGAGCGTTACGGCAAATCCCTTGATCGGTCCCGAACCGAGGAGGAACAGAGCACCGGCGGTGATAAGCGTGGTGACGTGGGAGTCGAAAATGGCCACGAAGGCGCGGCTGTAACCGGCATCGATCGATGCCCGTACGGTCTTGCCCGTCCGCAGTTCTTCGCGGATACGCTCGAAAATCAGAATATTCGAGTCGACCGAAATACCCATCGTCAGAATAATACCGGCGATACCCGGCATGGTGAGAGTGGCGCCGAGCGCCGCCATGATCGCCAACAGGAAGAAGAGGTTGAACAACAAACCGATATCGGCAATGACTCCGGAGATCCGGTAGTAGATGCCGATAAACAGGAGAACCACGATCAACCCGATGACGGATGAATAGAACCCTTTCTTGATCGAGTCCGCGCCGAGGGTGGCGCCGACGACGTTCTTTTCGATGATTTCAACCGGGGCAGGAAGCGCACCGGCTTTCAGCACGATTTCCATGTTGCGGGCGTCATCGATCTTCGCCGAACTTCCCATCGTAATCTGACCGCGATTACGGATCTTCGAATTGATAAACGGCGCCGACTCGACTTTGTCGTCGAGCACGATCGCGAGCGGTTTGTTTATGTTCGCACCGGTCAGCGTGGCAAACCGGGCCGCTCCGTCGCCGGAGAGGCTGAAGTTTACATCAAAACCACCCATCTGCCCGGTACCGAGGCTGATTCCTTCGAGGAAGCGGCCAAGGAACTGCACCTTTCTCTTCAGGAGGTACAGCATATAGACCTGACGCTGATTTCTTAACTCCGACCGGGTAGACCAGGCAAACTGGTCATCGATCGGGATCAGGGAAGCAACTTCGGGAAGCTGCAGCCACCTGGCGATGAGCTCCCGATCGTCCTTCTTCACCGAGTAGGCGGGCCAGTTGGTACCGGTTGTGCTATTGAAGAGCGCCGGTTCGAGCCGCGATGTAAGCGGGTGCTCGTTTGACGCCGTGTCTGATTCATCGAAACCAAACGCTGCGGCAGTGTCGAAAGCACTGTCTCCCATCAACTCGGCCAGTATGTCGTTCGAGCTGTCTTTCGGATTGGTTGATTTCGAGGGAGGCGTCTTTTCGTTCTTGGTTTCGCCATTTTTGGCTGTCAGGGTGGTGTCGGTTGAGGACAAGCCTTTTTTCGCCTGCTGATACTTGTAGATTGCCGAATCCAGACGAGCCAGAAGCAGGTTGGCATTCTCGTAAGAATCCATCAGCTTGAATTGCAGCAAAGCCGTCTGACCGATCAGTTCTTCGGCACGGGCGGCATCGGTATAACCGGGAAGATCCACTACAATTCGATCGGTCCCCTGTTTAACGATTACCGGCTCCGCCACACCAAGACCGTCGATACGGTTACGAACGACCTGAATGGCCCGATCGACCGCGTCTTTCTGAGAGTCTTTATCAAGTTCCTCCATTTTGACTCGGAGGACGACATGGATGCCTCCCTGGAGGTCCAGGCCGAGGCGAATTGCCTTCTGCTGAAGTTTCAGCAGCGCGCCCGGATCGTCGGCCTGCATCTGTTGCTTCTCAGCCGGGCTCATTGTCCACAGTTTGAAGGTGTTCCAGAAGGCGACAACCGCCAGAATCACCAGGGCAATTGTGAGGAGAATACGCCAATTGTGCTTGGACATATAGATTCCTTCCAAAAAATTAGAAATTATTCGAAATTATTTATTGTCTTTTGACTTGGATTCTTGCTGAGGAGAAACCGGCGTTTAGCTGGTTCCGGAAGGTTTCGCACCTACCAGCGTGAATTGGAGGGCGAGTCGAGATGAGATATTAGAAGAGCTTGTCTTTATCGATCGATTGCGGATCGTCTTCGTTGAGGCGGATACATCTCGGCCGGGCTGATGGGTATCCGGATTAATGCGGGATTCGGAATTATCGGTTTTGACAACAAGTGGTGCGGCGGCATAAGCTGGTTGCTCGCAATTCGGCTGACTGTCGCGAGCCATCTTTCCGGGAGCTTCGTCAGGCGTGGGTGGACCGGGAATAAATTGCGCCAGTTCGGCGATCTGTTTCTCAACCGTCTCGTGACTACCGTAACCGGTGAAAAGTCGTTTGGCTGACTGGGCACCGCTCAACGTGAGCGAAGCCACGGTCAGCGCAATCAGACCGAACTTCAGGCCCTCCCGGACATGTCTAAGTAGCTTTTTCATAAACAGTTGCCTGAATATACCGGATATCCTCAGCGAGTCAATTCAATTCTTCGGTGGTTGACAAACCATCTCTCTGCCTGTAATATAACTTCTTGTCAGTTATTGAAATATACACATGAGACGGGCCCTCCGTTCGGTCCCGGACAGGAGTCATAGATATGCTGAATTCGCTCAAATCCAGAACCGGGGTGGCTGCACTGGTTTTCATATTTGCTGCCCTGCTAATACCCTCTTCGCCAAAGGCCGCCGACAGTCTTTACACCCTCAACAACGGAATGAAGGTGATTCTCAAGGAGAACCACGGTTCGCCGATGATAGCGTCGGTTATATTCGTCAAGTCAGGGAGCAAATACGAGTCCCAATACGAAAACGGAATTACCCATTTTCTGGAGCATCTCCTTTTTGACGGCACCACCCATATGGACCGAGAACAGCTCGATGAATCAATCCGCAATCTCGGCGGCTACATAAACGCCTTCACCCGCAAAGATCTGACCGCCTATCTGGTGCTCATGCCCCGCCAGTATATTGACTATGGTCTGGCCGTGCAGGCGGACATGCTGTTCAATTCGACTATACCGGAATCGGAGCTTCCCAAGGAGCGCAAAGTAGTCATTGAAGAGATTAACCGGGATGCCGATTCGCCGGGCGCGCCTGCTGAAGATTTCTTCACCAGCAAGGCGTACGCAGGAACCGACTATGGACGTCCGGTGCTCGGATACCGTGCGTTCATTCAGAATATCCCGAGAGAAGCGATTATCGACTACTGGAAGCGGTACTACGAACCGGGCAACATGACCGCTCTCGTCATCGGCGATTTTGATACACCTCAGATGAAACTGATTATCGACTCGACATTAGGCAGCATCATGCCGCCCGTAGACAGCACCGCCTCGATTGAACAGGCCCGACCGAACGATGCCGGCGAGACGGATGCGCTCACCGGACAACATGTCTATGACACGGTGGCGAACGTCAAATCGACCTACATCGATTTCTCCTTCTCCGCCCCGAAGTACTCCGACAGTGACTATCTTGCGATGGATCTGCTCAGCCAGTACCTCAATATGAGCGGTGTCTCTCCTCTTGCAGCCGCCCTCACCGGCGGCGCCGACCCGCTGGCCTCGGAGGCTTCGGTTTCGCTCGTCACCCACGCCGGTTTTTCCCGTCTCGAGGTGAATGTAGTGACCGATAAACCGGACAAAGCAAATACTATCGTTTCAACTATCCTGAACCAGATTGAGAGCCTCGATACCCATGTCGCCGATAAGGAAAGTATCGAGGGAATCAAAACATCCGTCAAGGCTCAGGATATATACACAGCTGAAAAGCTGCATTACTACGGCTTCATGATCGCACCGATGATGATGACGACCGGGTGGGATTTCATTCAGTCGTATCCGGAGCGGCTTTCCCGGGTTACCTGGGCAGACTGCCAGACCGCGGCGAAACACTGGTTGAAACAGCCCGATTATGTTGGCGTGGTCGTCCGGCCGGCCGATTCGACACAGACGCCTTACCTGCCTCCGGAACCGACCGATGAACAAATCAAATCTCATTTTGATTCGGTGACATTCAAGCAATACGATCTGGCCGGTTACCCGCTCGTGTTTCCGAAGACAGACTCGGTGAAATTCACACTTTCGGACAAAGCTACTTATGACCGTGAAGTTCTTGATAACGGATTGACCGTGATCATCAAACAGAATCCGGACACCAAAGTATTCGCAATGAACATCCTCGGCAAGAACCGCTCGGCCAATGAACCGGAAGGCAAGACCGGTATCACTGATTTCGTCAATCGGTGTATCGAGCGGGGTACGTTTACACGGGATGCGACACAACTCACGAAAGACCTGGCGAAAATCGGCGCCAACGTCACATTGTACGACAATCCGTGGATACCGTACGATGACCGGTACACGACTGACCAGTACTCATTTCTCAAATTCGAGACGATCGATGAGTACGCTAAGCGGGGATTTTATCTTTTCAGCGAAATGCTCCTCCAGCCTGCTTTCGATTCAGCGGATGTAGAGAATGTCAGGTCAGGCATGATGGGAATAGTCGGTCGGGATGCCGCTTCACCCTCGAAAGTTGCCCGCTCACTGTTCTTCAAGAGGATGTTCGATTCCTCGGCCTACGCCAAACCGGTCATGGGAACGCCTCAGACGATCGCAGCGATCACGCGCAGCGATCTGAAGGCATATCATGCAATGTTCTATGCCCCGCAGAACATGATCCTGTCAATCGCCAGTGACAGGCCAATCGATGAAGTCAAGCAGTGGGTTGCCGATCGATTCGGCCGGCTCTGCTATCCACCAGCTGATTATCACGAACCACAGCCGCCGGCGCCGGTGACGAAGATCGAGACCGATCATGCGGAGATGAACAAAGAGCAGATCAATGTTTATCTCGGGTCTCCCCTTCCGGGAGCCGGCGATAAGGATGCCGCGGCGCTGGAAATCGCCGCTTCAATTCTTTCCCAGCGTCTCTATCAGAACCTCCGTGAACGCGACGGCCTGGCCTATTCTGTCGGGACGGGGGCGGTCTTCGACAAGCATTTCGGCTGGTACTACTCGGTCATCGGAACATCGGCCGGAAATTTCGAGAAAGCGTGGGACGGCATCATCCTGCAGATCGAGAAATTGCAGCTCGATGGCCCGACGTCGGACGAGATTAACAGCGCCCGCAATCAAATCTGGGGACATCTGATGAGTGCGAAGCTGTCGAGCATCAATCAGGCCTACTATCTGGGCGTCGATGAATACCTCGGCAGGAAACTTGGCTATGACCGTGATTACCTGTCGGCACTACAGGCGGTCAATGCGAGCGACATTCGTCGGGTAGCCTCGAAATACTTCCGGACAGACCGATATATTATGACTTCTGCCGGAAAGATGTAGTTCTCCGGGAGAGACCGAATTTCTCTCTGTACGGGCGACCCAAATCGCTTGACCGCTTAACCGCGCGCTCATATATTCCTAACAATTTGTCGGGAATTATGTAAGGGTTACGTAAGCGCATGGCCGTCAGAGCCGGTGTCGAAAGGGATTTCACCGTCCGCACTACCTCGCGGCGCGAGATAATTTCAAAACTTGTCGCGCTTGCAGGGCTCGTTTATCTATTTATCCTCTCCATCACACTCCTTGGCGACGCCTTCAAGCTGTTCGGCAAAGATTTCGCCGAAACCATCTTCCACGCTACTTCCAATCCGGTCATCGGTTTGATGATCGGACTGATCACCACGGCGATCATCCAATCCTCTTCCACCACGACATCGATTATCGTGGGATTGGTGGCTTCGGGCGTGCTCTCGTTCGAGTCCGCGGTCCCTATGGTCATGGGCGCCAACATCGGCACCTCGGTAACGAATATCATCGTCTCGCTCGGACATATTAATCGCGGCGATGAATTCAAGCGGGCCTTCTGCGGGTCGCTCCTTCACGACTTCTTTAATATCTGCTCGGTGATTGTCCTACTTCCTCTGCAGATATATTTCAATATCATCGGAGGTTCCGCCAAGTACTTCGAATCAGTCTTTTCCGGATTCGGGGGACTCAAGTTTACTTCGCCCCTGAAAGCGATCACCGGTCCGGTGGCGGAGTTGATCATTCACCTGACCAATCGATCCGGTTGGCTCTCGGCATTAGTTGCGCTCCTGCTGCTCTTCATTGCACTCAGATACATCGTTGTAGTGTTGAAATCGATGGTCCTCGCCAAGGTCGAGAAGTTCTTCCAGCGATATATATTCCGCACCCCGATCCTTGGATTCTTGCTTGGTGTTGCGCTGACGACACTGGTCCAATCTTCTTCGATCACAACCTCAATAGTCGTGCCGTTAATCGGAGCAGGCGTCATTACCATCCCGCAGATTTATCCTTATCTGCTCGGCGCAAACATCGGAACCACCATCACCGCCTTCCTTGCCTCATTCGTCACCGGATCGCACCAGGCGGTGGCAGTGGCGTTCGCCCATTTGATTTTCAATATATTCGGTATCTTCATATTCTGGCCGCTCAAAGCGATACCGATCTGGCTGGCCAGGACCCTGAGCGAATTCACCCAGAAATCACGGCTCGTGCCGATAGGATATATAGTGGTAGTATTCTTCCTGATACCGGGTATTATTATTTACCTGTACAGATAAGAGGAGCAATTATGTTTAATAAATTCAAGGAGCTGTTCGGTTCCGAAAGCCTTCTGGACGAGGCTTACAAAACAACCCTCCTGATGCTGGAGTTCGATGAAAAGATGTTCCACGCTTCGCGCAAGACATTGCGCGAAACGAACACTTCTGATCTCCCCTTCGATATCCGGGCCACCGACCGGAAGATCAACAAATACGAGCGGGAGGTTCGCAGAAAAGTTCTGACACACCTAACGATCGCGGGCAATGAGAATCTCGTGCCCGGACTGGCGCTGGTTTCGATCGTTATAGACGTTGAGCGGATTGGTGACTACACCAAGAACATTGCCGGACTCGCCAACTTGCACAATAAGATGCTCAAGGGAGGCATTCACGAATCGACACTGCAGGAGATCGAGAAAGCGATCGAACGGCATTTCCCGATGGTGATTGAAGTCCTCAAGACGCAGGATCAGGACCGCGCTCGCACCATCCTGCAGGTCGAGCAGGACCTCGCGAAAAAGAGCGATCGGATCGTGGATGATATGATACTCGTGAAGGATCGGTCGTTGTCAACCGGAGAGTCGGTCAGCCTCGCCATGTACGCCCGATATCTCAAGCGGGTCAACGCGCATCTGACGAATATCGCCAGTTCGATCGTCAATCCGTTTCCTCGAATCGGGTTCAGGGAGAAAGAAAACAAAGAGGAGTAGCGACGGCGCTATTTCTTGAACATCTTCAGATTCAAACCGATCTTTGCCGCCGGAATTAGCGAACCCCTGTGAAGATAGTGGAACAGGATGGCGAGCAGGATGTAGACGGCGGCTACTTCGAGCCGGATTTCCTCGACAATAAGCTGAGCTAAGAACAAAACGAGAAGCAGCATACCTTCCGTCTTATTCAATTTCAGGTTAACCAGCACGGCCACTCCGAACAGAGACTGTGCGGCCGTAAGGATCAGCTCATGGTCCTGACGGGTGTCAAGCACGAACGGGTGAATTGCACCGCCCGATATGGCATAAACGAGAGGGATCGTTCCCACCAACAATGTCCACTGATTCACCTTGGAAGATATCAGCGCTTTGAGGGCCGAGCCTGCGGCGCCGCGTGTCGCCCAGGCGGCGGCAATGATGAATTCCGGCGCCTCGGATGCGATCGGCGCCAGCCACTGGACCAGAAGAAATTCATTTACGCCGAAACTTCTGCCCATCGCCACCAGCGATTCTGCAAACGGTTCGGCCACGAAGAAAATCACCAACCCGGCATAGACGAACAACGAAATCGTGAAAATCCGCCTCGGTACCGTAGAAAAATTCGCCACGATCTTCACCGGCCCGACCATCTCCGGCTCCCCCGACTCCATCTGGGCCGCCCTTCGCGTGTACATCGCGAACATGAACACGAGGATGACGGTGTCAATGAGATTGAGGCTGCCTTTGAGTGGGATCGTAAACGAATACAAAGTGGCCATCGCAAGGTAGAAGATCTCAACCCGCTGGGTAGCTTCCAACACGATATGCTTCTTCTTCTTGACCAGCACATACAGAAACAGGATGAACGGCCAGCCGAGTCCGACGAGCAAACGGTTCGCACCGGTCATGTTGGCGATCGCGAAGTGCATCTGAGAGGGGTCGTGAGCCGACTTCCAGGTGAAGACGAAATCGACAGCGTATTCCGGTAGGACCGCCAGCAAAGCCAGAATGACTACCGCGAGCGACTCGGAAATATCGATCTGCGCCGCTTCGGCCGCCCACGAGAGGATGAAGGCGCCGCCGAAAATCGCCAGGCCGAACGTAATCGTACCGGCTACCGGCGAGATATGCCAATGAAACAGCCCGGCAAGCAAACCGGGCAGGGAAATCAGGAAAGTCAGCGAGAAGATCAGGTAGATATAAAACGGTATCTTGAACTTGTGCCGATGTTCCGTCATCTGGCTCCCGCTAACCTCTGATAATCATGTTGACGATATCTTTTCGCAGAAGGACGCCGACCAGTTTGTTTTCGCCGGAAATGACAAAAACCCGACGTACGTCCTTGAATATCATCATCGCCGCGACCTCGACAATCCGCGTCTCCGGCGTCGTGACTTCATAGTCCGTGCGGTACAACTGTGATACCTTGATCTTGTCTTCCTGCTTAAGCAATTCTTCGAACGGCTCCACATCCATGGAGTAGTTCAGATTGGAAATGAGAGATTTGTAGTCGGGCAGAGCAGCCTTGATGAGATCACGGTCGCCGATGACGCCGACGAGCTGATCGTTCGTGTCGACCACAGCCAGCGCCGAAAGTCGGTTTCGGAACATCTGGTTGGCGACCTCTTTGAGTGTATCATCGGGCGTAACGGTGGCCACATTGTGTCGCATGACATCCTTGACCATCAATTCCTTGTCCACCGTGATTCCGGTCTCGGCGATGAGCTTCACCAGCTCGCTTTTATGGGTTACATTCAGGACCTTTTCCAGCGTTCCGGGGGTGCGTCCAAACGCAGCCAGACCGGAAAGAGTCTGAAGATACAGTTTGGCGATTGTCGCCGGAGTGAGAAGGAGACAAACGACGTGGACCGGAATGTTGTCCGGCGTCTTTTCTTCGAGCCCCGCTTTTGACACGCCGATCAGAATGTACAGCTCAGAAACAGCATCGGTACGTGCGTGCGGGAAGGCAAAACCATGGCCGTAAGAGGTATTGTCGATCTCTTCACGTTCTTCGATCGATCGCATGACTTCGTCGTAATCCATCCGCACGCTTTCAGCCTTGATCATCTCCAGCAATTCCAGCGTCGCCTCAGCTTTGGTTCTGGCTTTGAGGTCGATGGTAATTCGACGTTCCATAAGCAGATTAGCCAACTTCATATCTAACCTCATTGTCATCACTGTTTTTGAAACCGACTTTCCGCCTGAGCTGTTCCGGGGAGGCTGCTCCTCCCGACACGAGGAATTTGGCTCCTTCTTCAAGTGTCAAATCAAGCGGTGTAACTTCGTTCGACGGTACTATAATCACGATGCCGGAGACCGGCGTCGGGGTTGACGGGACAAAGACAACAGTATGTTTGCGCGGAGTCCCGTCGGTATCCAGAGCAATTTCCTTCGCGACAAATCCGACGGCATAGGCGCCACGCCTCGGGTACTCGACCAGGACAACTTCTTTGAAGGTGCTTGTCGATGGCATTGCGATCGCCTCGAGCAACTGCTTGGCGGCGGAATAGACCGGCCGAATGATCGGCATCCGCCCGAGTATCCGCTCGCCATATCGGTAGAGCTGAGCGCCAACAAAATTCCGAGTGAGGACCCCGGCCAGAAGTATCAGCAGTATGGTGGTCAGTACTCCCAGCCCGAACACGTAATATCCGAATACCTGCTCGATTATCGGCCGAAGGATGTTATCCACCGCCTCCAGAAGAAACTTGAGCACGAGATAGGTAAGGATAAGCGGAACGACCACGAGAACGCCGGATACGAAATACCGCTTCACTATGTTGAGCAATTGTCTCACAGCCAAACCACCTGGGGTGAAAGTAATTATAGCCTGAGTATATTCGGCGGTATTTCCTATGTCAAATAATTTCGGTTGCCCTCAGTGGGGCATAAATCCGAAGACAGCCGAGATCTTGCCGGCAAATTGGAGGATCGGTTCGGGGACGATACCCACAATGAAGATACCGGCCAGGCCGATGATCACCACGGCCGAAGCTGCAAAAGAGTACACTATGCGGTACGGCGACTCATCCCTGGAGAAGTACATCTCCTTGATCACGTTGGCATAGTAAAAGAGTGAAAAGACGGCGGTCAGCAGACCGATTCCGGTCAGCCAGTAGAGGAAATCGTATCTTCCCTGTCCGGTCGTAGCCAAATTTATAGCGGCCGCGAAAACTTTGTATTTCGCCATGAAGCCGGCGAGCGGCGGAATCCCGGCCAGCGACAGCAGGAAAAGAGAAAGGGAAGCGGCAAAGAAGGGCGAGGTTTTGGACAACCCGCGATAGCTCGCGATCTGACATGATCCGGTCTGGTCCTCGAAAATCACGACCATCGCAAACGCACCCATATTGGCGAACAAATAGGCGAATATATAGTATCCCACCGCGGACAGACCGAAATCTGATATCGACACCATGCCGATCATGATGTATCCGGCCTGGGCAATCGACGAATATGCAAGCATCCTCTTGATATTCGACTGACGGATAGCCACGACATTTCCGATGATCAAAGCCAGGATTGCCGCGACCGCGACCATTCTCCCCCAGTCGTTCGGCGCCATTTCAGGTCCCCAGAAAGCGAACAAACCGTTCACGAATATCTTGGCAAAGGCGACCAGGCCGGCCGCTTTGGATCCTACCGAGAGGAAGGCCGCAACCGGAGTCGGCGCACCTTCGTACACATCCGGCGCCCACTGGTGGAACGGCGGCAGCGCCAGCTTGAATCCGATTCCCGCAAGAATCAGCAAGGTCGAGACAATCAGCATCACGCCGATGTTCTTGAAGGTAAGGTGGGTGATGGCCATGTTGATTTTCATCTGAACGATATCGGTCGTGCCGGACAAACCGTAGAGGAACGATAAACCATACAGAAGCAGCGCCGATGAGAACGCTCCAATGACGAAGTACTTCATCCCGGCTTCGACCGACAGCTTATTGTCCTTAAAGAACGCCGCCAGCACAAAGAGCGGAATCGTCGTCAGTTCAAGGCCGATATACAACGACAGCAGTTCGTTCGAGGACGCAAGGAACATCATACCGACTGTCGAGAAGAGGATAAGTCCGAAGAACTCGCCCCGGTGATTGACAATTTTCTTTTTGACTATTCCGAATGAGCTGCCGATCGCCATAAAGGCAGCACCAAGGAAAATAATCTTGAAGAACAGCGAGAAGGGATCGTTGAAGAACATATTGCCGAACCCGCGTCCGTAGCCGGTAAAGGCAAGTATGGCCCCGGTTATAGCCAGACCGAGCATGGACAGATATCCGGTCGCGGTCTCGCTCTTTCTGCGAGTAACCAGATCAAACGTAATTACGACCAGCGCCCAGAGAAAGAGAAAGATCTCCGGAAGCATCATCGAGAAATTCATCTGTGGGAGCTGCGCGTTCATCATCCTACCTTGACATCAGCGTAATCAAATGTTGAATCGTAGCGCTCATCAAATCGGTCAGCGGTTTCGGATAGACGCCGATCGCAAGCGTGAGCACGGCCAGCGGCGCCACTGAAATGATCTCTCTCAAATTGATCTCGGTCAGTCCGCCCCAGCGTGCGAGGTTAAATTCACCGAGGAACACCCGCTGGACCATGCGAAGCATATAAGTCGCACCCAGCACCACGCCGAGTACCGAGATTCCAACCAGCACTTTGTTCAGGACGCTGAACGAGCCGACGAAGACCATGAACTCGGCCACGAATCCGGACATCCCCGGAAGACCGAGCGCGGCCATCGAGAACAGCACCATGATACCGCTGTAGACCGGCAGCTTGGAGCCGATCCCGCCGAACGCCGCGATTTCCCTGGTGTGAGCGCGATCGTACAGAACGCCAACCAGAAGGAAGAGTGCGCCCGTAATCAATCCGTGCGAGACCATCTGGAACATGACGCCCGTGATGGCGGCGGTCGACGTAAACGCGCCGAGAGCCATCATACAGTAGCCCATATGCGAAACCGATGAATACGCTACCAGTTTCTTCAGATCTTTCTGGGCCATCGACACCAGGGCGCCGTAAATAATCCCAATCACACCGAGCAGAGCGATCCAGAACGACAGGCTGCGAAGAGCCGACGGGAACATCGGCCAGTTGATGCGAAGCATCGCATAAGTTCCCATCTTCAGCAAGACGCCGGCAAGAATGACCGACACCGCTGTCGGCGCCTCAACGTGTGCATCGGGCAACCACGTATGGAACGGCCAGACAGGGACTTTGATGGCGAATGCGATGAAGAAGAAAATAAAGCAGACCATCTGCAGTCCGTGAGATAAAGTCGGACCGTGATCGAGTAAAGTAATCATGTTCAGCGTGTGCGGCTCCGACGTGAAATACAGTATCAATATCGCCACGAGCATGAAAATCGAGCCGAACAATGTATATAAGAAGAACTTGATCGCCGCATATTCCTTCCTCGGACCGCCCCAGACGCCGATCAGGAAGTACATCGGGACAAGCATGATCTCCCAGAAGACATAAAACAGGAAGAAATCAAGAGCGACGAACACACCCATCATCCCTGCTTCGAGCAGCAGGAAAAAAGCGAAGTATTCTTTGATTCGGTCTTTGATACTCAGGGAGGCAATCAGTGAGAGCGTCGACAGGAGGCCGGTCAGAAAGAGCATCGGCACCGAAATACCGTCGACTCCCATATAATACTGAATATTGAGCGAAGGAATCCAATTGTACGGACCTTCGACATACGCCAGCGCTGCAGATCCGGAAAAATTAAAGAAATAATCCCAGGTCAGCCAAAAGGTCATAGCCATCGGAATAATGCTGATACCGATCGCCGTCCACTGGATAAGCTTGGTCTTATCCTTGGGCAGGAGCATCACAATCAGCATACCGGCAAGCGGAATGAATATCAATGAACTCAGCATTATAATCTATCCTCCAAAATCAAAACTATTCTTCGCCTTCCGAATCCTGTTCCGGTTTAATCCTGGCCTGAACCATCTTCGCAACAATCGAAAGAAAGGCCAGTCCGACAACAAACACGAGCGTCAGCGCGGGCCAGCTGATATTGATGAGCGACGATTCGAACTTGTACATGCCGAAGATCACCACAATAGTCATAATGAACAGGATATAGAATTGCAGGGAGCCGGTCTGAAGATAACGGAGTATCGATGCTCCCTTGCGGACTATCCAGCCGGAGCCGTTCACCGCACCATCGACAATCCAGACGTCGAACCATTGCTTGACCTGTGCCCAGAGGATTGTCGCTTTGCCGACGAGATTAACGAACCCATCGATCACCCTCGCATCGAAACTCCACATGAGGCGACCGAATGCCATGAGCGGGTTGATTATGATAACCTGATAGATCTCGTCGAAGTAGTATTTATTGTAAGTCAGTTTATAGAGCGGTTTCAATGCCGCGGCCACCTTTTCCGGAGAAATCGAACGTTTGTAGTACATCAGGTAGGCCAACCCGACGCCGGACAGGGCAACCACGGTCGAGAGCAGCGCCATACCCCAGTTGAAATGCGGGTGGTAAGCATGCTCGTGGTAAACGAAGGCCGCGAAGCCGTGTTCAAGGGCGGGGATACCGACCCAACCGGCAAATATCGATAGAAACGCCAACAGCATCAGAGGATAAGTCATCACGCCCGGCGATTCATGGGCATGATCGTACCTGTGCTGATCGCGCGGACTTCCCGTGAACGTGAGGAAGCAGAGTCGCCACATATAGAAAGCTGTCATGAACGCGATGACCAGGGTAAGGACCATGAAGATCGGATGATGTACCGTCGTTGCGACAATCTCGTCTTTCGACCAGAACCCGGACAGGGGAAATATTCCGGAAATAGATCCGGACGCGATCATAAACGTGATCGCAGTAATTTTCATTTTCTTCCAGAGTCCGCCCATCTCCTGAATGTCGTTCGTATGAACCGCGTGAATTACCGATCCGGCGCCGAGGAACAGGAGGCCTTTGAAGAATGCGTGCGTCATGAGATGGAACGTTCCGGCGTAGAATCCCGAAGAGTGAACCTCGTGGGCCGTATCGTAGCCGTACAGACCCAGCGCCATTATCATATATCCGAGCTGACTCACGGTTGAGTAAGCAAGCACTCTCTTAATATCATTCTGAACCAGACCGATTGTCGCCGCCATGAACGAGGTCACCACTCCGATGATCGCAACTACGAGCGAAGCATCGGCCGAACCTACGAACAGGCTCATCGAACGCGCCACGAGATAGACACCGGCCGCGACCATCGTGGCCGCGTGGATCAAAGCCGATACCGGGGTCGGACCTTCCATCGCGTCGGGCAGCCAAACGTGAAGCGGAAATTGTGCGGATTTACCTACCGCACCGCAGAATATGAAAATCGCCGCCGCCGTGATGACTCCGGCCGGGACCGTGCCTGTACCAACGATCTCGAACACATGGTGGTAGTTAAACGTCCCGAAATAGAACGCCACCAGGAACAGGCCGATGAGGAAACCGAGATCGCCCACTCGCGTGGTCAGGAATGCTTTCTTGCAGGCGTCGGCCGCTGACTTCTTCTCGAACCAGAATCCGATCAACAGATACGAAGTGAGTCCGACCAGCTCCCAGAAAATGAAGATCATGAAGAAATTGTTGGCAACGACCAGGCCCAGCATGCTGAACAGGAAGAGGGACAGATAGGCGAAGAACCGACTGAAGCGCGGATCGTCTTTCATGTATCCAAGTGAGTAGATCTCGACGCATGCCCCCACGGTGGTTACAACGACCAGCATTACAGCCGTAAGTGAATCAATCAGGATCCCGATCTCGAGCGTGAATCTGGGCAGGTCGATGAACTTATAGAACGCCTCGTAAGGAACGGCTCCGCGCGAGATCGTCTCGATCAGAATTATGACGGACATCAACCACGACCCGAGGATCATAGCGATGGACAGACCCGCCGATACCTTTTCCTTCCAACGCAGGAAGAAGACGATCATGATGAACGAAAACAAGGGAAGGAGGGGTATCAAATATGCATGTTCTGTCATCGTCTCAACCTACCACTTCATAACATTGACGTTATCGACATTGATACCCTGCCAGTTGCGATACAGCAGCAGGACTATGGCCAACCCGACCACAGCTTCGGCCGCCGCCACTACTACGACAAAGATGGCAAATATCTGGCCGGCGAGTCCGTCGGTAATAATGTATCTGTTGAAAGTGACGAAATTGATATTCGCCGCATTAAACATCAGCTCCAGTGACATGAGAATCCCGATGACGTTCCGACGCGTGAGCACGCCAAAAAGACCGATCGAGAACAGCAGAGCGGCGAGCGCCAGATAATAGAACATCAGGAGCGCTCCTTTCGGGCGAGCACGATCGCACCGATCATCGCCGCCAGCATGAGAACCGAAACAACTTCGAACGGCAGCATGTATTCTGTCATGAGCGCCTTACCGACCGCCATGACATTGTTCTCCGGCAGACTGTCGACCGCATAGCGCCAGACTCTCGTGTTGTACAGGAGCATGCAGACGCTTATAAAGAAGATCAGGGAAATAAAGAACGACACCAGTGCGTTTTCATTCACCTGGTGAATTTTCTTCGAAGCCAGGTTACTTGTCAGCATGATTGCGAAGATCATCAGGATTGCAACTGCCCCGACATAGATAAGTACCTGGGCCGCGGCCAAAAACTCGGCGTGAAGCATAATATAAATCCCGGCCACTGAGAAAAGAGAGAACACAAGAAAGAGCGCGCAGTGGAATATGTTCTTCAGGCTGACCACCATGAAAGCCGAGACGATCATCATCACCGCAAGAATCCAAAAGACAAATCCGACTTCGGGTACGCCCGTCATTTCTCTTCCTTCCTCTTCGAATCTTCATCCGAACCAGGATTCGGCTTTGCGTCTTCGGCCTTGGGCTCGACCCTGGGTTCCGGTTTCGGCTCAGGCTTCGATTCAACCTTCGCTTCAGCCTTCGGCTCGGCTTTCGCGTCCGCCTTCGGTGCTGCCGCCGCCGCCTTGGCCGGTTTCTTCTTCCGGGTATCTACATAGTCAACGTCCCGACCCATCTCCTGCAGCTTGTCCTTGTCCCAGATCAATTCTTCGCGCGTCCAGGTCGAGAATTCATATTTCGGCGCCATCTTGATCGCTGAGAAGTTGCACGCTTCCTCGCACAGCCCGCAGAAACAGCAGATTGTGTTGTCGACCACGAATGACTTGAGCTGACGCTTCTTGTTTTCATCCCGGGGAGCCTCGATACGAATCGCCGCCGTCGGACAGGCCCGCATGCAGAGCATGCAGGAGGTGCAGTTGAGTTCACCCGTTTCTTTGTCAGAAAGCAGCACCACGATTCCGCGCGAACGCTCCGGCATTTCCATTTTCTGGACCGGGTACTGCAGAGTCACGGCGTGACGTCCGAGGTGCTTGCCGGTAATTCCCATACCAAGGATCAGCTCCTTGAGGCCGATGAAAATTTCCTTTATGACGTTGTTGCGGTCACTCATTACCAGTACCATCCGGCGTACTTCATCCAGCCGGCCAAAATCAGGTTCGCAAAGGTAATCGGCACCAGATACTTCCAGGAGAATTCCATCAACTGGTCAACCCGAAGGCGCGGGAAGGTCCAGCGGAAGAGCATGAGCAGTGCTACCACCGCAAGCGTCTTGCCCAAGAACCACATCCATGACGGAAGCAGAACGCCGGTCCATCCCCCGAGAAAGAGGGTCGTGGCGATCGCCGACACCGTGAACATATTTACAAATTCGGCGAGGAAGAACATGGCGAACTTCATGCCGGAATACTCGATATTGAACCCTGCCACCAGTTCCTGCTCCGCCTCCGGAATGTCAAACGGAGTTCGATTCGCTTCGGCCGTGGCAGCGATGATGTAAGTGATGAACGCAATCGGACCGAACGGTAAGCGGAAGATGTTCCAATTGTAGAACCATCCCGACTGCGAATCTACGATGTCGACCATCGACAACGATCCGGCGAACAGAACTACCGTCAGGATCGAGGCCACCATCGGGACTTCGTAACTCACCACCTGCGCAGCGGAACGCATCCCGCCGAGAAGAGCATATTTGTTGTTCGAGCCCCATCCGGCCATGAGCAGGGAGATAATCGTGAACGTGGTGATCGCAATGATATAGAGAATACCGATATTCAAATCGGCGACAATGATCCCTTTGCCGAAAGGAATCACGATATAGGCGGCGAACGCCGCGACAAAAGCGATGATCGGCGCCCAGAAGAAGACCATTCGGTCGCGCGTGACTACCAGGATATCTTCCTTTTGGAGCAGTTTCACCGCATCCATAATTGTCTGATACCAGCCGTGCCATCCGGTCATCATCGGGCCGAACCGCTGCTGAATATGCCCGGCAAATTTTCTTTCCCACCAGACCAGGAACAGGGCAAGCAGTGCCAGTACACCAAACGTGACGACCGCGAGAATCGCGTAGGTAATCACGATTGACCACATGCCGCCGATGCCAATCGCTTCGAGCAGATGCTGGATCCACAGGAAGGTCGGAGATAGTTCCACCGGTTGCATCAGGGCAAGGGTCATCGATCGACCTCCGGCATGATAATATCGAACGACGCAAAAATCGCCACCAGATCCGCGATCAGGCAGTCGGTTGCGATCTCCGGAATGAGCTGCAGGTGATTATATGAACCACCCCGGGTCTTCACCCTGACCGGCTTCTCCGTACCGTCGGAGATCAGATAAACGCCCATCTCACCGCGGGAGTTCTCTATGCGAGTGTAGGCCTCTCCCGCCGGCGGCTTGAATTTCAACGATACCTTCGCCTTGAAATCCCCTTCCGGGATTCCGTCGAGCGCCTGCCCGATGATCCTGATCGACTGCCGGATCTCTTCAAGTCTCAGTACGTACCGGTCGAACACATCGCCATTCTGACGAGTGGGAATGTCGAATTCAAATCTGTCGTAAATACTGTATGGATCATCGCGGCGAAGATCGTATTTGACTCCGGATGCTCTCAGGATAGGCCCGGAAGCGCCGAATGCGACGGCCTTTTCGCCGGTAAGCGGACCGATACCGATCGTGCGCGCTTTCCAGATCGGATTGCCGTTCAGCAACGCCTCGTACTCGTCTACTTTATCTTTGATTATATTGATCGTTTCGCGGCATTTCGGAACGAATGCCGGCAGGATATCTTTGGAGACGCCGCCGATTCGTATATAGTTGTAGGTCAGGCGCTGACCACAGGTCATCTCGAACAGATCCATGATCATCTCGCGCTCGCGCAGACCGTACAGGAAAGGCGTCAGCGCGCCGATATCCATCGCCGTCGTCCCGAAGAAAATCAGATGCGAGGCTATCCGGTTGAGTTCCAGCATGATGACGCGAAGGAACTCCGCCCGCTCGGGGACTTCTATCTGTGCCAGCCGCTCTGCCGAAAGGGCGAAGACGTAGTTGCAAGACATTGCCGTAACATATTCGAATCGGTCGAGAATCGGGATACACTGGTGATAGGTGCGGTTTTCACAAATCTTCTCTATGGAGCGGTGAAGGTAGCCGATGAAAGGTTCGACCTTGACTACTTTCTCTCCATCCATCGTCAACAACAACCGGCAGACGCCGTGGGTCGACGGATGGTGCGGCCCCATGTTGACCTGGAATTCTTCGGTTCTCAATCCGACTTCGGTCATACTTCAAACTCCGGGAACCGAACGAAATCAGGCGCGTCCCAGTCTTTGCGCATCGGATGTCCCTGATTCCAGTCATCGGGCAACAGAAAGCGTTTCAGGTTGTCATGATTCTTTATATCGATACCGTACAGCTCCCAGATTTCGCGCTCGTACCAGTTGGCCGCCGGCCAGACAGTCTGCACCGACTCCACTTCGGCGTCGTCGTAGCTAAACACGATCTTGAAATCCAATCGCAACCGGTTGACCGTGGATGCAATCGAATAGACTATCTCAAACCGTTCACGCGTATCGATAGCGCCGATATTGCAAAGATAGTCGAACTTGAGCGATTCATCATCGCGAAGGGCACGAGCCAGTTCCACGAGGTCGCCCTTTTTCGCTTCAAACAGGAGATCGTAACGACCGGTATCCAGTGCGGTGAGCTTGCCCGAGAAGTTGCTTTCGATGTATGCCTTCAGCTCGTCTTTGGTCATCTCACTTTTCCTGCCAGTCGCCCAGTTTCTGCTTTTTGATCTTCTTCTGGAGCGTCAGACACCCTTCGAGCAGCGACTCAGGTCGCGGAGGGCAACCGGGGATGTACACGTCGACCGGGAGAATATGGTCAACGCCTTTTTCGACGGCGTAGGAGTCGTAATAGAACGGCCCACCATTAATAGTGCATCCGCCCATCGCGATCACGTAGCGCGGTTCCGCCATCTGGTCATACAGGGTGCGGAGCCTCGGAGCCATCTTCTTGGTGATCGTGCCGGCTACTATTATGAGGTCGGATTGGCGTGGCGAAGCACGGAAAATCATACCAAGGCGGTCAAAGTCGTAACGCGATGCGCCGGTGCACATCAGCTCGATCGCACAGCAAGCGGTGCCAAATAACAAATACCAAAGCGATTTTGCCTGCGCGTGGTGAAGCACCCCCTCAAGTGAAGTCACCACCAATGAACCGCCCGGTATTTTCTCTGCATAATATGGAAGCTTCTTGATCAGACCCACTTCAGAACCCCCTTCTTCCAGGCATAGAAAATCCCGAAGAACAGGATCAGAATAAACACGATCATCTCGACCAGCGCAAACAAACCGAGCTGGCCGAACGCAACCGCCCAGGGAAACAGAAAAATCACTTCAACGTCGAAAATGACAAATATCAAAGCGAAAATGTAAAAGCGATTATTGAACCGAACCCATGAGTTGCCGATCGGCTTCTCCGCGCATTCGTAGTTAACCGTCTTCTCCGGATACGGATGCGAGGGTCTGAAAAGTCGCGATATGAAAAAGGTAACCAGAACAATCCCGGTTCCGGCCGCCAGAAAAATCAGAACTGAAAGATATTGTACCATTTACTCGTTCTCAACCTATGACCCAGCCAAACATGTGACTGAATTCACAATATTTTACCGCCCAAGAAATCCCAAAATCACCGTTTGTCAAGCGATTTTTTGTTTATTTCTCCACAGAAGTCCTTAAATCACAACATACACAACCAAAACAACATCGATTGATTGCTCTGTCTTAAATCGCGCTTTCTTACTCTACTCAAGAGTAAAGTATTATCATTCTTGTCCTCTTATGGTTATACGAGACAAGAATAGTTCTATATTAACCAAGTCTAACTCAGACTCCGATCGACCCGTTTGATTTTGACATACAGGGCGATCGCCAGAATGGTGATAAACAGGGTCGCCAGAACGAGCCCTTTTCGCCGGAAATAGTACTCATCTATCAGCGAAGCCGAAGCTGTTTTCACCGAGTCGGCTTCTCTTATTCCCAATTCCGTCTTGGGCAGTACCGAATCCGCATTGTACGTATGGACCATCGTTCTTGCCTGAATGAGCGCCTGATTGACATTCTTGAATTGGAACTCCTCGTTCGTCGTCATCATTCCCTTGGCGGTGGCTTCATTCAAGACGGCGCCGGCGGAATCCTGGGCGGCGACCAGTGCGGCCAGGGCGTCTGAAATCCCCTGCGCATTTTTCCACCCGCTCGTACCATCGTCCGGGGAATGGCAATCGATGCAGACTGAGCCGTCCTGCGTGCCTACCATCTTGTCACTCGGCTTGAGAATCTTATGATTCGAGTGACAGGTCTCACACATCGGGAAATCGTTCTGTTCGAACGCATCTTTGTGCGGCGAGGCATTGAACAGATCGGCCTCGATCGCATGGCAATTTCCGCAGACGGCGCTCAGCGAGGCTACTCCCGGGGGAGCGGCGCCATGGTTGCCGTGACAGTTGTTGCACGCCGGGGCACCCAGATCATTGTTCTGAAGCAGGGCGATGCCATGGACCGATTGCCGGAATCCGGCTTCCTGATTGGTCGGGATACCGTAGGGCGCCATGTAGGCGGAATCGGAGTGGCAGTGACCGCAGGTTGCCGGAATGTTCTGCGGATAGGTGCTCGAAATAGGCGTCTTGGCATCACCGATCTGGTGAACGGTATGACACGAAATGCAATCGGCTACCCGCATATCCTTCTTACCGAACAGAAGTTTCCCGTGGACCGAGGTCTTGTATTTGTCGAGTTGATCGGTTGGCAGGGTCGGGTTGTGGTCGTGCATATATTTGGCGTCACTGTGACACCGGGCGCAGAAGGCCGGCACCTGCAAATGCGACGGAGCCCCTCGCCAGTCTTTCGATTTGCGGACCTCATCCATATCATCGAGCGTCGGATCGCCGCCGTGGCAGTCGTAACAGGCCAGACCGTGCTGGATATGCACATCGTGGGCGATCTTGTGCGAGGGTCCGCTATCGTCTTCGAAGTCATAATGGCATTTCATGCAGTTGTTCTGATCGGTGGGGGCGGCTTTGAGCAGACCGGCGACCATGAAACCGAGTAATATGTATGCAGCTGTACGCATCACCACCTCCTATACCAAATATCCGATAAGGGTCATCGCCACAATAAAGGCGAGTACGAACCATCCGAACGCCTGGAAAAATCCGGAACGCTCTCCGGCGACGGATTTCTTGTCAAGGAAGGGTACGAGCGCCCAGACAACTCCCCCGACCGTGAAGACGAGGATGCCTACCAGCTCTCCTTCCATGAACCAGATGTGCGATGGCAGCAGCTTGAGCGACTGGAAGGCGAACATGAAGTACCACTCAGGTCGAATGACTGCCGGCGGCGGAGCAAACAAATCCGCCTTCGCGCCGAGTGGCCAGTGAACAACCCCGATTCCTTCGGGAAACAGCACGGCCAGCACAGCCAGGACATTAAGCACGATCAGCCATACGAGCAGATCCCTGAGCAAGAAGCTCGGGAAGAATTTCATGTATTTCTTCTGGGACTGCGGCTTGTCTTTCCATTCGAGCGGCTCACTCATTCCCTGACGCTGGATAAAAATCAGATGTCCGGCCAACAGCAGAGTGAACAGGCCGGGAAGAATGGCGACATGAAGGCCGAAGAACCGTCCTATGGTGGCCCCGGTAACATCGTCCCCTCCCCGCATAACGGTCATGATCTTGTGTCCGATCACCGGGATGGTGCCGGCCATACCTGTGCCCACACGGGTGGCAAAGAACGAGAGTACGTTCCAGGGCAGAAGATAACCGGAGAACCCGAATAGCATCGCAAGACCTAACAGACCCATACCGGAAAGCCAGGTAAGCTCCCGCGGCGTGCGATAGGCCTGGGTCAGATAGACGGTGAACATGTGGACGAATACCGACAGGATCATCAAATTGGCCGACCAGGAATGGATCGACCGGATCAGCCAACCGAACGAGACGTTCGAGACGATGAATCGAACCGACTCATAGGCCGAATCCGCACCCGGACGATAGTACATAAGCAGCAAAATTCCGGTGACCACCTGCACGATAAACAGGAAGAGGGAGATGCCACCGAAATAATAGAAGATCGAGTGCCCGTGAAGCGGGACCACCTTATGGCTCATGTACTCGACGAGCGCGTCAATTTTGAATCGATCGTTGATCCATTCGTAAACCTTCGCGCCGGAGGACTTGCGAGTTTGAGAAGTGGTTTGTGTCATGAGCCGGCCTCCTGACTCACGTAAATGACGTCACCTACCTGCTTCACCAGGTACGGGGCGAGCGGTTTGGGAGGCGGACCGGAGATATTGGCTCCGGTGTAGCTATACTTCCCGTTGTGGCAGGCACACCAGATCAGTCCGAGGTCCGGCCGATTTTGCACCGTGCACTGGAGGTGCGTACAAATCGCCGAGAGTGCAGCCAGCTTGTCTTTTTCGTTGATGAAGATGATCCCGAGATCGCGACCGTATTTGAAATACTTCGCTTTCTTCGGCTCCGCCTCGATTTCTGCCCGGGTGAAAGGGAGTTTGAGTTGTGACAGCTTCGCTTCGGTTGCTGCAGGAGGGACAAGATAGTCCCAGATAGGATACAGAATCGCGCCAAGCGTCGCAATCAACCCGCCACCGAGGAGAATTTCCAGAAACCCTCGGCGGCTAGTCTTCGACTCTGCCATTGTTACCTCCGCCGGAAATTATTAGAACAATAACTCCGTAATGGTAACACGGCATTATACCTGAGTCAACACTAAAGCTCAAGGCAGCTCCGGCCGCTCGGCACGCCGCCGAACTGCTATATGATCGCGATCGCCTCGATCTCGATCTTCACGTCTTTGGGGAGCCGGTTCACTTCGACAGTCGCACGGGCCGGCGGATTCACGTCGAAATAAGTACCATACATCTCATTGACCGGACCGAAATCGGCAAGATCGGACAGATATATCGTCGTCTTCACCACATTGACATACTCTCCACCCGCCTCCTTGAGCACGTGTCCCATGTTGTCCATGACCTGCTTACACTGCTCTCCGGCCGTCTTTCCGACAATCTCCATCGTCTTGGGGTTGAGCGGGATGATTCCTGAGAGGAATACGATGCTCCCGCCGCTGATCTTAATCGCCTGCGAATATGGCCCGATGGCAGCAGGTGCTTTATCCGTTTTGATAATCTCTTTCATTTAACCTCCGGGTTTCAACTCGGTCAATATACGTATCCACCCGCCCACGGCAAGGCATATATAAAAAGCGGGAGACTCCAATTTGGACTTTCCGCGGCGATGAGACTGTGACGTGTGAGAGACGGATCAGACGTTGACGAGGCCGCGCGGTCCCATCAGTTCGACGAACGCCTTCAGCGCTTCGTCATCGTAGGCTCCCTTGAGCGAGAACATGATCCTCAGAGCCGGGAACGTGTCCATGGCACGCTGGTAAACACGCTCTGTCGTCATCGCATCGAACGAATCGGCGATAGCTACGATCTTCGAATAGACGTGCATCTCGCGCAGGGATAGGGCGTTGGGGTAGCCGCTTCGATCTCCCCGTTCATGGTGCTGGAGGATCGGGTAGTAAGTCGCGGCCGGCACAATATCCGTTTCGGTCAGAATGTCGACACCCCACTTGGGATGCTTCTTCATAATCTCGAACTCGATCGAGTTCAGAGATGACCGTTTGTTAAGAATCCGGTCCGAAATCTTGGATTTGCCGATATCATGCAGCAAAGATCCGATGCCCAGTTCGTAAAGGAACTCCTGGTCGTGAAATCCCATCTGTTGAGCGAGTGCGATCGAAAAAGTGCAGACGTTGACCGAGTGGGTGTATGTGTAGTAGTCAAACGACGTGATCTTCAGCAGATTCAAGAAGGCCTCGCGGCCGCCAAGGATGTAGTTGACCGTGTTGGCGACGAGATCTTTCGAACGTTGGATATTCTCGCCAAAGGTCGGATTCGAAAGCACATCCTTGACCAGACCGGTGGAAGTGGAGTAGAGGATGGTCGCCTTCTTCTCTTCCTGAATATGCGGGTCGATCAGTATCTTGGGAAGGTTCTGCTCGATATACCGCTGATACTTCTGCTTGCTGTCGGTGGTGATGAAAAGCCGGTCGACCTTGTTCTCCATCAGCTTCTGGCGGGTCCGTTCGGTGAACGGAAGATCGGCCGATCGATAGAGAACGAGATTCCGGTTGACGTTGAGGTAGAGGTCGAAATCGAGGACGGAGTCCACCCGGATGGAATCCAGATGAATAGCCATGAATTTATCTTCAGTTCGGTTTTTGATAGCGCTGGAAGTCATAAATGGCTGCTGCCTGCCTGTCGTCTACTCTTCACGCCGATAATTAGTTATGAGAAATATATCGGCAGATGCCGGGGATTCGTTAAAAAAAACCCCCTGAAAACTCAGGGGGCCTGTAGGAGGGATGGAGAAATCAAGCCCTGTCAGGCATTGAGATTTTTGATCGAATGGAGCACTGAGTTGAGCGAACTGGTGATGTTCGTCAGAATCTGGGAATACCGCTTGAGCAGTTCGGAATACTGCCAGCGCATCTGGAAAGCCTTTTCCGGAAAATCGAACAGGCTCAACAGCACTACCTTGTATATCTCATCGATATAATTGACTACGTAGAACGGATATTCCGGGACGTTTTCATCCTGGACCTCTCCCTTGCTAATCCTATCTCTATAGACCTCAACCTTTTCAAGCATCACGGTTCCGAAACACCAGGGGGTCATAATGATTCCGAGGTTGGCGCCATCGGTGTAAAACCGGCGGACATTCTTGAGCAACAGGTCAAGTATCACCGCTTTCGCTCGATAGAAGGCAACTGTCTCGGAGTGGCTCAGTTTCGTCTCGGCCAGCCGGAGCCTCACCGCCTCCTTCTCAGCCAGAGCATTGGCGTATGTCAGTTCGAGGAAACGGTAGAAATCTTCAAAATAAACCTTGGTATTCTCAGACAGAGACATGATGAAAAACCCGGTGTCATCTCTACGGATTCGCGGGTCGGTTGTCGTCTCGAGTCGTTCCGGCGAAAAGCCTCGTTGAAATCTTCCTTCCAGCATATTCTCTCTCCTACTTTCTGAGCTGTCTGCCGGGTAGTACTGCATCGGATATGCCGATTGCCCGATTTTTGGTTTCAGCGCCTGAAATCGCATGTTATTTTGTTGCCGATCAACGAGATAGAAATGGCACCAACGAACTTCGCCTGCCCCTTACCGGGCTTAGACGAACGTGCACGTCTCCGCACAAAAGTCACATCGATATGTCATTGTGTAATCAGATGCAGGCGTTTTCGCTGAGGAATTAGGGTGCCTTCAATCGAGTCAGAATTTGTCAAGGCACCGGCCCAGATTTTTTGAAACAGAGCTAAAAAGTCCCCCCTCACCTCACCGACAATAATAATGTCAAAATCAGTAAGGACTGCATGCTCAATTTTTCGGAGGAGACTCATGCCAGACCGTTGGGCACCCGATTCTGAACGGGGCGAAAAAACGGGCCGTCAGCACAACTCGAAGAAGCGACCGGCCAATTGGGAAGATCGTTTAAACAGGAAGAAGAATCGACTTCATAAACGGGGGAAGAAAGAGTTGATCGAGGATCTTCGGCTCACCGAACTTGAAGAGATCGCCGAGTAACCGCTTCCGATATACAATCCAATTTTGCGATCATATTTGTCTCCCCTGCGAAGTCTTTACACGATATTTCTTGTAGGGAAGACTCGCTTCAAGCCTGCCGTATCAATCCCACGGCGCAAGCGGCGGCATATCCAAAGCGGCACCTGAAGTAGGTCGGCGTTCCGGATGAGGATGCGGAACGCATCCGAAGAAGAAACCCGACATCTTCGTCCATGGCCCGCACACGGGCAGTGCTGTAGGGCAGATCCTTCTTAGAATCTGCCGGACGCAATGTTCCGCACGCAATCGAGAAGCCTAATCGTTCAGTCCCAATCCATCGAGAATCAGCGGCATGCATTTTTCGATCCGTGATTCCCGGGTCCTGGATTGTTTGGCAGAGGAAAAATAGAAAAGATACTGCCGTTGTCGTCCTGGCGTCAGCCCCTCGAAAGCAGTTCTCAAGGCGGTGTTCTCATCGAGCTTCAGTTGGAACTCTTCCGGAACTTTATAGTCAGAAGTCTCTTTGAGTTTAACTTTCAGGCCGGCTTTTTCCACTTCGATGGCTTCTTCAATGTATGCCTTCAAGATCGACTTCTGCTTGACGATCTCCCGCACATTTGTGAAGCGGATCTGTCGCGCCGCCTGCACATTCTCGGTCTGTCGGATCAGGATGCCCTTGGGATCACCCAACAAAGCACCCTTGAAAAACAGAAGGGCACAGTACTCCTTGAAGCCGTGCATCAACACGACATTCTTCTTCTCCAACGTGTAGCAGGGAACTCCCCATTTGAAATCCTCGGTCAACCGGCAATCCAATATGATTGCTCTCAATGTCTCGCATTCCTCTCGCCAGGTCTTCGTCTTTCGCAGGAACTCATCGACCTTCGGATTCTTCTTGACCGGCGTGCCGGCGCTTTGTTTGGTCATGGTACTATGTACTTCGAATTTACGGCTTCCAGTCGGCGATGAAGATATTCGTTTCATGCGGCTTCTTGCTGTCGCGATTCGACGCGAACACCAGCTTCTTGCCATCATGACTGAACATCGGGAAAGCGTCGAAACTCGGACAGTACGTAATTCGCTCGACCTTCTTGGTGGCAATATCAACGGTATACAAGTCGAAATTCATTCCCTGAGGATCGTCGACATTGGAGGCAAAGATCACGGACTTGCCATCGGGGAAGAAATAAGGTGCGAAGTTGGCCGCGCCATTGTCGGTCAATTGAATCGGCTTCCGATCTTTCAGGTTCATTACATATATCTCGAGGTGCATCGGTCTCACCAACCCCTGCTTCAACAAGTCGCGGTACTCGTCCAGGTCCTTGCCCGTCGGACGCGACGCCCGCCAGCAGATCCATTTACCATCGAGAGAGAAGAACCCGCCGCCATCGTAGCCCGGCGTATTCGTCAATTGCTCAACGTTCTTTCCGTCGGGATCCATCATATACAGATCCAGGTCGCCGTTTCGAACCGACGTAAACAAAATTTTGTCTCCCTGCGGCGAGTAGACGCACTCGGCGTCGTAGCCGGGCGTGTTCGTAAGCTGCACGAGGTTGGATCCATCCGGATCGGCCTGGAAGATGTCGTACCCTTTGTAGATCGCCCAGACATATCCTTGGGACATATCCGGTCGAGGCGGACACTCGTCACCGGTCAGATAGGTTGAAGCATAAATGATCTTCTTCCCATCGGGCGAAATGAACGAGCAGGTAGTCACTCCTTTGCCGTTTGACACCATCCTGACGTTGCTGCCGTCCGAGTTCATCCTGAAAATCTGGTCGCACGGCAGGGAATCACGGTTCGACTGGTAGATCAGCTCGGAAGCGTCGTAGGAGAAATAAGCCTCGGCGTTTTGACCGCCGAACGTGAGTTGCTTCAGATTGGCCAGATGGGTTTCCCCTTCATATATGGTCGGGGTGCTTGACGGGTGATCGGCCTCCTGCTCGGCCTGCTCCTTGCTCTTGAGATCCTTCTGGTAGGTTTGCTTATCGACTTTCTCACCGCATCCGGCGGCGAGGCAACATAAGGCGACGGCGCTTAGCAATCTTCTCACTCACTCCTCCTTATCGACGGGAATCAACTTGCTTGTTTTTGACAATAAACTGACTATAATACGTTCTGTAAATCGAAAAATCTTCAGAGGAAATCGGTTATGAGAATGCGATGGCTTGTCATATTACTGTCATTTTGTTGTGCCGTTTCGGCCGCCGGGCAATCCCGAAACAGCGATATTCTCGGACAAATCCTCGGCGAGGTCGGGTTCACCCGGGCCGACCTTGGCTACCAACCGAAAGGGTACTGGAACCGCTTCCCACTCGACATTCCGTATAAACTAACATCATTCGACGACTTGTACGCCGAGCCGCTCAAGCTCTACGACTATGCCGAAGTGATGGGGAACACGGTGGAACTGTACCTCGACCCGGCTTATGCCGACACGGCTCACGACGGACTTTACAAGCTGGTATACAACCTCGGAGTCGACAAGCGGCTGGGAGGGTTCAGATCCTACTCGGCCAATCTGCTTCCAGCACCTTCGGGCACCGATCCGCTGGCCGATGCGGTCGACCGGCTGTTCGCTCTGGCCGGACAATCCACCGAGTTCTATACATTTGGATCCAGGGCCGACTGGCCGAACTACCATCAGGAGATTCTAGACAAAACCAAGGCGCTCCCTGACAGTGTGCGGATCATTCTGGCGCAATTGATCGTCAACCTGAGTGATGCCATCTCATGGCGAGAGACGGCGTTTCGCAATTGCGATCGCTCGGCAATGGAAAGCGCTTTCACCATCCGCGATCTCGCCGATACCCAGGGAGACGGCATGGTCTACCATCCGGAGCTTGACGATCTCGCCCGCACTATCGACTGGCCGTCGTTGCACTATGCCGCGCTTAAGGTTGCCGCGGCTTCGGAGCTGGCCGAATCCTCGCTCAAACGATTCGCTAAGCAGATCCCCGCTGATTTTCAGATGGAATTCGAGACGCCGTTCGGACGGATTGCAGTCCTGTCTCCCACGTACAAGATTGACAAGCTGCCGAGCAGTTTCATGGGTTCCCTGCGGGCTCCTCTGAACGGCTGGTACGAGATCGACGCGACCAACAGCCTGCTGATTGTAGATTTCGGACGCAATACGATTTATCAGGGAACTCCCGGAGCGACATCGTCCCTTGCCAATCCGATTTCAGTGGTCATTGACCTTGGCGGCGATGACTACTACGGCTACGAGAAATCTTCCTATCCTCCCTGCGCCGGTGTCGGCTTGCTCGGTGTCGGACTGGTCCTCGACAGCAAAGGGGACGACCACTACAACGGATCGACTTTTGCGCAGGGGGCGGGGATGCTTGGAGTGGGCATCCTGATGGATCGGGAAGGAAACGACAAGTACAAGGCGGCTCTTTCGGCCCAGGGCGCAGGATACTTTGGTATCGGACTCTGCTTTGACGCGACCGGTGATGACGAGTATTATCTCTACGGCGATGGCCAGGGGATGGGTGGGATCGGCGGCGGTATCGGCGTGTGCGCTTCGTTCGATGGCAATGACAAATACACGGCGGAACCTTACACCAGCGTCTATAACCGGGGGGATTACCACAGTCAGAACAAAATCAACGCGAACAATGCCCAGGGTTCAGGATTCGGTCGTCGCGGTGATGGATCCGACGGTCATGCGTGGGCCGGTGGACTCGGCGCGATTATCGATATCCACGGGAATGATACATACTATTCCGGCAACTGGACACTCGGAGTAGGGTACTGGTTTGCGACCGGCATTGTCGACGACCGTTCGGGCGATGATGTGTACAAGTCGTGCTACTTCACACAAGGTTCAGGCGCGCACTACTGCAACGGGATTCTTCTCGATGAAGGAGGAAACGACAGGCACGAGTTATTCGAAACAGCCGGAGCGGCGCTCGGATTCGGCTGGGATTTCACCAACGCCTTCCTCATTAATATAGGTGGCAACGACGTCTATCGGGCCAAAATGATTTCGATGGGTCTCGCGCAGATCAGATCTGACGCTTTTCTTATCGACATCGGCGGCGATGACAAGTACTATCTCGGCAAAGACACCCCCGGCCTCGGAGAAGCTACTTACCGGTCTGACTACAGGCATCCGTCGAAGTTGACGCCGTACTACTACTATTCGAAGTCATTCGGTGGGTTTATCGATATCGGCGGAACCGATTCATATTTTGAATTCTCAGATAAATCGGAAAGTCCGAGTCCGTTCGCAGAGAACAACAGCATGTGGCAGCAACCGGCTCCGTCAGATTCAACCTACGGCTCGAATAATTTTGGCGTCGGTATCGATGTCGACTCCGGTGTCGTGCCTGAGCTGGAGAAATGGAAGTGATGTTTTGAGGGACGATATCCTCTCTTATAGAGAAATGTGCGATTCGGAAAACGTGCAGACGCTTCAGCGAGGCATGAACTTCAGACTGCACCCTAACCATAGTGTTATTCTAATGTCTCAACGATCAAATGCTCCATACAACGACAGGATTCTTGACGACGGACTAACAATTCTATATGAGGGTCACGATGTCCCTCGCACGATGGAAACGCCAGAGCCCAAGTCACTTGATCAGTCTCTTACAACCCAAAACGGCCGCAGAACACAAAACGGGAAGTTTGTCGATGCGATCGAGTCAATGAAGGACGGACAGCGCCCCGAGCAGGTGCACGTGTATGAAAAACTAGTCCCCGGTATTTGGTCTTTCAAAGGGGCATTTGCGCTAATCGCTTATGACTATGTAAAGTCAGATGGAAGGATGGTTTTTCGCTTCAGACTTACTCTCTCAGACGAATCTACAGTTGACAAGGGCGAAAGAGCGATTAAGGAACGCACCCGCCTAATTCCGACTGAGGTCAAGAAGCAAGTTTGGGTCAGAGACGGTGGCCGTTGTGTCATTTGTGGCGCGACTGACGAGCTCCATTTTGACCACGATATTCCGTATTCGAAAGGTGGTTCCAGCATTACCGCGCAAAACGTGAAGATACTCTGTGCCAGGCACAATCTCGCTAAGAGCGACAAGATTGAATAGATATCAATTATTACAGTATTGTCCGCGAGCCTGAACCTTACACTGAATTCGATTGTTGAGGTAACTTATCAGACAACAAACGACCCGGCAAGAACCTTGATACAATCAAACCTATTAATGAGGGAATGATGCCATCAAAAGTAATCGTTATCACCGGCGGAAGCAGTGGAATCGGAGCCGAACTCGCCCGACAACTCGGCAAACAGGGACACAAGCTGGTATTGGCCGCCCGTCGCGAGGCGGAGTTGAAGAAAGTCGCCGAAGAAACAGGAACGGAAACTGCCACCGTGGTAGCCGACGTTCGCAACAGGCAGGATGTCGAGAAGGTCAAGAAAACGGCGCTCGACAAGTTCGGCGTGATCGATGTCTGGATAAACAATGCCGGCCGTGGAATCAACCGTCCGGTTATGGATCTCACCGATGACGATGTCGATGAAATCATCAACGTCAATCTGAAATCCGCATTGTACGGAATGCAAACGATCATACCGTATTTCAAAGAAAGAGGTCAGGGGCACCTGATCAATGTTTCGTCGTTCCTGAGCAAAGTCCCGTTCGCATCGATCAGGTCGATCTACAGCGCGTCCAAAG
Source organism: uncultured Ignavibacteriales bacterium (assembly GCA_964520865.1). Classification (GTDB taxonomy): domain Bacteria; phylum Zixibacteria; class MSB-5A5; order GN15; family FEB-12; genus CAVQCT01. Next base: position 9,319 of record CAZFOY010000007.1, on the reverse strand, counting down.
CGGCACTCAACAGCCTTACGGCCAACCTTCGGATGGACCTCGCGCCGCAGTATCCGGAGATTCATATCTCGACAGTCCTTCCCGGAGCGGTCACGACTGAGTTTGGCAAGAATGTTCTTAACGGCCCGCCTGCCACTCCCGTGAACTATAAGGCCCTCAACGCGCAGACAGCCGATCAGGTTGCCGAAGTCATGGTCGAACTGATTGCGTCTCCTCAGGCCGAAGTGTATACGAACCCGGCCCAGAAGGAAATCGCGATGAGCTATGTCAAAGATGTCTCTGCGATGGAGCACATGGCGAGAGCCATGAAGCCGTAAGAATCGTTCTCATTGCCGATTGCGTGACAAACAGTTAGCGCAAAGCCAGGACACCTCTGCGAACCCGGCCGGATCGATCAAACTCGATCCGGCCTTTTTCTTTTCAAAAGATGAAACTGATGATGGATAATTTTCTATTCTTTTGTATATTGTCTTTTGTGGGAGGGTCGATCGCTACACGCTTAATCGGCCCGTTTCGTGAGGTAACAAAGACAGAGGAGTAACCCGAATGACTGCGGTGAAAAGCAGATATTTCCGTTACGCTACATTTTCAATCATAACGGGGCTGGTCACCTATCTCGCGCTGGGCTACGGTACGCGGACATTCGAATCGTACTGTCCGTTCGGTGGCGCTGAAAGTTTGTGGGGACTGTTCACCGCCGGCGAGTTCTCGTGCGCACTCGGCCCGATAAATCTTTCATTGATGATCGCCTTGATCGCTCTGGTTATTCTTTCCAAGAAATCGTTCTGCGGTTGGGGCTGTCCGATCGGATTTCTCGGAGAGCTGCTCGGCCGATTCGGCGGCGTGGCATGGAAGAACCGTCCCAAGGTAAAGAGCCCGGTCAACAACTGGCTGAAGCTGCTTCGCTATGTCGTCCTGATTCTTTCGCTCTATTTCACCTATCGCCTGGGCGACCTGATCCTTCGCGGCTACGATCCGTTCTATCTGATCTTTTCGGGACTCGGACACGGCAGTGTCGGATGGATCTCCATAGCCGTTCTTTCGCTCATTACAGTCGGGGCGCTGTTTGTCCCGATGTTGTTCTGCCGGTATCTCTGTCCGCTCGGCGCGATCTTCGATCCGTTCAGCCGGCTCGGACTTATCAAAATCACCCGCGATGAAACAACCTGTACTTCGTGCGGCAAATGCTCGAAGGCATGCCTCTGGGATATCCCCGTACAGGAGCTGAAAGTGGTGCGCCGACGTGACTGCACCAATTGCCTTGAATGTGTCGATGCCTGTCCGGAGAAGAACACCCTCCAGGTCAAGGCCGGATTATAGGAGAAGTTATGCGAGTACCCAAACTCATATTTCCCGTCCTGGTATTCGTCGCCCTGCTCGGCGGTTATTTCCTTCGCACCGCCTTCACCCAGCCGACTACCAATATCGCCTACGATACCAAGACGGGAACTCAGGCAGTGTTCATTGTCGACGGTCTCAAGTGCAAGGGAACGGCCGGATTTTTCACCTCGCTCTACGAAAACACGCCGGGGATTATTGGCATCGAAACCTTTGCAACTGAACATAAGGCCGTGGTGACGTATGACCCGGACCAGATCAGCCCCGACGGTATCAAACAGGTGATGGAGCAGGAAATCTTGTTCGAGGACGGCACCAGCGAACAGGTCTTCAAGTGCCTGTCGATGGAATAGCCTATTTGACTTCAGAATATTAGCCGTCTGCCTGCTACGATTGTACCGGCAGACGGCTTTTTTTCGATTTGCGGCAGCCTGCCGAAAGCTCTATCTTACCTCCCAATATGAAAATCGCCCTCGCCCAAATGAATCCGACCGTCGGGGATTTCGACGGCAACTTGAAACGAATCCTCGATTTCATCGAGCGCGCCAAGAAGGAGCAGGCGGACCTCTGCGTCTTTCCGGAGATGTGCCTTATTGGCTACCCGGCCCACGACCTCCTGGAGCGTCCGGCCTTCATCGACCGCAACCTGAATGCCCTGCAGGAGCTCGCGGCTCAAGTTAATGGAATCGGCGTGATTGTCGGATTTGTCGACCGACGACAGGGGAATATCGGTAAGGATCTTCGCAACTGCGCCGCCCTTATTAATGAGGGAAAGGTTGTTTCTACACACACCAAGATGCTCCTGCCGACCTACGATGTGTTCGATGAACGGAGGTTCTTCGAGCCGGCGACCGAAGTCCATTCTGCGGAATTCAAGGGGACCAGACTGGGGATATCGATCTGCGAAGATATCTGGAACGACCCGGAGTTCTGGCCTAAGCGGCTGTACGACCGCGATCCGGTCGCCGAACTGGTCAGCGCCGGAGCGGACCTCCTCGTTAATATATCCGCCTCACCTTTTACCCTGAGCAAAAGACTACTTCGTCCCGAGATGCTTCAGGCGGCCGCCCGGCATTACGGCAAGCCGCTCGTGTTCGTCAATCAGGTGGGAGGAAACGATGATCTTGTTTTCGACGGCCACAGCCTTGCGTTTGCGGCGGACGGAACTATGCTGGCGCGCGGTGTCGATTTCGAAGAAGATCTCGTAGTTGTGGATATCGAAACTGGCACCGGCGAAATTCATCCGTGTGCTGAGACCGACGAAGAGGCGGCGCTCAAAGCGCTCACCCTTGGCACCCGTGACTATGCCCACAAATGCGGATTCAAATCAGCCGTTCTCGGCCTGTCCGGAGGAATCGACTCAGCCCTCGTCGCAGTAATCGGTGCCCGGGCGCTCGGACCGGAGAACGTGCTTGGCGTTGCTATGCCTTCACCGTATTCGTCCCCCGGCTCGATCAGCGATGCTGAAGCTTTGGTGAAGAATCTCGGCATACGATACGAACAGGTACGGATTGATGATCTCTTCAAGGATTTTTCTGAACACCTCGCCCCGGTCTTCGCCGGACGGGAACCCGATACCACCGAAGAGAATATTCAGGCGCGGATCCGCGGTGTAATTCTGATGGCGCTGTCGAACAAATTCGGACATTTACTTCTGACGACCGGCAACAAATCGGAAATGGCACCCGGCTACTGCACGCTCTACGGCGATATGGCCGGTGGACTGGCGGTGATCAGCGATGTCCCCAAGACGATGGTGTATCGTCTTGCTAAAGAGATCAACCGCGAGCGCGAAGTCATTCCGTCGACTATCATCAACAAACCCCCAAGCGCGGAACTCAAGCCGAACCAGAAAGATGAAGACAGTCTGCCGCCGTATCCATTACTGGACGGCATTATCGAACGATTCATCGAGCGCGGGATGGGAGTCGAAGAGATTGTCTCGGAAGGTTACGATCGGGCAATTGTTGAAGACGTCGTGCGGATGATCATTCGCAACGAATACAAACGCCGTCAGATGCCGCCCGGCTTGAAGATCAGCGTCAAGGCGTTCGGTCCTGGCCGCCGCATCCCTATCGCCCAGAAATGGCGGAGCTGAACGACACCGATTTTCACGTCCCGCTGGATCTTAGGACAACCGGCTCCTCACCCCTTTTTGGTATTACACCGTCATGAAATTCATAATCGCCGAGGTAGCCACTCCTACTAAAATGGAAAGAGTAATATTCAGCGCATGGGAGCGCGGAGTCTTCTGGGGAAACGAGTAACTGGCCGAAAGTGCGATGATCGTTCCCCCGACGAACCACCCAATGATCGGCGCATGGAACCGGATTGCCATCAGCTGAGCGATCGCGAATCCGATAATTGTGCCAACGATGTGGTAGTACTTGCTACTGCTCGACATAAGATCCTCCTTCTGATGAGTTTTGTGACGCACGGAGATGCCCGCTCAGTCACGCCGCCGTCAGCGTGCGATTTCGCCGCTCGTTTCTATTCGCAATGATGAAATGTCGGATTCAACGGATGCCCTCTCTTAAACTCCGAATCCCCAAACCGCTCCTGTATCCAAAGTATAAGACAGGAAAGTCCAGCGCCAGTAATTTCCTGGCGCTGGCACCTCTCTAATGGAGCGAGCGATGTATCTCGAAGGGATCGTCGATTACCCTCCGCCGCCGGTCCTGCTCCCTCCCCGGACCGGCCTCTGTTGTGGGGAACGAATCTCTCTCGACTTCTATGCAATCAACTATCGTGCCGGCTGCCGCACAAACTCGACATCGTGCGACGTGTGAACGACTTACCTATCGGAGTGCAGTCCCGCATTTTGATCAATCACACCGAACTCATGGACCGGATCGTGCTGAAGTACGAATCCGGCGTAATCCGGTACGAATGCGATGGCTCCGGGTACGAATCGCTCCGCCCTACGTCGACCCGCTCCCTTCGGCTCCGAGCTCGTGGTCTCCACTACTTGTAGCTCTTCGTAGCTTTGTCTATTGTTAGTTAAAATGGCGCTTTGCCGTATGACAGTGACAAATTCGATAAACCACTCTTTTACGGGCTATTTCGAAAAGAAGATCACATTCCCCTTGGTCCGGATCTCGGGCTTCTCTTTGGCATTGAATTCGTAAGTAACCGTGACTTGCATAGCCGCTGCCTTTCCCTCGACGATGGCCGGTTCGTAATAGCAGTCGCTCAAAGCTTCGCTGAGCGCCGCGCCGAATCCCATATTGGGAGGGTCTTCGCGCTCAATCACCATGGAGGCGAGATGACCACGTTTATCGACAACGATTCGAACGGTCGCGATGCCTCGGATGCCCCAAGTTTTCCAGGGGGGATCGGGCGAGACAAATTTGTAGATAGTCAAGGGCCGATCCGGTTTGCGCAGGTGCAATTCCGGGGCGGCAGTCGATCGCACTGCCACAGCCATCGGTCTCCTTATGGCAATCAAGCTCGGTGTTGTCGGGAGACCGAAATCAACGTCGCCGGACACAAAGTCGTTTCCACGGCAGGCACCAATGTCCGGCGGCCCGTCAATAATGACAGGCGATAAGTCCGGAGAATGCGTAAGGCTGGCGGCGGTGACTCTTGGAGTCCGCGGCGATTCCTCGGGGATAATGCGAAGATCGCGCCGATCAATAAAGCCGCCGGCAAATACCCGACTTTCGCGCCTTCCGTGCCCGGCTCCGCCGCGGAGATGTCCACGCACCGTGCCTTCTGAATAGACAGAAGGTTGCTCCCTGATGCGCAGAGGTGCGTCAAGGAGTTTAATCGCTGCACCGACTATAGCGAAAAGAACGACGGAAGAAATCATTCCTTTGAGCATGGCGGGCTGATAACATCTTTGCAGATCAGCGTCCATCCCCGTTCCCCCCGTATTTCAGTATGCTAAAACAACGCGCGGCTCAATATGTACAGACTGGCCCCAAACAAGAGGAAGAGCCGCGAGGTGAGTTCGAAGGCCGTTCCCTGAGAGTCGTACATGTCATTGACTTTCCAGGGCAAGAGCAACCAGCGTTTCGCACTGTACCAGGGGATTGTCATGGCCTGTTCCTTGCGATGGCTCTTGGCCATGTACGCGAACGTGAGCCCTATGACAATGCACAGGATCGATCCAACTTGAATGAATATCTGCATAGCGCCTCCTTGTTTCTGCGATCCCACGATGGGATCGCAGTTGTCGTACAATAACAATCGAGTCTGTTTTCGATACAAATGCCTCTATCTACTTTGCGACGATCCCATTCGGCGCGAAGGGCGGTGTCTTGTTGGTTACGACAGAATCCACCTCGTGGAGTAGTTTTTCGCTCATCGATGAATCCAGCGTCGAAAGCCAATAGCCGTATACTGAAGCGGACGAGTCCACTAAGATCTTGAATGGAATGGATTGACCCGGGGCCCATAGCTGCGAGATGGTTGAATCACTTCCGGGGAGCACAATAACTGGAGCGTCCGCACCGTCCAATCTAATCGCGGTCACTACATCTGCTGAGTCCTGCTTACTTGTCACGAATACAAAGCCGAGGCCCCGTTCATGCATGAATCGCTCCCAATCCAACCAGTACTCCGATTCAGTCAGGTTCATCGAGCATGCCTTCCGGTCAACCATGATAACGAAAGTGTAGGGGGCGTCAAAAAGGCTCCTATTCGCGTTTACGAGCGGCACCAACTCTGGTCCCACCTTGGTATCACGGTATAATAGTATTGGCATTTTGTAGACAGTTCGCGTACAGCCAAGAGAGAACATTGCCCCGATGCATATTACGATAATCGATAAGAACTGTCTCTCAGCGGATGTTGTCATCTAGACCCCAACTTTGCCAACAAATCCGAGTAGAAATGCCTCGCCTCGGTCGGCCCTGAAAACGGACCGACTACTTTCAGGGGCTTGCCATTGCGACTTACAAATACTTTAATAGGATTCGGTTGGCTTAGCAACCCCCATTTTCTGGCCAATGAGCTGTCAATTGCGTGCACCGGGGTGCGTAGTCCTTCCATACCGAGTCCTATTGCCACATCACTGGAGTCGTTTCGAGTAGTCCAAAGCGACAGCTCACCGCCTTGGGACGGCAGTTGCTCTTCGAGCTTGAGCCAGGACGGCACATCGTCAGCGCACGTCAGACAAGCGTTTACGTCCAGGAAGATGGCGAATTGCCACTTCACCGAGTCTTGAGCTTGTGCTCTCACCAGGCGAGAAAACGGTCGATAACCTGATTCGGCGCCGCGTTGTGAACACCCTGCCATAAGAAGCGCAGAGGCAATTATGCCACATATGCGTCTCACTAGTTATTCCGATTCAATGTCATGATTCTGCAGCGCGTTACTTAATAGAGCCGACCAGAAGCACGGTCGGCCGATCAATCAAGTCGAGTTTCTTGTCATCCACCAAGAGAATCCTCCCATCCGATTGCACGCCCACAATACGCCATCCGCGTTCAAAGCCAAGGTCTATGGGCCCCCCTCCACAATTCCATGCGGTAGTTTTCAAAAGTCGAGTTCCAGCTGAATCGTGTTCATCCTTTACCGTCTTGAATTGGAGAATAATATAGCCGGATGAAACGCACCAGAGTCCTTCGATTGGGGTGAGCTTTGCAAACCAATCCTGAAACACGGCATTGGTGTTAAGCCGCGAGACGGGCAGTTTGGGAAGTCGGTATTCGGGATCAGTGATCACGATGCTGTCAACCAACGTTCCTGTCAAATCAACTTCGTACACTATATTGTAGAACATCAAGGCCAGCCATACAGTACGGTCGATCGGGTCATAAGCCGGAGTACCCTGTAAGTTCCCTCCCAGAGTTGTGACTTTGCGGTAAAGGGATTGCGGACATTCAAGAAGGTTCTTCCAGTGGTGTCCTTTCTCATCAGACATCATAAGAAGTGGATTCCCTGGCCCACTCCAAGTACAATAGAAGATTCTGCCGTCAAATACGCAGGCCGCATCAGCTCGCGGCGAATCTTTGCGCAGCTTACTTGCCGCGTTCATCGATGAATTCCATTCCACCCGGTAGAATCTACCCACGGAATTGTCAAACAAGAGTATTGATCGATCTTTGTCGGGATAAATTCTACCGGGGGAAAATATAGCTCCGCTGCTCTTTGCAACTTTCAGATCCTCCCACCAGTTGGCTCGGTGTGGTTCAACCGGCAGCAAACGCGACCAGTTGCTGCTTCTCATCTCCCTAAAAAGTAGACCGGCGCCACCAGAGACAAAGACGGAGCTGTCGTCAAGATATGCCCCTGTGACATAGACTCGTGCACCGCCGCTTCCCAAAGAGTCTACCGGAGGCACTATCATAACTGAGTCTACTATGTGTATTGCGGCGCCTCTGCTGCTTCCGGTCAGAACCAAACCCATGAATACTATGATAGCAATCACCATCTTCAACTGCATCGCCCACTTCTCCAAAGATTAACGTAACATCGGTGTGAACACCTGTTTTGTCAGCAAAGAACTGAGCCAACTAAAGTTGGTCATCTAATATTCTCTGCTGACTGCAGCTGGTCTAACAGATCAGGTGTAAGTTCCACGGTAGCGCCGTACGCCATAACAGCGCATTCAAGTGGCGGACCTTGCACACACGAGCCCTTTGGATGAGTTGAATCTGTCGCTACCCAGTGACCCGTGTACACGAGAAGTGACTTGGGCGGAATGCATCCGGTCGATAGAAGGAGAGTCACAACCCATAGCCCTACCATGAATAGAGCCGTTCTTACAATACGTTTCTTTGACATCAAATGTACCTCCTTAAGATATCATCCTTGCTTAATCGATAAAACAAAATTGATTAGTTGAATAAAGACCTGCCAGGCTACCTCCTTTCTCTGCTGTTGGGTCTACCTCTATCCATCACATCAACTTCCATGCCAATCGGACAAAAGAATCAGCATCCGATTGAATACAATGCGATTAGCGAACTGGATGAGGTGCGACGACGAGGAGAGATGAGGACTAAATCAAGGGAGTGTCGATGAATCTTACGATGCGATCGAGCTGTGGTACGAATTAGACTGAGCAGAGTACGAATTGCCGACTAATGAGTGCGTGACGTCGCCCCCAGTACAAATGCTTCTGAAACGAACGCCGGTTGACGATGCGATCAACCTATGCCTGCTCCTTCACGAGCCCGTATTTTGCGATCCGCTTACGAATCGCTCCTTCGGTAAGCCCGAGGATCTGTGCCGCCTTCGAACGGTTCCAATCGGTGTGCCCGAGAATACGAAGCAACAGATCTTCTTCGGATTCATCGGCCAGACGGATCGCCTCATCGGCCATGAGCGTCAGATCCCCCCGGCAATTTACTGCGAGGCTGTTCAGGGTTGCCTGAAGCTGCCTGATGTTACCCGGCCAGGGATGGCAGGCCAGCGCGGCACCGAGTCGCGCGATCTCGGCCCGTCTTCCGTTGCGACATTCCACCGCGAGCTTCCCTTTGACGAAATACGCCGTCAACGCGGCAATGTCGTCGCTCCGGTCGGCCAGCGGAGGAAGATGGATCGCAACCTGGTTGAGCCGGTGATACAGATCGAGCCGAAAGAGGTTTTCCTTGACCCGTTTTTTGAGATCGTGATTGGTGGCCGCGACCAGACGGAATTCCACCTTTCGCGATTTGTTCTCACCGAGCCGTCGAATCTCCGAATTGTCCAGCACTTCGAGCAGCTTCGCCTGAAACGACGGCGTGGCGTCGGCAATTTCGTTCAAATAGAACGTGCCGGATTCGGCCTGCTCGAACAAACCGACTCGATCCCGATCGGCACCCGTGAATGATCCGTGCCTGTATCCGAACAACTCGGACTCGATCATAGCATCCGGAATTGCGGCGGCGTTGACCGAGACGAAGTCACCGGTGCGTCCGCTCTGTTCGTGAATATAACGCGCGATCAAATCTTTGCCGGTGCCGGTTTCGCCGGTGAGAAGAACGCTCGACGGCAGCGGGGCTACGTGGCGGGCAAGTTCGAGGATCTGCTTCATGCGAAGATTGGACGT
>CAZFOY010000006.1:0-93425 GCA_964520865.1 uncultured Ignavibacteriales bacterium | reverse complement strand
AAGTCTGCTTCATCTCGGCCGCCCATCCTGACAAAATGCTCAGCGATGCCGCCACGACCCTTGCCGACGCCATTCAACAGGAGGCACACAAGTGGTCTTGACCGACACTCCTTTCATAGAGGCATGCTACCGCAGAAACAAAGGTCCGATCCCGGTCTGGATTATGCGCCAGGCGGGACGATACCTCCCCGAATACCGGGAAGTGCGCGAAGAGGCCTCGTTCATGGAGCTGTGCAAAACACCCGAACTGATCACCAAAGTGGTCAAACAGCCGATCGACAGATTCAACTTAGATGCAGCCATTCTCTTTTCGGACATTCTCACCATGCTCGAGCCGATGGGAGTTGAGATCAGCTTCCCCGAAGGTGGACCGAAAATCGCTCATCCGATTGCAACTCCGGAAGACGTCGACCGGTTACATCCTTGCGACGTCAACAAGTTGCCCTATGTATTCGAAGGAATTCGCCAGATCAAGAAGGCGCTTCCGAATACTCCACTTATCGGGTTTGCCGGTTCGCCGTTCACGCTGGCCTGCTATCTGATCGAGGGACAGGGCTCCAAAAACTTCGACCGGGCCAAAGCTTTTCTTCATAAGTATCCCGGTGCTTCGCGGAAACTGATAACTCTGCTGGCCGATTCTGTTTCGGGCTATCTCTCTGAGCAAGTCAAGGCCGGTGTGGATGCGGTGCAGCTATTTGACAGTTGGGGTGGAATACTTTCGCGTGAAGATTACAGAACATACTCTGCGGACCCGGCTACCCGGATATTCGAATCGCTGAAGAGCGCGAATGTGCCGCGCATATTCTTTGAGAACAACTTATCTCCGTATATAGATATAGTAAGAGACGTCCCCTGCGAAGTAGTCGGTGTCGACTATCGCATGGACCTGCAGAAGGCCATGGCCGAACTGCCCGACAAGGCAGTACAGGGGAATCTGGATCCATCGGTGCTCTTCGGTTCGCCGGCGCACGTTCGTGAAGCCACCGAATCACTACTAAAAACGCTTTCAAATCACGATCGACTGATCTTCAACCTTGGCCATGGCATTCAGCCGAAAACGCCGATTGACTCGGTCGTTGCGATGATCGAGGCGGTCAAACAATTCAGGTAGAGCTATGGATAGCACGAACAATTCGACAACCGTTCCGATAGAACTTCTTCGTAAATACGATCGACCCGGGCCGAGATATACGAGTTACCCAACCGCACCTATCTGGTCAGGTGACGTAGGCTCGGATGTGTATGCGTCGGCGCTGAAAGCGGCATCAGTGAGAGAAGACGAAACGCTGGCAATATATATTCACATCCCGTTCTGTCGCTGCCGCTGTTATTACTGCGGATGCAATACTGTCATTACACGTAATTCGGACAAGGTCAAGCTGTATCTCGACGCGTTGCTCCGGGAGATCGACAACTCGGCTGACCTGCTCGGAAAACGCAACAAAATCAGCCAGCTTCATTTCGGCGGCGGCACGCCAACTTTCCTCGAGACGAGTGAGTTTGGTCAGATTCTTGACAAACTCGAGAGCCGGTTCGAATTTGTGGACGGATGCGAAAAATCTCTGGAAATCGATCCCCGAGTTACGACCCATGAACAGCTCGCCTATCTCGCCGGTCGCGGATTCAATCGCATTTCGATTGGTGTACAGGATCTTGACCCGGGTGTACAGCAGGCAATCGGCCGCGTGCAATCGACTGAATTGATTAAAGGCGTGATGGATCAGTGTCGTGAATTGAAATTCAAAGGGATCAACATCGATCTCATCTACGGCCTTCCTCTGCAAACGCCGGAGAACTTTCGGCAGACCCTTCGCACCGCCATCGCCCTACGTCCGGACCGTGTCGCAGTCTACAGTTTCGCGTATCTTCCTTCAGTCAAATCAAACCAGATGAAGATCAACGCGGAGGACCTTCCGCACACTGAAGATAAATATCAGCTGTTTGCGAGTGCTATCGAAGAATTCACGGCGGCCGGGTACATGCAAATAGGCATGGATCACTTCGCGCTGCCGGACGATGAACTCTCACGGGCCCAGGCGGACGGCAGACTCTTCCGCAATTTCATGGGATACACCGTGCAGTCTGCGCCGGAAATGTTGGGCCTCGGCATGTCCTCAATAGGATATATCGACGACTCTTTCTTTCAGAATTTCTCGTCGCTGGACAAATACATGGAATCGGTGAAATCTAAAAAGTTTGCCACCTATCGCGGCATGCGCCTTTCGGAAGACGATTTGATTCGCCAGCATGTCATAAGCTCGCTGATGTGCAACTTCCATCTTGATTTCGAATCGTTACGGCAGAAATTCAACGTAAACTACTACGAGTACTTCACCAATGAACATAAAAAACTGGTGGAGTTTTTCGAAGACGATCTTCTTGCCGAGCCGAACGGCGGGCTGACGATAACTGCTGTGGGACGGACCTTTATTCGTAATATCGCCATGACGTTCGATGCTTACCTCGATGGAACCGGTGGCGGGAAGAAACCAACTTTTTCACGGACGATCTAAATGCCCGAACGTTCGAGCAACAAACGCTGTGTCATCCTCATGGGAATGGGAGGACCAGATTCAGGCGCCGGTGTCAAAGAGTTTCTTTTCAACATCTTCTCCGATCCCGAAATAATCAATCTGCCCGGAGGAAAACTGCTTCGCGGACCGTTTGCCAAAATGATCAGCAGCCTCCGGTCAAATAAGGTCCGGGGACATTACGATCTGATCGGCGGAGGCTCTCCCCTGCTCAAATGGACCGAGGCGCAGAGGGATAATATCGAGTTCATCCTGACTCCGGTATTTCCCGGATTCAAGTGCTTCATAGCCATGCGATATTTCCGACCGAGAGCGGAAGCGGCGATTCACGAAGCTTATTCGGAGGGCTGCCGGTCGTTCTACTTTTTGCCGCTTTACCCTCAATACTGCAAAGCTACGACCGGGTCCTCGTTTGCCGAAGCAAGACGGATTCTCAGACGCTACCCCGAGGTAACCGCTCGGTATATCGATGATTTCCACGATCATTCGGGATACACCGACCTGCTGAAAAGCTATATCGACGACAACATCGGAGAAACGGATATCCTGCTTTTCTCGGCGCATTCAATTCCCGAGAAATTCGTGACCGAAGGAGATCCGTACGTAAACCAAATCAAGGAGACAGCCCGTCTCGCAGCCGGAGACAGACCATATCACCTCTCATTCCAAAGCCGTACCGGCCCGGTCAAATGGGTAGGCCCCGAAACGGTCGTCGAAGTAAAGCGTCTTCTGTCGGAGAATCCGGATAAGAATTTGTTCATCGTGCCGATCAGTTTCGTGTGCGATCATATCGAGACGCTGTATGAACTTGATATCGAACTCAAGTCCTTCGTGGCCGAAGCAGATCGTCCGCGCATTCGCCGCATGCCGATGTTCAACGATGACCGACGATTCGGCTCGGTGCTCGCGGATATCATAATCAACAGGATGGACAACAATGAAGCCTAAGGACGTAGTTATCGTTGGCGGTGGAATCTCCGGCCTGTCGGCTCTGCATTTCCTCAAACAGCGCCATCCGGAGTTTGACATTACACTTTTCGAAGCGGACAGGCGCCTCGGCGGAACGATTGGCACCGACCATATCGACGGCTACAGCTTCGATTGGGGTCCCAACGGTTTCCTCGACCGGGAACCGCTGACTCTTCGGATGTGCGATGAAATCGGTCTGGCCGATACGCTTGAGCGGGCCAGCGAAAAAGTCAACAGCCGGTTCATTCTTCGCAAGAACAAGCTTCGTCGCGTCCCGATGAGTCCTAAGGAGTTTCTTGGTTCGGATATTCTGAGTCTTGGAGGGAAACTGCGTATCGCTCTGGAGCCGTTCTCCAAATCCCGTCCTGACGGTATCGACGAAACGATTTACGACTTTGCGAAGCGTCACATAGGCAAGGAAGCTGCGGATTATATGCTCCAGCCGATGGTGTCCGGCATTTACGGCGGGATGGCCGACCGGCTCTCACTCAAGTCCTGTTTTCCGATCATGCAGGAGATGGAAGACGAGTACGGTTCGTTGTTCAAAGCGATGATCGGCCGCGCGAGGAAGGCTAAAGCGGAAGGTCGCAAGTCGGGCGGTCCCAGTGGTCCGAGCGGCTGGCTGACTTCGTTCAAAGGCGGCTTGTATGCCATAATCGAGAGATTTCACTCACTCTACGGCGAGCAGATCATCGTGGACAGTCCTGTTGAATCGATTGAAAGGAGCGAGCAGCACTATCTGGTTAAGCTAAGAGATGGATCAACGACAACCGCCCGGCATGTTGTCTTGGCGCTTCCGACGAATTTCGCCGCCAATCTGGTTCGCAAGCTTTCTACTCCGCTGGCCGACCGATTCGACAGCATCCCGTACGCACCTATCGCGGTTATCTGTCTTGGATATGAGAAGAGCCAGGTCCGCAACGATCTCAATGGTTTCGGTTTTCTTGTCCCGGCCAAAGAGCAGCGCCGGATTCTCGGTTCTATCTGGACTTCATCGATTTTTGCCGAACGCTGCCCGGAAGGGCATGTGCAGTTTCGCACGATGATCGGCGGCGACGGTGACCATGAGTCGATCAACCTCTCCGATGACGACCTTCTGGCGGCAACGACGAACGATCTTAACGATATACTTGGAATCAGCGGTGCCCCACAGGTGGTGAAGATTTACCGATGGGCACACGGTATCCCCCAATTCATGGTCGGACATAGTGACAAGATGACTGCGATTGAAACTGAGCTGACCGAACTCGGCAATCTCTTCGTTACCGGCAACGCCTACTACGGCATCGGCCTGAACGACTGCGTGAAGCAATCCTACAAGATCGCGCAGAAGATCGACTAATTGCATCCGATCTCATGTGAGCAGTCTCTTTAAGGAACAGGATTCGATCTTTTCATCCGAACCAGTGCAAGATCAGCCGAAAGACAAGGGCGCCGAGCGCTACTACTGCAAGGATTACGTGCAGCCCCAGCGCAAGGTTCATCACTTTTCTGGCGATCTGGTCAGCCTTGCTTACAGGCTTTGATCCATCGGTCCTCTCCCGGAACGTGAAACAGGGCCAGAAAGTGTAGAGAAAAGCGGGGACGCCAAAACAGCCGAAGAAGATGAGAGCCGTCAGTAAGGGCGAATGGAAGATCTCGCCTGAGGACTCAAACGAGTTTGCCGGGGATATTAATTCATATATCAATACGTAGAAGCTCACGGCAAAGAGGACAAAGGCGGGAATTTTCAAGCCCCATCGACCTTTATTCGGCCAGACGGCCGATACGATCAGACCAAACGTAACCAGGCTAAATCCTCCAAGCAGAGTGGCCGTCGCAATTGGCGGAAGATCATTCCACTGCATCTGGAACAACATGATGGTTAGAAAGAGCATAGTCGCGGCGATGACTACCAGAAGTGGCGAACGACGTGCTCGATTCTGGGAGCCGTACTCGTCCGCCGGATCGACCCGACCGAAGCCAGGCTCTTCTACCATTAGCCGATCATCAATCTTATCTTGAGAAGAACCGAACAATCGCAGCCCCTATCGCTATGAGGATGGCTACCACGTGCGCCCAGTAGCCAAGTTTCAGGATCCGTTCCATAATAATATCAGCTTTCCTCACCGGCTCCGAGTTCCGGATTCGGACGCGAGGTAACACCGCCCCGGTGAAGGCGTATTGAAACGACGGAAGACCGATCGCAAGGAACCCGAGAAGAGACAGCAACGGACTGGGCGCGTGAACGTCGTTTGGGTCAAGAAACGGACCACGGACGAAAACAAATTCGTCGATCATGTACGCCAGATAGGCGAAGAACACGACAAAGGCAACAATCCTCAACCCCCATCGACCGGATCCCGGCCAGAGCGTGGCCGCAACCAAGCCAAAGGTTACCGCGGCGATCCCGCTCAGGAAAACGGTTCTGCCTATTGAAGGGGGATCATTCCACATAAGCTCGAACATCAGGATCGTAAAGAGAAGAACAAGCGGTGTGATGATTAGCAGCAGTCTCGGACGGGCTGGTTCTCGAATCGGTTCGTACATGATCAGTCATTCCCTCCACTATAGTGCAATTATCGGAGGACTGACTGACCCGCTTTAGTTGAGTCCGCGGCCCGGATCCTGTATAGAACCCGGATTGCCCGCTACTTATGCTCCAGGAAAGTCCCGTTGTCCAGTTCTTCGAACGCTTCCCGGAGCTGTTCCTGGGTATTCATGACGATAGGTCCGTACCACGCAACCGGTTCCTGCAAAGGCCGACCGGACACCAGAAGGAACCGCACCCCCTCATCGCCCGCCTGGATCGTAACCTCGTCGCCGGTGTCGAATAGAATCAATGACCGGTTGTCCGCTTCGGTCGGCGGTTTGGTATCGAGCCATCCGACACTCTCGGTCGGCACGGCCAGCGGACCGGATGCATTGCAGAATTTTCACGAACCGTCGAAGACATAGGCAAAAGCGTGACTCTTCATCTCCACCGGGAGGGTCTTTCTCTTGCCCGCCGGCACCGTGACATCGATATAGACCGGATCGGCGGCGATCCCTACTACCGGACCACGCTTTCCCCAGAACTCGCCGCAGACAATCCGCGCCTTAGTACCGTCGTCGTCCGTCACTTCCGGGATTTCCTGCGACTTGACTTCCTGATAGCGTGGTTCGGTAAACTTGAGCGCTGACGGAAGATTCGCCCAGAGCTGGAATCCGTGCATTCTCCCCGACGCATCCCCTTTCGGCATCTCCTGATGAATGATCCCGCGCCCCGCCGTCATCCATTGAATGTCCCCCGGCGAGATCGTCCCTTTATTGCCGATGCTGTCGCCGTGATCGACGCTCCCGGCGAGAACATACGTTATCGTCTCGATTCCCCGATGAGGGTGCCAGGGAAATCCGGCGAGATAATCGTCGGGACGTTCGTTTCTGAAATCATCGAGCAGAAGGAAAGGATCATTTTCGGACGGATCGCCGAATCCGAATGCGCGTCTGAGATGCACACCCGCACCTTCAATGGTGGGCCGCGCTTTGACAACTTTCTTGACCGGGCGGATTGACATGACACGTACTCCTATTCAATCACAATTCAGTCTCTGACCCACCTGCGTGTCAATAACATAGATCGCGCCGCTCCATTTGTCAATCGCATTCCCGGTGAGGTTAGGGAGAACCGTGCGCTCCGATCTCTTTTCGACAAATCGTACTTTATCTTCGATAGCGGTCTTGCTATATTGTCACTATGAAGATTTCCAAATCCATCCGGGAGCACTACGGCCGAGGTCAGGAAGGCAATCGACTCGATCGGCATACGCTTGAGCGCGTCCGAACCGAATCCATCCTTCGGCGATATCTCCCGCCTGCCCCGGCGACAATCCTCGATGTCGGATGTGCAAACGGCGTTTATGCCTTTCCCCTTGCCGAACGAGGATATGCCGTTCATCTGGTCGATCCGATGGAGATCCATATCGAACAGGCAACGACACACAATACAAATGCGAAAGCTCCTTTGCAGTCGATCGTGCTCGGCGATGCAAGTGATCTTGCCTTTCACGACGGATCGGCCGATGTCGTTCTGTATCTCGGACCACTCTACCATTTGCTGGAGACTGAGGAGAGGCTTGCGGCGCTGAAGGAGGCTGTTCGAGTGCTGAAGCCCGGCGGTGTCTTTGTCGGGGCGTTCATTTCGAGATTCGCGTCACTAATGGATGGTACCCGGAACGGCTATATCAAAGATCCGGTCTTCCGGAAAATGGTCGAAGAAGATCTCCGGTCCGGCCGTCATATTAATCCTACCTCCAATCCCGGATATTTCACCGACTCATACTTTCATCTACCTGCTGAGGCCAAAGCTGAAATCGATCGGGCCGGCTTTCGGGAAAGCAGACTGCTGGCTATCGAGGGCCCGGTCTGGATGGCCGCCGAAATCGAAAACCTGATCCAGGACGCCGACGTCCGCCCGTTCCTGCTCTCTGGGCTGGAAAGGGTCGAAGAGGATGAATCGATCGTAGGTGCGAGCGCCCATTTCGCCGTCGTAGCCAAGAAGTGAACATATCGTCTACAAGACGACCTACTCCCCCGAGGCTGTAGAACACACGTAATCGATTGGATTATAACATCATCGATTGCTGCACGATCACCATCGATAGGTGGCGGCATTCGATTCAGGCCCCGGGATTTCATGAAGATCGGGCAGGTGATTCTCGATGGCGGGATGCGGAATGGAAATTAGATCGTTATGGGTATCCCCGACCTCGACGTCGTAATTGCCTTTTATGGCGCCAACTACGGCGACCGAGCTTCGCTCCTTGCCCAGCAGGAACTCATACCAAAATACATCCTGCCGGCCATTAACTGATTTCAAAAAAACTGGCGTGCGGCCGGAAGAATTCTCATCGGGCCCCTCTTTCCTCATAGCCAAAACGGCCTTAGATTCAGGTCGATAATAAGAGAAGGGAACGAAACCTGTCGGCGACAGGAGAAATCGATTTCATGGATTTGCAAAAAGACAATGAACTTCGCCAGCGCATCGGGCTGGTCTCCTTTCTTGTCATCCTCTGGCTGCTCCTTGCCGGCCTGGGGCTGTTCTGGGTCTGGCCGATCCAGCCGAAAAGTTCTTCCGGCTGGCTGCTCTTGATTATCGTAGCCCCTCCGTTAGTCCTGGGCTTTCGAGCGTTCTTTGCTCTCATGTTTTCAAAGCCGAACGAAAGGAAGAAGACTCGCAAGTTTTTCTACTACATCCGAATCGGTTTGGGCATGACAGTGTATCTCTTCCTGATCGGTATTCTACTGTGGCTGAAACATACCTGGGGGCGATGACCAGCCGTCAGACCTCCCCGGGAAGTCCGGGTCCGTCAGAGTAATGAGATTCGTTCTGTCTGCCGAAAACAGAGAGTAGGTACTTTTATGGATTTTGAATCAGAACAGAAACTTCAGCCCTATCTGGAATCGGTCGAGCGGCTGCTCTGGACCGGTCGACCGAGGCAGGGAATGAGATTAACCGGCGGCGACATCTTCTTGATCCCCTTCAGCCTCTTCTGGTGCGGCTTCGCCATCTTCTGGGAATTAGGCGTCATCTCACAGAACGGTTCGCTGGGAGCCAGACTGTGGGGCGTCCCCTTCATCCTGATCGGATTATACCTCGTCGTAGGCCGATTCTTCTTCGATGCAAGGATTCGAGCAAGGACCTACTACGGTCTTACCGACCACCGGATTCTTATTCTTTCGGGATATTCAAAGCCCGAGCTGAAATCGTTCGATATCAAGAGCCTCTCCCAGATTCGTCTTTCGAAATCCCGTGATGGGAAGGGAACGATCTGGCTCGGGACCTCGGCCACGCGGGGATCGGGAGGCGCCGCCAACGGGAGTCTGACCCCCAGGCTCGATACGATCGACAATGTTGAGTCGGTGTATCACCAGATCATGGAACTTCAGACCGACAAAGTCTGGCGATAGTACCAAAACCTGTCTCGCGCGTCTCTTCCCTCCACTTCGACTCTACCCATCCTTGAATCATCCGGCAGCTTCATTTCCGCAAGTTCTCTTTGTGAGACATTCCGGGTCTATGTTTGATTCTATTGACCTCACCGTCGGCCGCGATTATATTGCCGTGGGCCTCTTGAGCCAAATCGGCTGAGACGCAAATGTCCGGGACAAAGTCACGGCGCCCCGCAGGCAGCGCAGTCAATCATTGTCAGGCGCAAAGCACACACCACCTGTTGAACCGGAGGCCTAATGAAGGGTCAAGTAGTAGTTTATTTTTTTCTGGTCCCTTTAGTCGCAGGCTGTTCTGCGAGACGATCGGCTACGTCACCACTTGCGGGCGAATTGGTTCCGCAGAGTGCTGAATGAGGAACACTTGATATAACCATTCGCCAACGTATAAACTATCCGGGAGGAGATCAATGAAAGCTGTTGTACGCGAACGGTATGGATCACCCGATGTCCTCGAGTACAAGGAAATCGATCGGCCCGAACCTGCCGACAATCAAGTGCTCGTGAGAGTGCACGCGGCGTCCCTCAATGCCCTCGACTGGCATGTCCTTCGAGGTGAACCGTTCCTGGTCCGGCTGTTCGGGTTCGGATTGTTTAAGCCGAAGCACCGGATTCTCGGAGCCGATGTTGCAGGTCGTGTCGAGGCGATCGGGGCGAATGTTAGCAGATTCAAAGTAGGCGACGAAGTAATTGCCTCAGGCATGGGCGGATTCGCAGAGTATGCCCGCTTTCCCGAGACAAAAGTGGTGCCCAAGCCTGCTTCTATCTCGTTCGAACAGGCGGCCGCGCTCCCGGTAGCCGGACTCACCGCGCTGCAGGCGCTTCGCGACAAAGGAAAAATCCAGGCAGGAGAGCACGTCCTAGTCAACGGTGCATCGGGAGGCGTCGGCACCTTTGCAGTACAGATTGCCAAAGCTCTCGGTGCGCAAGTGACCGGCGTCTGCAGCACGAGGAATGTGGAGATGGTGCGGTCGATCGGCGCCGACCGAGCGATCGACTATACCAAAGAGCAGTTCTGGCAGAATGAAAACGAGTATGATCTGGTCGCCGACGCAGCTGCCTTTTACTCGCTTGGCCATTCGTTGCGCGCTCTCAAGCCGGGTGGTCGGTATGTTCTGATAGGTGGATCCGCGGACTTGCTCAGCATCATCAAAGGGATGGCAGTGAATCCGATCATCGCAAAAATGAAAGGAAAGCACGTCGCTTCTTTCATTGCAGACGTGAATCAATCGGATCTGGAATACCTGAGCCGCCTGCTCGAAGAAGGAAAGATTACCTCTGTGATTGACAGGAAGTATCCGTTGAGCGAAACAGCCGCCGCGATACGATATATGGAAGATGAACATGTTCGGGGGAAAGTAATTATAGAGATCGTCCGACCGGATTCGTATTAACTATACGGAGTTGAATGAGAAAACCTTGCTCGAGCGATCACGCGGACAATATGACAAAGAAAGCTATGCCTTTGGATGCGAAGATACTCACGAAGCACCCTTCGGGAAAAAGCGGGAGGAACATCAGCAGGACAAAATACGATCTAATGAAAGCAGAAATCCTGTCACTCCTTCATGACAAAGAGCTGACACACCCGGAGTTGGTCGAGCGGCTGAACAGAAGACTAACCGGAAAGTTTGATGGCAGCGTGAGCTGGTACGGCGAGACAGTTAAGCTGGACCTCGAAGCGAGAAAACTTATCGAGCGAACAGTTTCACGACCTGAAAGATATCGATTGAAGAAAACCTGACACGGTTAGTCACCCGCACCCACCCGTATGCTACGTCGCCGATATGGTGCACTCCTTCCACCGAATGAAAACAACAGTTTGACCGCGATCGTTGATCCGAAATGGAACAATATCGATCCGCTTTTTTGTTATACTTTGCATTAACATCACAATTCTTCATCCGGGCGTTACAGCAAAGTTGAGACGACGAAGGAGCCTCAAATGAAGACGTATCTTTTCACCGTACCGATTGTTCCGGGCAAAACCGAAACATGGAAGAACTACACCAAGGAACTGACCGGCAATCGTCACGACGAGTATCGGAAATCCCGTCAGAGATTAGGCATCACCAAAGAACAGGTCTTCCTACAAAAGACCCCGAAAGGCGACATGTGTGTCGTCATGCTTCAGGGGAACAATCCCCAGAAAGCTCTGGAGACGATGAATACGTCGACCGATCCGTTCGACAAGTGGTTCCGGGAGAAAATCCTGATCGAATCGCATGGTTTGAATATTTCGGAGCCGATTCCGCAGAATCAGCAGGTACTCGACTTCGACGAAACACCGGCCATGGAATACGCCGGCAGTCACAAACACTGATTTTCTCGACAACTGAAAGCAGATCTTTCGAATACCAAAACCCGGGCTATAGTCAAGCCCGGGTCTTTTGGTCAGAGCCCGTTTGAGGATGGCGATGGAGGTTAGCCTGCCCTGTCAAGAAACCCTTGCGGAACCCCATACCCGGTTTCTTGTTCCTATGATTGACCGGTTACAGCGCGTTGCGCCAGACGCGTGTTCTCATTTCAACCAAGACAGAGACGAAGGCTGTACGGGAGTCGAATTCAGTGACATCGGGCGAAAAACACGCCAAGCGAGTTCTTATTATTGAGGATGATCAGGAGATTTCCGACCTGATCAAACTACATCTTGCCGACCAGAATTTTGAGACCGTGCAATGCGGCGATGGCGAGCTTGGACTGAATACGGCCTTATCCGAACCGTTCGACCTGCTCATTCTCGACCTGACCCTTCCGAAGCTCGACGGACTCGAAGTTTGCAAACGACTCCGGGCTGAAAACTCGTATATCCCGATCCTGATGCTTACTTCCCGAGCCGAAGAGTTGGATCGCGTCCTCGGTTTGGAGTTGGGAGCCGATGATTACCTCACCAAGCCGTTCGGCATAAGAGAGCTGATCGCCAGAGTGAAAGCAATCGTCCGAAGGGCCGAACTGACTGCCGGCTCGGCGTCGAGCAATGAAACGAACGGATGCAGAAAGTTCGGCGATCTGGAGATCGATACGGAGAATCGAAAAATTACACTCTCCGGCAAACTCGTAGAATTGACCGTGAAGGAATTCGATCTCCTGAAGCTGTTCTCGTCAAGCCCGGGGCGGACCTATAGCCGCGAACTGCTCCTGAGTCTTGTTTGGGGGTATCAATTCGATGGCTACGATCACACCGTGAACTCCCATATCAATCGCCTCAGGGCAAAAATCGAGAGCGATCCGTCCAATCCGAAATATATCAAGACCGTCTGGGGTTACGGCTACCGCTTCGCCGAACCGGAGGAGTTCGAGCAATGAAAGGGATCTTCTCAAGCTTCTACGGCCGTTTGTCGGCACTCTTTTTGATCCTGCTGGTGCTGATCGGTGCTATCTATATCATGATCTCGGTCCGCTCATCGATAAATTTCGTGCAGGAGGCGGACCAGAAATTGAATCAGCATCTGGCGCAATCGATCGCCGGAGAGATCAAACCACTCGTCCAGGACAGCATCCATACGGCCGACATGGATCATCTGCTTCACTACCTCATGGTCATGAACCCGCATGTGGAAATTTACATACTTGACTCCACCGGCAATATCCTTGCCTTTTTTGCCGACCAGAACAAGAAGCTTGCCCGCAGGAGCGTAGCACTCAAGCCGATTCATGAATTTCTTGCCGGCAACTCCGGCGGAACGGTCGAAGGAGATGATCCGAGGGCGGTCGGACGCCAGAAGCCTTTCTCGGTCGCCCCGGTGACGCTCAAGAACAATTCGCACGGATATGTCTACGTTATCCTTGGCGGAGAACAATACGACCAGGCCTCGGCCGCGATCAAGAAGCAGTTCCTTTCTTCGATAATCGTTCGAGGACTCCTCTTGGCTCTCATTTCTGCTGCCGTGATGGGGCTGATTCTCTTCTTCCTGATGACCCGTCGTCTGAGCCGCGTGACCAATGTTGTCACCGGATTCAAAGAAGGTGCGCGCGATCAGCGCCTCGGCGATAAATCGGGAGATGATTTCGGACGGCTCGCTATCGCATTCAACCAGATGGCCGACACCATTGAAGAAAATCTTGCGCAGCTCAAACGGTCCGACGATCTCCGCCGAGAGCTGGTCGCCAACGTATCGCACGACCTCCGTACACCTCTGGTCCTGATACAAGGATACCTGGAGACAATTATGATGAAGGGGGATACTCTTTCATCGGAAGAGATTCAGCGGTATATGGAAATCAGTCTGCAGAATACCCGCTATCTCTCGCAGCTCGTATCGGAGCTTTTCGAGCTTTCGAAGCTGAATGCCATCCACGCGAAACCGACTCAGGAGCCATTTTCCATTCTCGATCTTATTCAGGATGTCATCATCAAATTCAAATCACCTGCCGACGCCAAGTCAGTAGAAATCAGCTGTAACTACGATCAAAAGGTCCCGCTCGTGACCGGCGATATCGGCATGATCGAACGAGCCCTCTCCAATCTCCTCGACAATGCCATCCGGTACGTCCCTGAGAAGGCCCGTATCACTATTGAACTGGGCCAGAGCGACAACAGCGTACGGATCAAAGTCTCCGACACCGGTCCCGGGATTGCTTCTGAAGACATACCGCACATTTTTCTTCCCTACTATCGCGGGAAGAAGGGTCCGTCGAAGACAAGCCAGGGAACCGGTCTTGGGCTCGCCATCACCAAACGAATACTGGAACTCCACAACAGCGATATCCATGTCGCCTCCGAGCAGGGCAAAGGGACGACCTTTTATTTCGACCTCGCCCTCGCCTGATATTTCACTTACAATTGACAGCCTGAACCTCTCGCAGATCCCCTCTTTCGAATGATCTGATGCGGTCAGCTCGATGCAATCCCATGTTGTCCTGTTACATGTGAGGAATTCTTGAATCATTCGTGACAGTTTTGTGATAATTGGACGGTTGTAGTAAGTGTGTTCGGGAAGATGAAACCCGGGCTTGTCCGGCGCTCCAAAAGGAATTCGCGATTTCCAAAACGCCGGATCAGACTCCACAGAATGAAACAAATGACACGATCTTACAACCTATCAACCCTGCCTTTGAAAGTGAGGTAACGATGTTCACGAAACTTGTAATCGGTCTCGCCGCGATCATGCTGATCGGCGCCGGCTGTTCCACTCAGCAGCCGACCGCACCGAGCGTAGATCAGTCGGTTAACAGCTCCGCCGCGACCGGAACGGACAACGCCACGGTGACAGACAACATGGCTACGGACAATGCCGATGTCGCCGCTAAGTTCAACGGCGGCGATCACGACGGTGACGATTTCGGCCGTGGGTACGGCCATGGTCACGCCCACCGACAGGTCACGTTTAAAGTCCGAATCGAAAATGTTTCGACCGGAATGACTTTGCACCTGTCAAATGGCGAAACCGCCCCCGCTCCGAACTCCCCCGGAGTCTGGACCATTACGCGTCTGTTCAACCCGCTCTTCTCGGTCGGGCGTTACGACCGCGGACAGGGCCTTGAGGCGCAGGCCGAAGACGGCGACCCGACGATGCTCGCGGCCAGTATGGCGAGCAATCCCTACGTAAAATCGACCGGCGTTTTCGCCATACCGATTGGCGATTCAAGCCCCGGACCGGCCACGCCCGGCAAGGCCTTCGAATTCACCGTTACCGCTTCTCCGGGCGACCGTCTCTCCCTCACTTCAATGTTCGGACAGTCGAACGACCTCTTCTATGCTCCGGGCACGGTAGGTATTCCGCTCTTCCGAGGCTGGCGTCCGGTCAACGGTGACGTCACCCGGTACTTTAGACTCTGGGATGCCGGAACCGAAGTCAATCAGGAACCGGGGCTCGGCCCCGACCAGGCGCCGCGTCAGGCTGCCCCGAATACTGGTCAGTCCGAACACAAACGCATCCTCCCAGTGCACGACCAGTACACCTATCCGCCGACCAACCAGGTCATCAAGGTCACGATCATGCCGATGGGTGATGCTTCGTAAGACAATCTACGGAATAGATTCTACGTGATTAGAAGAAAGGCAGCGGACGCCATAAGCGCCGCTGCCTTTCGCATGGAATACGAATATTGTTGGTAATCTTCTTACTTGAGAAGGACCATCGACTTTGAATCCGTGAATTGCTTCGTTGTAAGCCGGTACAAATAGACGCCGGAAGCAACCTTCTGCCCGGAAGCATCGACGCCGTTCCAGGTGATTTCCTTCTCCCCTGCCGAAAGATACTCATCCACGAGCACCATTACCGACTGCCCCAGCGTGTTGAATACTTCAACCTTTACCCGGGACGCTTCCGGAAGCGAGAATCGAATATGTGTTTCCGGATTGAACGGGTTCGGATAGTTCTGTCCCAGGGCAAACCGAATCGGCAAGTTGCCTTCGTTGGTAACGTCGTCGACCGAAAGAATCAGCGACATCCGGCTCAGAAGGACGCCCGCCTGGTCGGTGTTATTCGACGTAGCGGCCAGATCGGCGTGCCCGTCGTTGTTGAAATCGGCAAAGACGAGATCCTTCGGCGCGCCGCCGATAGAATAGGCCGAGTCGAAGCTGAAGGTGCCGGACCCTTGATTGAGGTACAGCTCTATCTCGCTGGTCGTCCCAATACACGCGAAGATATCCGGCTCACCGTCCTCGTTGACATCATCGAAAGCAACATTGATCGGATTGTCGGTGAGCGTGTACGCTTTGTCGATTGTATAGGTTCCGTCGCCGTTGTTCAGATATGTATACAGGTAGTCATTAACCGCATGGACAATCGCAAAATCTCCGATACCATCGCCGTTCAGGTCGGCGATCGCAACGCTGGCCGGATCGGACAGGATACCGAGATGAACCTCGGCCGCCGTGAAATCTCCGGCCTGGTTATTCTTGAGATTCCAGACGGTGCCGTCCGAACATCCAACGAGAATGTCGGTGTAGTTATCGGAATCGAGCTTTCCGACTGCGAGCGAACCCGTTCCATTCCCGGTGTGCACGAAATGCGTCGTATACGTCGAATCGTTGTTGTTGATATGGATGCCTACTGAATCACGAACGGCGTGTGAGGTCGCGATATCAAGGTGAGTATCATTGTTGAAATCGGCCACTACTACATCGGTAGCCGCCTGTCCAAAGTTGTAGACCTGGGCGGTGCCGAACGTTCCGTCGCCGACACCGTAGAAGATGACAATGCCCAAACTGCCGCTGGTGACGATATCTACGTTACCGTCGCCGTCCATGTCACCGGTCGTGACGTAGTACGGATACTGTGAGGGTGAGGTCGGGTAGTTGACCCGGTTGGCGAACGTTCCGTCGCCATGTCCGATCAGCACCGAAACGGAATTTGCGACATAGTTGCATGTTACGATGTCGGTATCGTTGTCGCCATTGAAGTCGGCCGCGGCGATTCCGTACGGATACGAATCGACATAGTAGCAGTGAGAAGAATCGAAATACTGAAGTCCGAAGACTGAGCCGCCGGACAAGCAGACCAGTGCGCAGACAAAGGCGAGAAGCAAAATCGATTTTTGCATTACAAACCCCGATCTAATGACTCTGTTGACAATTAGCTTTATTATGGATAAAATCGGCCATTTGACGGTATACTTGAGCGCTTTGTCCGGTTTTGTAACTCATTCTTATACAATGGAATAACTATTCATTCAATCGGCGAAACGGCGACTCGGGAGGGGCCGGACTGAACTTTTGTCGTACAAACTCGATCTCTTCCGCACATGCCTGGCGGGTTCAGTTGCTTCTGTTTTTTCCTGCGTAGTCAACGAGTCGGAGCGTAACACAACATAACAGATTCGAATTTCAACATCCCCAACGTCAACTTGAACCAGGCGGAGGACTCCCATCATGCTCAAGAGAGGAACATCAGTAAGTTTTTGTGCAGTCGTTTTGACCCTGCTGATAGCATGCGGAAGCTCAGGAAACGACAAGATGAAGGAATCGCGAGCGATGAAGAATGGAAAAGAAGTATCGGGGACTTATGCCCCCGACGGCCCGCCATCGACACCGCCCGAACGGGTTGACGCCGGCAAAAGCTGTATTGTAGACCTCGAGCAAGGCTATAAGGTATCGGGAGCGCTCGATGGTACGTTCAAGGTCAACTATCGAATATTGGTACACGGACCATTCGGCTCACCAATAGGTACCTTCGATGAAAGCTGGATTGCCTACGGAGAATTTTCCGGCAGCGTAAAAGGACAGAAAAAGTCCGGTTCAGTCACCTATACTGCCGACGTAAAAGCTGGTGGCGATGTCTCCGGCAAGCTGGTATTCGGCCAGGGTATGGAGGGTGAGTTGACCGTCTCCGGCAATTTCGGCGACGGCAAGCTCTCCTATCAGGGGCATATTGCAGACTAACGGCCTGAGCATAATCAGGTATGAGCAGGGGGCAAGGGTGTAAGCAGAGACTTCTCCATTCAGATTCGATCGCAATACGCTTGATAGGAAGAGGGGTTGACAGCTATAATAGGATCACATACCGATGGAGCGAATGTGATCATGAGCGTCGAGTCGTGGGATACCTATTGGAGCGATCGGGAGAATTGGGACTGGTGGAAGAAGCCGGCGCCTGAAGTGCTCGACTACATCCGGTCGCTCTCGCCTGTCAAACGACCGAAGGTTCTGGATCTGGGTAGCGGCCTGGGACGGCACGCGATCGCATTTGCCCTGGCCGGATTCGAAGTAACTGCTGCCGATGCTTCCTCTTCCGCGATCCAACACCTGACAGGGTGGGCCGAGGAGCTACACCTGTCAATCAACACCCATGTCGGCGATATATTTTCGAGCCCGCTTCCGGGAAGCCCCTTTGACATAGTCGTGAGCTACAACGTGATCTACCACGGTTCACGCGAGCAGTTTGCCCGCGCGATTCAACATACACGGAGGCTCCTAAAAAGTAACGGCGAGTTTTTCTTCACCTGTCCAAGTCGGAATGACGGCAAGTACGGGTTCGGAGAAGAAGTGGCTCCACACACCTTCAGGTGCACAAAGTCGGTAATACCGGGAGATATTCACTACTTTGCCGACGAATGTGACCTGGCCGAGCTCCTGACCGGATTCAAGACACTTGCACTCTGGAAGAGCGAAGGACACTGGGATAATAATGGGAAACAGCAGTTCTCTTCCAACTGGCACGTTTGCGCTGAGAAGATATGAAGTGAAGCCAACAGGACGTCTACGTCGGAGAGTTGAGAGACAACTATTTGGACGGACAAACGTATCACACGATGACGGAGAACGCGGTGCAGAGCTGATAGAGAAAGACCATATACAAAATGATCGATAAACGAATACTCCTGCATATCATCTGCAGAAAGGAGCTTGCAGACCATGAACAAGCTGTTAAAGTCCGTTCTGGGATTCGCCTTGATGGCCGTATTTGGAGCAGCCGCTATGGCCGCAACACCTGACCCATACACGATCCTTGACCGAAGCATCGCGGCCACGGGTGGCTGGGCGAAACTTGATTCCGTGAAGACGATTCACATGAAGGGAACGCTCGTAATCGAAGGAGCCGGGCTTTCTGGGACGATCGAGTCATGGAGCGAGTTGCCCGATAAATCTCGGCAGGAATTCGACATCAAGGTGCTGAAGCAGGTGTCCGGAGACAATGGGAAGGTCGCCTGGCGGGTCGATCAAAACGGAAAATTACAGATCGCCCGCGATACCGCGTCGCTCAAAGAGCGCAAATTGGCCGCGCTCATGGCCGTACGCGAGAATATGAAACGCGGGTCCAAGGTCTTCAGCGTCACGTTTGATCGCATGGACACGGCCGACGGTTCGACCTGCTATGTAATCAAGACGACTAATACCATCAACACCTTCGTATTCTACGACTACTATGATACATCGAGCTATCTCCCGATCAAGGATGTGGTCATTAAACCGGAAGGCACGACCGAAACGACCAACCGGGATTTCCGCGAGGTGGACGGGATCAAGATTCCGTTTGAAGTACACCAACTGGAACTTCCTACACAACAGCGCACGACTATCACCTTTAGTTCGGCCGAGATCAATGTCCCGGTTGCAGAGAGTTTGTTCCAGCCACCCTCCAGTCAGGTCAGGGATTTCCATTTCCCCGAAGGGAAGAGCCTGGTCGAAGTTCCATTCAAGTTCATGGAACTCCACATCTATCTGCCTCTGACGATCAACGGCAAGACGCGCCTCTGGGTGCTTGATTCGGGAGCAGGTATGACGGTCGTTGAAAGCGATTTTGCCAAAGAGCTCGGCCTCAAAACCGAAGGTCAACTGACCGGCCAGGGAGCCACCACCACGGTTGACGTCGCCTTCACGGTGCTGCCGCCGTTTGAGCTGAACGGTCTTGCCTTCGATTCTCAGAGAGTGGCGGCAATCAGTATCAACGAGCTATTCCACAAGTCGATGGGCCTCGATATCGGCGGCATCCTCGGATACGATTTCCTGTCCCGCCTGGTCACCAAAGTTGACTACGCTAATGAGATGCTCACGTTCTTCGATCCTGACAGCTTCTCGTACGGCGGTGACGGCGTTGTGCTCGATGCTCCCCTCGCACAGAACAACATGTTCCAGCTCCAGATTGCAGTCGACAGTCAGTACACGGGCAGTTGGGATCTGGATCTGGGCGCCTCCGGCCTTGATTTTCTCTACCCTTATGCCGAGTCTCACAACCTGCTGAACCATCCGGGAGTGGAACGTATGAGCTTTGGCGCCGGTGGTGGACAAATTACGAAAATGGCTAAGTTCAATACCGTTAAGTTTGCCGGATGGACCGTACCGAATCTTCAGGTTGGAATCCCTTCGGCGAAAGGAAAGGGCGCCTTCTCCCGGGGCGAGATGACGGGAAATGCGGGCAACGATCTGTTCCGTCACTTCGACCTGTATCTTGACTATGCCCGCGAAAAGGTTATCGTCGAAAAAGGTGCCAACTTCGCCACAGTCTTCCCTACCGATCACAGCGGCCTTCAGCTGCTGCTCAACGACAGCAACCAGGTAACCGTTCTTATGGCTGCACCCGGTACTCCGGCGGAAAAGGCCGGCTTCCTAAAAGATGACCAGGTAGTCAAGATCGACGGAAAGAGCCCGGAGGAACTCGGCGGCATCATGAAGATCCGTGAGATCCTCAAGGGCCCGGTTGGAACGAACATCAAGTTCGATCTCCTGCGCGACGGCAAACCGGCGACGGCTACGATCACCCTGAAGGATCTGTATAGCTGACGACCAGGTCGCCTGACTCAAAAATACTCGATAACACGCTCCGTTGAACGGGGAGGTTTACGATATGCAGGATTATTCCGAAGCCTTTGCCCGGGTTTATAACACCCATTGGTCTGTCTTCGCTACGCGGGTCGCTCCGTTGATCCGTGGCTACTACGAAAGTTTGCCGCGCGGTCCTGCCAACAAGTCGGTACTCGATCTTTGCTGCGGAGCCGGGCACCTCGTATCGCATTTTCTTGAGCATGGCTACCGAGTCGTGGGAATCGATCTCTCCGAGCATATGCTGGGACATGCCAGATCGAACACCGAGCAATACGTCAAATCCGGGCAAGCGAAGTTTCTCAAGGCGGACGCGAGTGATTTCTCAATAGACGACTTCGTCGGACTGACCGTATCCACTTACGATTCGCTCAACCATCTCGAAAGCGAAGACGCATTGTCGAACTGTTTCCGCTGCGTCCGGGCAGTTTGCAAGGGCCCGTTCATCTTCGATCTCAACACCAGGAAGGGCCTGAATAACTGGAACGGTACCCAGGTCAATGAAAGCGACCCAAACGCTTTCGTCGTCTCACGCGGCAAGTACGACGGCGAAAGTGACAAAGCGTGGCTCACGGTGACCGGGTTCGTACGCGGGTCTGATGGAAGTTATCAACGATTTGACGAGTCCGTTTTCAACACAGTATTCAGCCTGGAGAGGGTCAGGGAACTGCTTCTTGATGCCGGCTGGAAAAATGTTCACTTTGCACGGATCCAGGAACCGGCAATACCTGTGGCGGACCCGGAAGAGGAACTCAGAGTCTTAGTAATAGCCCGACCATGACAACTTAGGGCGCGAGTCACCGGGCTACAAGCTACTTTAGTAACAACATCTTTTTCGTCGACGTATACTTGTCTGTCGTCATCCGATAGAGGTAGATGCCCGTAGCTACAGGACGGCCTCCTCCGTCGGTTCCGTCCCACATCACACGATAGCGTCCGGCCGGCTGTTCCTCATCGACAAGCGTGCGGACAGTTTGCCCGAGGATGTTTATGATATCTACCGAAACCTTGCTTCGATGAGGAAGATCATACCCGATCACGGTGGAGACATTGAACGGATTTGGATAGTTTTGCGCCAACTCGAATCTCTTCGGAAGGCCGGCGTCGCCGTGGCCGTCGTCTACCTCGGTGACTACATCGAGCGAGATCGTATCTTCAAGTGTTCCATTACCATCCATATCTCTGGCGAGCCGGACATCGGTAAGGAGGGGATCCGACCAATTGGGGATGAGCCGGCTCAGTCCGTACAGTGGTATCGAGACGTCATCAACGGTGACAATTCTCGACGTACCTTCGGAGGCGATCCAGAGTTCGATCGAGCAGGTATTCCTTGCGCCGCGATTAACCAGACTTACAGTCGAGTCGTCAGAAGCAAACAACTCGTACCCCTGCGATCCGTCCATTTCCAGGCCCGAGAAAGTGCACTGGCGTTCTCGCCCACCGGTCATGTTCAGATAAGTCAAAGCGCATGGTTTCAACGAACTGTCGGTATCCCATACCGCAAGGCCGCTGTCTACGCTCAACATATCCAGTTGGCTTGGATCAGCATCGATGCGGCTGTACGCATAATGCACCGAGTCCTTCCATATCGAAGCTTTCATCGTCGTGCTGTTGTCGGTACCGACCCAGAGAGTATACGGCCCCTCCGGCAGGGAGTATCCCACAGGCGGCGTAGGATAACCTGTCCAGGGGATCAATGGCTCGGCGCCCTCTATGTTGTTGGTGACTACGCTATAGTGAAGACCGGTGGTGTCATTGCTGCTGTCTACTATAGTGACATAGGTGGCATTAGGGGTATACACCTCGAGGTATCCCGGCTCCGGTGATTTGGCAAACGATGGTGTCAAAGACGAAGCGGACGGGAGTGACGGATCGGTTGTATACAATGACGCCGAGTCCATCAGGAAGCAGTATCCATTGTTGTCATTCCAGGTCGGGAAATCGGAATAGGACCAGGTATTGGCCGCCGAGTCGAGAGCCAGGTAGCGCTCGACATAGGTACCGGTGGTGTCCGGATGATTGCTGTCATACACGTAGACTTTATAAACGCCGGGCTGGCCGGCCACTTCCTCCAGGAAGTAAGGGTTGAGAGCGTGCCCTCCAATGAGCTTGTTTCCGATACCCATTACCCGACCGGCCGTGAGGTTCAGACCGAGCATTTCCTTGAGCTGCGCGAGAACTTCTCGCGGAGAGTCGTTGATATGGCTGTTCTTGTACGTGGAATGAGGTCGGCCAAACTGATGGAACAGCAGTTCGTTGACTACGAGGCGATGGCTGCCATTCAACGTCAGGTCGTGAAGGCCGTTGAAAGCGCTCGCACCGGGATAGGCCGCGCGGAAGCCGGCTGAATCGAAAAAGGCCATGGCACTCGACACGCCGAATCCATAGCACGCTCCCCTCCACTCCCCTTTCCGGTCGACCCATTTCGCGACGGCCGACGGAGCATATTGAAGGCCGGTCGGCGTATTTACGTAACAAGCATCGGTCCCGTAGGCACGAACCCAGAGCTGCCAGTCAGGGAACTGTTCCGGTTTGGCGTTGCACATCCATGGTTCCGTGAAAAACGCCGGATACTTCTCTCCCGTAATCGTATCGATTCCGTTGGCGTAGTCAAACTGATTGTACCAGGCCTCAGGCCACATCTTGTCCGGGAAATTCCCGAAAGGCCAGCTATCGTCGCTGACAAAATAGCGAACTATATTTCCATTCTGATCCAGATGGGCAAGGACGTACGGTTTCACCAGAAATCGCTCACTCAGATCGTAGGTTGCCGAGTTAGCGACGTCCTCGATTCGAACCGCGCACGTGCTCGACAAAGCAGACGGAAGCTTGAAGTTGAACTGCCCTGCTGCGGCAGATACACCGTGCGACACCGTATCCCAATACGGAGGTACCATATCAGGTTCATCCGAGAAGAGAACTCGAACCGATTCAATACCACCTGCCTGCCAGGTGATTTTGCAGGAATCTCCTTTCAAGAACTTTGCGCCGGCGGCCGGCGCCGTCACATGTATCGGCGATTCATGACCACTTCCGGGATCGTATTCGTCGGCACCGATATCAACGGCCGTAACTCCATTGTGATCGGCGTCGATTACGCGAGCCTCGCCATCGATATCGACGGCCCCCCGAACCTCCCCGGTATTGCCGGCCTCCACCAGAGGCGAGATGTCCTGAAGATGAAAGTCGAAAACGCGATATGTATCTCCCGTCGAGGCAATATCAGTCACGTCGCCGACCACATAGAGGCTGTCGGCAGTGTTCATCGCTATCCAAAACCAATCTCCTTCGGTAGTATCAGGCGAGATGGCAAAACCTCGAAGGTTTCGACCACTGAACCGGCCGCTTCCGCTCGTTATTACCGAGACGAATCGGGCCGAGTCGAACTTGACCGAGGCAATATCGGCAATCAGCTCAGCACTCATTTGCGGATCAAGATGAAGATTGGTGGCAAAATCGCCTCCCGCGGCCTGAACTTCCTCAACCGTCTTCACCGTACCGGTAGGCAGACGATAATACAGCTCCTGAACACCGTCATTGTTTCCATAGAAGGCGTTATGAGACAGAATCGAGGTCCCGGGGTCTGTCATCACATAACCATAAGTGCCGTTGCGATAAAACAGGTTGTTGATGACCCGCGCCTGATCCCGGGCAACTTCGTAGAAATTCAACCCGAGCTGCGCGTTGTACGCAAAGGTATTGTTGACGAACAAGGGGATTCCTGCGCGTACGTTAGCTCCCATGCCTGGTGATGTCGTGAATCCATTTCCCGCAAACAGCGAGTTGGCAACTATGACTTTGGCGCTGTCCCCCAGATAATCCGGGCAGAACAGACCAGCGTACCAGTTTCCTGTGAAGCTGCAATTGTCAATTTCGACCGTATCCAGCGACGGCCACATCTCAACTGTCAGGCCGTTGCCGTGATTGCTGATAAAGCGACAATTGGTGAGCTTGATATCGTTAGGTTGACCGGAATTGGCGCGAATCACCGCACCGTCACGGTCGCCGTCAATTACGTTCACGCTGTCCATCCACAGACGCTGGCTTCCTCCCTGGGCATTGTCAAACATGACTGCATATTCAGATGCGTAACCGGAATGGGATGTATGGGAGATCGTGGTGTTACGTATCAAGAAATGTTCGTTCCCGAAGCTCTTCATCCAGATACCGAATCCAGTCGCGTACTCGATACGAGTGTCGGTGACGGTGGCCGGTCCCTGGGTGTAGAGCGCACCCTCAGCATAGCGAATGAGGCTGCGCTGTATATTTGCGTAGCCCGATGTATCGACGCTGATGCCTCCGGTGGTGTTGGTGAGTCCGGCGTGCCATGGATCGATATAATCAGGGTCCGGATCAAGATCCGTATCGCCGCCGTAAACATCGTCGGTCCAGGAAGTCAGCGTGGCACTGTCCACGAAGAGTCGGCCTTCGACCGCCAGCCCGCCGGCCCAATAGAATTTTATCACCGATCCGGGACCGATCGCCAGAGTCGAGTCGCGAGGAATATCGATTGCGGTCGCGACCAGCGGCAGCGTTTTGTTCGTTCGAATGAACGCCGAGTCAGAGACCCAGGAGTTTGCCAGCCTGATTGCGTTCTGATCGTTGGTGCCGGCGGAGTTGTTGGCTATGGCGCCAATTCCACAATCGTCTATCATCACCAGCCCGCTCATATTGAATTCCGAGAATTTGACGTTGGTGAAGTAGTTGTTTCGCAGTTCCAATCGTCTGAGGTGGTCGAAGATCAGAGGTCGGCCCGAAACAGAGTCGTTTTCAAAGCGACAGTTGTCAACAGTCAGATCCCAGATTGGCAACGAAGTAGCATAGCTGGAAGGAATGAAGTAGAAGATGTCGCCGAATTCCTTGAACCCCTCAAACTGGCAGTTCTGAATAGTGACATTTCCGCCCTCAAACTCGATCGGAAACGGATTCCACGTATTTTGATGAAAATAGGGATAAGAAAAATTAGTGTTTTGCCAGACCATGGAGTGCTGCCCCGTTACCCATGGGTCCATACCTCCGGGATGACCGGCCATGATGTGGAATCCACCGGTGATTTTAATCGGATCGAGCGATGACCCGAGGAAATTCAATGGCCCGTCAACGAAGATTCGGCCCTCCGCATTGTCCGCAGGCATGACATAGATATCAAACGGCTTCTGGAGCAGGCCGATATTCGATTCAAAAGTCACCGATCCGAATGAAAGTACATTCCCGTCCGCGTCGACCGGGCTGGTCACGCGAATCGCATCTTCGATAAAGAATGGCGGACCGGGATCGTAATGGTTTATTTCACCATAGGCGTTCTGATAGTTTCGATCGAACCGGACCCCCGCGCCATCGAGCTGGAGTGGCTTGACTATAAAGTCGGCGGCCTGTTCGTCCCACAGCCGGTTGACGTACACATCGGCTTTGGCTGCGACCGTCTGTAATATAAGCACAGCCGCAAGTATAGATAGACGGAAAAACAACTGTTTCATGGCGGACTTCCACAGCATTGGGTCGACGTACTTCTCGGGCAGATACGCGACAATATTAATGTTATGCCACAGAGGATGAAGAAATATTGATTGGGTCGGTCGCCAGTGCGGCTCCTGCTAAGTATAGGATACGCAACTGGACTGTTTTGTCAATGTTTTTTGTCAGGTTATTGCCATTTGACTGCAGTGTTAGTATCGCGCATCTGTGGATCGAACACGAGCCAGCGATACCTGCCAACGATCAGAAATCGTCTGCGCGCACCTAAATATCGATTGAAATACGTCTGTATTTCTCCCCATTTTTTCCTT
The DNA here is from genome assembly GCA_964520865.1 of uncultured Ignavibacteriales bacterium. GTDB lineage: Bacteria > Zixibacteria > MSB-5A5 > GN15 > FEB-12 > CAVQCT01. The sequence continues at coordinate 66,969 of CAZFOY010000006.1, read as the reverse complement.
TGAATTTCGCTTTTAAGACTTATATTCAATATGGATATCTTCAGTCCATAACCAATCCCGAGGAAGTGCCTTATGCGTTCTATCGTCATGCTCGTGATTGCGGGGATATTGTCCGTTCAATTGCTCGTTCCCGCACAGACAACGGCCCGGCCCGTGTACAAAGCTTACAAAGTCGAATTCCCGACCTACGCCCATCCGCGCAAGCTCAATAATTTGCGTCAGGTCATGATAACGCCCCCTTCGAACCAGGCACCCCTGGTCTGGTTCAACGGTACGCTTACGTCACTTCCCGGCTTCGATACCACCGGCTATTCCACTTATTATGCTACCGGTATAAACGATTCGGGGTACCTTTGCGCCTACGGGACCTACACCGATTTCAGCGGTAGCATAACCGATCCGTTCTTCTGGACGGGAGCAGCCGTGAAACTGAACGAGAATCCAATCGGTATCACCAACCCGCCTTCACCTGATCCCTATGGGTATGTGTTTGACGTCAACAATCGCAACGACATCGTCGGCCAGCTGCCGGCCGACTCCGGCTGGGCTCGTGCCGTTATCTGGTTCGGCGGAAACGGTCAGGCGGTGGTTATCGGGACGCTTGACCAGTACCAGGAATCATGGGGACGAGCGGTGAATGAATCGGGACAGGTCGCCTGCGATGCCGATCAGCCCGTACCTGCGGGTATTGCCTCAAACCGGGCATTTGTCTGGGATAATGGCGCCAAGACGACTCTTGAACCACTGGACGGAAACACAATCAACAATACCTGGGCGCTGGACATCAACAGCAGCGGCTGGGTGGTCGGTCGATCCGCACTCTATGACAGCACTCACAGCGAGATTCGCGCTACCCTCTGGCGCAACGGCACACCGGTCGATCTGATCGGCGGCCCGATCACCAACGGACAGACCGTGGCTACCGCCATCAACGACAGCGGCATGATCATTTTGAGTTCGAACGGGTACAATGGACGGCTCTGGTACAACGACTCGCTCTGGCTTCTTGACTCCCTGGTCGAGAATACGCTGTACGATGACGGCACGCTGGTACCGTCGGTCGATGCTCCGCTGGACATAAACGAGCACGGCGACATCATCACGGGTGAAGGCTCGCTGCTGGTTCTTCAGACTCCGGGGCTGATCGTCAACTCCGAAGGAGACGCCGATGACAACGACCTGAGTGATGGCGTCTGCTATACCGGAGGTGTGAACAGTCTTGGCGAGGACGAATGCACGCTTCGGGCGGCGATCGAACAGGCTAATTTTAATGCCGGACGCGATACCATCAAGTTCGACATTCCGACTAATTCGGTTCCGAAGATAGCGCCAACCAGCTCCTTGCCGCCTATTACCGGATCGGTCGATATAGACGCACGCACCCAGCCCGTGTTTAAGAAGGTCGAAGTCGACGGTTCGAATGCACCGACATTTGCTCGCTCAGGCGAAGCGGCGGTCGACGGCCTGGCTGTTACCACGGACAGTGTGGAAATACGAGGAATGATTATCGATGGCTTCAGTGGCAACGGACTCAATCTGCAATCCGGAGTCGGTCACGTGATCGAATCCAACACCTTCGGTGGGGATTCCACTAAGCCGAATCAACTCAACGGTATCCTCATAAGCGGTGCCGACAGCGTGGCAATTGGCGATGATTATGCCCAGGCGAATACGATTACCTACAATAACGGAGCGGGCATTTCAATCACCTCCGGCGAAGGCAATACGATCTCCCGAAACATCATTCACGACAACGGCGGGCTCGGTATCGATCTTGGTGGCGACGGGGTAACGAAAAACGACTCGCTGGACGCCGATTCCGGACCCAATAAGCTCGTCAACTATCCGCTCATTGACTCCGCCTCAATAACCGGTGGCTTCACTCATCTTTATGGGCATATTAACGGCGCGCCGTTCAACGCTCATAAGATCGAAATATTCTTTAATTCCAAGAAGGATTCGAGCGGCTACGGTGAAGGAGAGCAATCGATGTGGACCAGCACGGCGAACACCGATGCTTCGGGCTACGGCGAATTTCAGACCACCTTCTCGCCCGAACTCCCCAGCGATCAGTTCATAACCATGACGGCAACCGATCAGGACGGCAACACATCTGAGTTCTCTCCCGACTGGCCGTCGAAGATTTTCAGACTCGTCAACAATTACGCGCAGGAGTTTGCGTTTCGGAAGTTCACCATGAGCCGGGTAATCAGTGGCAAACCTACCTTCGACACGCTGTTTGTCGATACTATCACAACTGATTATCTCGGGGAGTTCGATGCTTCGGATTATATTCGCTCGGGACAGCTGCATCTTGGCGATACCCTCATGTTTTCTCAGCTAATGAAATCAAGTGACACCACTGCGGACAGTTCATATTCCGTTCATCTGGATAACGCGAAATTCGACTCGCTTACTTACGAGATGTATTTCGATACGCTGAGTCCGGAGCCTATTCAGCAGGTGATGATCAACCACAGCACTTTTGCCTACAATCTGAATATTGGTGTGACCTGGGATGCGTCAACAAACTACCTGTATCAGCTCCAGTTGGCCGTCAGAAAGGTGTCCAACTACCTTTATGACATCAGCGATGGACAGATTCGTCTCGATACTGTACTGATCCAGGATAACGCTCTCGGGCAGGTGATCGTTAGCCACAACCTGACGCCTACCCGGCCATTCATGCTGCTTCGTCGCACCAATGAGGGACACTTCTTCTTTGGCCGGAATCCGTATCTCCCCAGGAGATGGTTCATGCCGGGGAGCAGTTTCCCCGACTCAAGCGCCAATGACTATCCCGTAAGTCTGGCCCTCCCCGTGAACTACCGTTTCTGGGCAAAGGAGTTGATGCATACATTCTTAGGTCTCGAAGACGAAATCACCGCTCCGTTAGGTGCCTGTCCGTATCGCACCGACATGGGTTTCATGGGCTGGCCGTACGGCGGTCCCGGAATGGAAGACCCCGGATCAAGCGAGATGTCCTGGTCGGACAATTACTCGTCCACCGACTGCCGATCGACCGCTCAATGGAGAACTCACGTTGAGTCCTGTTGGGACTGGGTCGAGGAGCGGCTTGAGGCCACCTATGGCTCGGACCTCTCGCCAGTCATAAAGCCGGACGAGCGCTACCTGCCGCCCGGCAATAGATACTTCGATGGTCCGAACAATGATCTCGATCATCCTGACTACGACGTAGGGGCACTGGTGGTCTTTCCGAATACGCCTACTGCACCCGCGACCTCGGACAACCCCTCCTCTTTGAGCACGCCGGAAGGGGGTTCGCTTTCCTATACTGACGTCTACACGAGTACCACAGTCAACATCCCCGGGTATGGGCCGAGACATTTCTTCGTCCATCAAGGCAAAACGAGCGGTACCGACGGCGAGATCGTGTTGCTGGGATTACTCCCCAACGATTCGATCAAGGCTAACGGTAAGATTGTCCACTATTTCGGCAAATCAGGTCGAGGACGGTCGGCCGCTGCCGCTGCCGACTTCTCATGGGCCTACGGCGCCTGGCAGTTAGGCTCGGCCCTTCCTGATACGCTCAGTTTCACGGCAAGCGAGGTGACCGGATCTTACCCGCTCGTCTGCGGCGCTGCACTTTCCGGCTCAGATTTGACAGTACAACTCTACTCCGCCGCCGGCTTTCAATCTTTGCCCACGCTGGACTATATGACCGATGTCGACACGATGGCGCAGAGATCGTTTGCCCAAAATGCCTCAGGCTATGCCACCACGCTCGCGAATTATAGCGCCAGTGATCAGACGCTCGAAGTACACGCCCCCGACGATCTCGACAGCATATTCTTCTTCGACAATCAGTATGGCGAAGTACAATTCTCAGACACCCTGCCTGCGTACCTCGTAGATGGGCATACCGGAGTGAGCTTTGTGCTCGACAGCATGACCTTTGCCACCAAAGCAGGTATCTTATCATCCCCCTATCCTGTGATTCGTAGCGGACTGGACACGGTCGACTATGCTGTATCAGAGACGCATGCCCTGGCGTTGCTCCCTACACAGAGCAGTCTGCCCGGTGCTAATCAGATTACCATTGACTACGATCTCTATCAGGTACCGGATTCGGAGCGGACGGCAGCTTTGAAGTCATCTATCCGCATCTTCCACTTTAACGAGTCCACGCTCCAGTGGGAATTGGTCGGTGGCGACGTTGATACGACAGCGAGCCAGGTCACTGCGGTCATTACTAAGCCGGGCGTATATGCGGCGTTCAGCACCGATGTCGCCACGGACGTGAACGAACCGTCCGGAGGGACGGACCTTCCGTCGAAGTTTGCCCTTGAACAGAATTACCCGAATCCGTTCAATCCGACGACGACCATCGAGTTCGAGCTGCCTCGGGCCAGTCATGTCGAGCTGACCATTTTCAATATCGTCGGTCAGCGCGTACGGCAGCTGGTCAACGAGACAATGTCTGCCGGGACTCATCGAGTTGTCTGGGATGGGAAGGGACCGAACGGCACAACGGTGTCCAGCGGAGTGTATTTCTATCAGATAAGCACCGACCGGAACACCGAGGCCAAAAAGATGCTTCTGCTTAAGTAGCAAGAACGGCGACTATTTCTCTTCGGTCAGTTTGATCTTCCGGCCGCTGACGAACCGGTAAAGCGCTTCTATCAGCAGAGCTGAGCAGATCAGTACAGCAAGAATTATCAGCCGTTTCGGATCCGTCTGCACTGTCTGCCACAACACGGCCGCAAGGGCCGCGAGGCAAGCTATAAATCCGGCGATAGGAATCCAACCATTGCTCCCGGTCTGCGCTCGTAGTTTGAAATTCCCCAAACTGACCGCTGCAAAGATGACAAGAAAGCCGACACTGCCCACTACCGAGATGCTTGACAGATCCATGAGATTCGCGGCTAACAGCGTTAGCACCGCTGTGATAAGCAGTCCTTCGACCGGATGGTGCCAGACGCGACGTTCAAGGATCGCCGGCAGCTCACCGTCTTTCGCAATCGTATAGCTTAGCCGGGCGGCTCCGTACAGGGTGGCATTTATCGCCGAACTTGTCGACAGCACCGCCGCGATCGCTATCAGCCTGAATCCAAATTGCCCGAGAAACGGTCTGGCGGCCTCGGCAAGAGCATAGTCGCGCGATGACACGATCTTGTCTATCGACAGATTACCGACTGTGACCATGGATATCAGTACATAGAGAAAGATCACGAATGTCACAGAATAGAAGAACGCACGGTGAAGATTGCGTTTGGGGTTGCGTATATCGTCGGCGGTATTGGCGATTAATTCGAACCCTTCGTAGGCGAGGAAGATAATCATCCCGCCGGCCAGCAGGTTCATAGGGGGCGACCAGGTCGATGGAATCAGTCGCGCCGTGTCGACCGACTGGATTCCGGCGCCAAGGAAAAACAGTAAAATCAAAACCTTGAGCAGGACTATCCAGGTCTCCGCCTTGCCGATAATCTCCGCACCGAAAAAGTTGAGAATCGTGATAGCAACGATGCTGCCGCTGATGAGAATATGCCTGACCAGGAGTTCGTGCGAGGCAGGAAAGAACGACGCTCCGTAACTCCCAAAGGCGTACGCATATAAAGAGAGCATGATAATATAGGAGAGCCACAGCAATACATTCAACCCGCCGACAACAACGCCGGGACGGTAAGCCCGATCAAGGAAGGTTACTGTCCCCCCTTGACTGGGGAAGGTTGCGGAGAGCTTGACGTAGGAGTACGCAGTAAGCAACGCGACTATTCCGCCAAGGAGAAAACCGAGCGGCGCGCCGCCGTGGGCCAACTGGACCGAGAGCCCAAGCACGGCGAAGATCCCCCCGCCGACCATTCCACCGACTCCGATCGAAATAGCTCCGAGCAGCCCCACACCTCGCTTACCGGTTTGGCCTTGCATAGATAAGAAAGTTAGCCGACGCTCGCTGCGACGTCAAACTAAATCCGGAGTCGACCGCGCCCGTGAGTCCGGATCGCTAAGTGGACCGAACAGCAAAAGAAAATCCCGAGATTATGACGTCTCGGGATTTCGAGTAAAGTCTTGATAGTCTTTCTACCTGAGCAGTACCATCTTCTTGGTATCACTAAACCGATCGGTCGATACGCGATAGAGGTACATTCCGGAGGCCACGTTCTTTCCTTCTTCGTTGGTTCCGTCCCAGGAGATTTCCTTGGTGCCGGCTGACAGGTGCTCGTCGACAAGTACCTTCACCGACTGGCCGAGCATATTGAACACTTCCACCCTGACGTCGGCTGCCTGCGGCAAGGAAAACTCAATCCGGGTCTCCGGGTTAAACGGATTCGGATAGTTCTGAGCGAGTGTGAAACTTGTCGGAATCGCCTGTTCACCCGGAACGTCCAGGATGAGTGGCATTCTGCTCATGAATACCGCCACGCTGTCGAATTGCGTGTCCGTAGCTATCAGGTCCACATAGGTGTCGCCATTGAGATCCGCTGCATAAACATCATCGGACTGACCGCCGGAATAGTACGTGTTCGGGTTGAAGGTGAAAGCGCCGTTCCCATCTCCCAAATGCAGTTTGATATTGCCGTCCCAGAAGCTGGAGATTAGCAGATCGAGTTCACCATCGGAATTGACGTCCGCAAGCGTCACGGCAACCGGCTGATCACCGCCGGCATAGAAGTTGTGTGACACGGCGTAGGTACCGTCTCCATTGTTCAGGTATATCGTCACACTGTCAGTAACCCGATTGGCCACGGCAAGATCATTGACGGTATTGCCGTTGAAATCGGCGGCCGCGAAACAGGAAACACTGGCGCAGGTATCGGTGTGGAAATTGAACGCTGTGAATCCGCCCGAGCCATCGTTCCTCAAATTCCACAGGGAACCATCCTGGCAGTTTACTACCAGATCCGGATAGGCATCGATGTCGAACTTTCCTCCGATTATGGCTCTCGAACCGTAGGCGACGTGAACGTATGATGTCGTGAAGGTGCTGTCGCCGTTGTTAATGTTGATCGACATCGAATCGCTGAGTTGATCCGTGGCGGCAATGTCGAGCAGGGTATCGGCATTGAAGAACCCGATTGCGATCATCGTGACATTGGGAATGCTCGTGAGCTGTGCTGCCCCGAAAGTACCGTCTCCGTTGCCATAGAAGATATCCAATCCCTGAAGTCCGCCTGTGATGAGATCAGGAATATCGTCGCCGTTCACGTCACCAACTTTGACATCCTTGGGATACTGGTTGGTGGACAACGCGTAATTGAGGCGTCCGGCAAAGGTACCGTCGCCGTGGCCCAGCAGAACCGAAATATTGTTGGAATAGTCATTGGCAACAATAAGATCGGGATACGTGTCGCCGTTTACGTCGTAAGCCGTGACTTTGTCCGGATAGTCGCCGACAAGATAGCACACGCGGCTATCAAAGTACTGATCCGCAAGGACATACTGTCCAAGGCCGAACAGACAAAACAATAGCGTCAGCACAAATTCTCTTCGGTGGTTCATAATCCCCGCCCATTTTTTGTTGTTTATGGATTTCTGTATTACTCCTAAAGATCGGCCCAAAGAGAGATAACTTAAGCCATGTTGTGGCTTAAGTGTCTTTCGGAAACCCGTGGCGGGAACAGCCGCGATAAGACGCCAGATAACACCTCCTTGGCCCTGGAGCGTGGACCAGAGATTTGTCAATCGAGTGTTATCTTAACGGGGAGAATGGGCCACATATCCGGCCGCTGCCCTTCGGCCTGTTATATTCCGCGCAGTTGAAGGTCATCGACAATGGCGTAGCGCGAGTTAGTCGTCGGTTTTTCCAGTTCGAGAATGGTAAACCCGTTGGCTCTGAAGTGGCGAGATGTCGGAAGCTTCTCCTCGTGGGGACGCAATAACGTAAGTGACAGTCTGCCGTTGATGTAATCTGCGTTCTTGAGTTCCTCTCGTTCACAGTACTCCTCTTCGAGGAAAATGGCCGCGACATCGGCAAGCGAGATCGTCTCGGGTTTTGAGCAGTTTCTACATAAACTGAGGAAATGAACGTTGTCTTTAAGAAAACCGAAGTCGTATATGTTTCCGCTTAGTTTTCGTCCGCCCTTGAAATGAATGGTCGCTCCCTTTTTGCTGCAAGCGATTAACGCGTCATCCCGCTTGAATTTGTAGATCATTGTCACACATAGGTATCCTGCGACTACCAGGACGAGCAAATGCAACGGTGTCCAAAATGCTATCAGAATCAGGATAAACGAACTGTAGGAGGAAAATTCGGTAGTCGTTGTATCTCCCGCGTAAACTCGGCCGATATGGGCCAGCAGGAGAACCATTGACATCACAGCGAGAGCCCGCAAAATACGAGCCATGAAGTTCAGTGTATTCAATCGGGAGCGCGCCGTCTTCTCCTCGGCCAATCCCTCCACCGTCTCCAATGTGTTGCTGAGATTGGTCAGCAGCGTAAAATAAGCAATCATTGAAGTCAACATTAGACCGAACACCGACAGGCTCGGGTTGAGCAGCTCGATGCCGGTCAGCCGCCGAAGAAAATTGGTCAACAGCTGAAGCAGGACAAAAAGAAACATCTCAATCGACAAGGCTGTGTTCCTCCCTCTGAGAACCGAGACTACCGGCAGACCAGCGCTTTGACTCTACCGATCCGATGGAATTGCCTGCCGGACCAAACCGCGTTTGCGACGGAGAAGCAGCATCGGCAGTGTTCTCCAAATCCGTCTCCACAATCGGATCTTTGTCGTCGAACCTCCAGTTCATGCTCTCAGCCAACAGCTCTTGAAGGCTCTTCGAGGCGACCTCTTCCAGGCGCTCCACCTCTCTCCTTCTTTCTTCATATGCTCTCTCAGCTGCCTGAACCTTCTCCCTCGATTCCCTTAGCATGCGGTCCATTTGATTCGAAGGAAGGATATCCTGACACGACTTGCGGAACTTATAAAGATAGAACCCAAGCCCAGCTGCCAGAATCAACAGGGCTAACAGAATTGCCGTACTAAGAGTTGTAAAGATGATGTAAGACATGTTTCGATGTTCCCTCTCCTGAAAGAACCCACACTTAGCCATCCGATGACCCGCGTGTTCATTGTCCTGTTATTGAGACGCCCATGATTCTATCGGCGGAAGGATTCGAATTCTTGAGCCCTGAAATGCGATTACATGGGATCTTGCACCGAGTATTCCAGAATTGATGAAAGCCGGAACGATTTTCCTTGCCCTACGGAAAACTGTTCTCGTTTGTCCATTATCGTGATCAAATGTCCAATTTCGTGTAAATGCTCGCGATCGATCACACTTCAGTCCTCGGCGGTTCCGCATTTTGTCCGAAACACATCAAACCACCAGGCACTCGGTGCATACCATCATTCTTCACGAGCTACAGCTATCACATTCGGCCCTCACTGCGTGCACCGCCGGGTACGGGAACCACTATTGCAAATCAATGTCTCGTCCAATCATCCGTCACTCGTCCAATTCAATACGCCGAGAAGTCTCTCGGCTGGTGTTTCGCCGACGCAAAAACTGCTTGCACCGCTTATGATTCTCTGCTATGTTAGAACGTGGTTTAACGCGACCCATTTAACCTACGAATATCATACCAAATCAACCTACAGCGTTCGGAGGATATCTTCATGCGCACCTCTTCATTGCTCGTTGCAGTCTTTGTTGTCATCCTCGCGGGCCGGGCAGCCGCTACCCCGCCGCCGGAGTTCAGGAACGGAGGGACCCTTCTCACGTCGACCGGAGATCCGGTCCCCGACGGCACCTATTCAGTAACCTTCTCGATTTACGATGCTCTCACCGCCGGCACTGCCCTATGGACCAGCGGAGTACGACAGGTCAGCGTACGCGACGGTCTATACAGCTACACTCTCGGCACTGCGGTACCCTTTCCCGACAGGCTCTTTGCCGACAACACTTCACTCTGGCTGGGCATACAGGTGGGTGGTGATCCGGAAATGGTCCCTCGCCTTCAAATCATCTCCACTCCTTATTCTCTTGTCTCGAAAAGCGTCGACGGCGACATCCGGACATCCGCAGGGAAACTCACGCTCGAAGACCAGAGTGGAAATCCGAGCGACAGCCAGATAGTCATTCGGAACGAAGTAAGCAATCTCGATCATCACGGACACGTAACCATTCTCAAAATCTCGAGCAACGGGCAGGACAGCACCGGCTTGATAGATCTCGATGGTAATTCTGAGTTGCCCAGTATTGACGTCCGGGGAACCAGCAACCCGGACAGCGGTATTGTGGTCTCGAGTCTCGTGGATGATCATAGACACCACGGCCATGTGACGATTCTCAAGATCCACGACAACGGCCAGGACAGCACGAACATGATTGACCTCGATGGCAATCCGGCATTACCGGCCATCCAGTTACAGGATACCGACAACCCGGACAGCGGCATTGTCGTGTCGAGCGTAATCGATCATTACAAGCACCATGGTCACGTCACGATCCTCAAGATACATAACAGTGGGACTGACACCACCGGGATGATCGATCTCGACGGTAACCCGGAACTGCCTGCGATACAGTTGCAGGACACCGATAATCCGGACAGCGGCATTGTCGTTTCAAGCGTGATTGATCATTACAAACATCACGGGCACGTTACGATTCTCAAGATCCACAACAACGGCCAGGACAGCACGAATCTGATCGATCTCGACGGCAATCCGGAACTGCCTGCGATTCAGTTGCAAGACACCGATAATCCGGACAGCGGCATTGTCGTTTCCAGCGTGATTGATCATTACAAACATCACGGGCACGTTACGATTCTCAAGATCCACAACAACGGGCAGGACAGCACGAATCTGATCGATCTCGACGGCAATCCGGAACTGCCGGCCATCCAGGTCGGTGATAATTCGGCACCCGATAGCGGCGTGGTAGTGTCGAATTATGTCGATGGTAGCGGCCACCACGGTCATGTGACGATCCTGAAGATAGCGAATTCGGGCACGGATTCTTCGAGCATCGTCGATATCGATGGTGATGATACTCAGGCCGGCATCACCCTGTACGGCGGAGGTGGAGGCAGTGGCGGGATGATTGCACTGCTCGCCAATTCAACTCCCTCGTCCGGTAAAATCGGCGTCAACAACCCGAACCCTGCCTATGAGGTGGACGTTGTCGGCACTATCTGCGCGACCAACGGCATGTGCCAGCAGTCCGATCGCCGGTTGAAGAAAGATATCGCACCCCTAACCGGCGGATTAGCTGCAATAGAGAAGCTAAATCCCGTCAAGTATCACTGGCGTCAAAAGGAATATCCGGAACGTCACTTCACGTCCAAAGAGCAGATCGGGCTAATTGCGCAGGAAGTCAAGGAGGTCCTTCCGCAGATCGTTTCGCAAGGCTCCGATGGAATGTACTCACTGGACTACGCCCATCTCACGCCGGTACTCATCTCGGCGGTCAAGAAACAGCAGCAGGAGATTAAGTCGCTCAAGGATCGGCTTGCGAAACTCGAAGCACAGATGAACCAGCTTACCCAGGCAATGTCTTCGAACGGCAGTCCGATACTGGGACAAAAGTAATACCAGAAGCACTCCGACATCGAAAGCCCCTTGTCGACACGAGGGGCTTTTTTCAGCATCGCAGCAAAGACATTTGGTGAGATCATCTTCCAAAAGAACCGGACTTTCGGACCGGAAAGCGGAAAATCGCTGAGTCGGTGCGGCCGATCATGACAGCTCTTGTCTTCTTTTGGCCGAAACGGGACGAGACACTGGCCTCCCCGTGTCCAAGGAAATCGGTTTACAACATGGAGCCGATAGTGTATCTTAAGTGAAAGATAAGTATCTATTGAAGTCTATGGGCAACTGCGTGTTCGACGAGGAGGACTAGATGCAAACTATTCAACCAAATTGTTCAAAATGCGTTCGGCTGGTGTTTCTTTCTATCCTGCTTTCTCTGCTTGTAGTAACATCCCTCATGACGATCTCGTGCGGCGGAGACAGTCCGACCAAGTCGGAACAGCCCGCCGCGGCGATTGATGTCGACGGTAACGTTTATAAGACTGTGAAGATTGGCGATCAGATCTGGATGGCTGAGAATCTCAAGGTCACACATTACCGCAGCGGAGAGCCAATTCCTCATCCGAGCGCCTCTTCGTGGGATCTATTGACCACCGGGGCATATGGCAATTACGGCAACGACACGGCTCTCGGCAACTATTTCGGACGAATTTACAATGGGTATGCTCTCGATGACACCCGTGGGGTTGCGCCGAAGGGATGGCATATTCCCAGCCTGCAAGAATGGCAGGAACTCATAGACTATCTCGGCGGGGACAGCGTTGCCGGGGGCAAGCTCAAGGAGGTTGGAACGGAACATTGGGCGAGTCCTAATGCCGGGGCAACAAATGCGAGCGGCTTCACTGCCTTGCCGGGCGGGGCCTGGGTACAAGTTCCGAATCGTAATTTGGGTTTCTCCGGTAATTTCTGGACGAGCACGAGAGCAACCGGAGATTCCGCGTGGGCGTTTAGTGTTGTCTATTCAGACTCAGCAGCACACTTCGAAACCTGCATAAAGAAGGGCGGACTGTCGATCCGTTGCGTGAAGGATTAGACGGTCCAGCGCGGCAGCATACAAGACCTGGCTTAATTTTGCAGGAATATCCGATGTAATCGATCCCGAATTCCCGAGCGCACGTCTGCTAAATCTTCTCGACAAACAAATGACCTGATTGATCGGCTACGGGGCGTTAGTGACATGTCCTTGCCTCGCCATCGCAATAGTGACGCTGCGCCTTGACAGTATAGACAGATTTATCTATATTATCTGTGGTTAGATAGGAACCGGATAGGTGCGAAAGGTGATTAGCCAATGACAGCTACCTGGATCTCACCGTGGAGCGGCGAAAAGTTGACGGCCGAGGAACTTGTTCGCGAGGTCGCGCTGGACGCGCTCAGTCAAGTCTATCTTTTGACCTTACTCGGTCAAACCGATCCCCATGTTATCCTCAACGACGACTCGGTAGTGGTCACGTCCGAAGGGGTCGACTACACTTACTCCATCCCCTTCCCGAAAATCGTATCCGACAGCATGGAGTGCGGTCTTACCTGTTGCATGGACCAGCTCAAGACGGAGTATCGCATCCCGGACTGCCTGAAGGGTTCGGGCGATCCATGCGGCGAGAAAGTCGGCGCGATGCTGCGGTATTATAAGGCGCTTGATCGTCTGGTTCGCATTGTGTCGGCGGTTCGATGCTGGGACAGGCGAAAAGTCCTCGTTCTACATGGCGTTCCTCCCAGCAGTACGCTGTCAACCCTCAAGACTGATCTCAAATCGGCGGGGTTTCACTATCTGGTCATTCATCCCGATTCGGGTGAGGCGGGATCGGGGAATTTCAAAGTAATCGACATCGGGGCAGCAATCACACTGCTTAACAGCCTATGGCCAAGAGAACCGGGAACGGTCGAGGAATTCTTCAATCTCAAGCGGAATTTCGGCAGACACTCGTGGATCTCGGACGACAACATGTGGGTCGCTGACGAATCGGTCGGGGTAGATGAAGGAACCCAGATTGGTTGAATGACACATCCGGGATAGACATCAACGTCTCGTAAAGCAGTACTCTGCGTTCCGGGTGGGCTACAGTTCTGAATAGTACGACACTTTAGCGTAAGGAGAAATAATCAACATGTCTACAAAGCAAGCAGATCTGGCCGGACCAGGTATTAGCACCTACGAAGAAGTAGAGAAGATACTGCCAACCGGCTACTCTCCGCTTCTGAATCGCCTGGACACCCAGAAAGCGCTATATGCGATCAAGCGGTATATCGAAGACAATCTGTGCAAAGAGCTGAATCTCAGCATGGTCCAGGTACCGTTGATCGTCGACCGAGACTCCGGAGTCAACGATTATCTGGATCGCGACGGATCACGAACACCGGTGGAATTCCCCTGCGGACTCGGCATAGATCCGCGTCTGACCGCCCAGGTGGTGCAAGCTGCCACCAAATGGAAAAGAATGGCTCTGGCTCAGTTCGAATGCCAGAACGGCCAGGGCGTCTGTACCGATATGCGTGCCGTTCGCAAGGATTACTTCCTCGATCATGATCACAGCTCGTATGTCGATCAATGGGACTGGGAACGTCGCATCACCGACAAGGAAAGAAATCTGGAATACCTGAAGGACACGGTTCGCAAAATATGGAAGGTGATTCGCGGGGCCGGCATGCACGCACGCGAGATGTTCCCTGCCCTTAAGGATCCGAGATATCCCGAGTTCCCGGAGGAACTGACATTCATTCACGCCGAAGATCTTCTTGCGAAATATCCGGACCTTCCGCGCAAGCAACGCGAAACCAAAATCCTGCAGGAATATCCGGCCGTATTCATTATCGGAATCGGCTGGGTGCTCAAAGACGGCTATCCCCACGAAATGCGCGCGGCCGATTACGACGACTGGGTAACATCAACCCAATCGGAAACGGGCAAGGATACTCACGGCCTCAACGGCGACATCCTCGTATGGAATCCGGTAACCAAGCGACGTCACGAACTGACCTCAATGGGCATCCGAGTTACGAAGGACACGATGAAACAGCAGCTGGAGATGTCCGGGCAGCTCGACTTTCTCAAACTGCCGTATCATCAGGCGATTCTCGACGACAGAATTCCGCTGTCAGTCGGCGGTGGAATCGGACAGGCGCGCACCTATATGTATCTCTTGCGCACGGCTCATCTGGGCGAGGTCACCGTGACCGTTTGGCCGAAACAGCTCAAGGATATTTGCGCGAAGAAGAATATCCACGTACTGGAATAGTCAGCCGATTGTGCAAATCGCATAAAGACGAGGTCAAGGCCCGCCGGGGTCTTGACCTTCTTTTGTCAGAAAGATACATTCGAAGCATGAATTCCGGACAACCTTCCGATGATCTGATCGAGCAAATGAACCGCTACTACGAAGCGCGGGCGCCCTGGCACGACCAGTATATGAGCTATACGTCGAACGCCCAATTGGAGGCGGCGCTCAGCCCGATAATCGAACTGCTTGCCCCGGTCATACGGGGAGCACGAGTTCTCGAAGTCGCATGCGGAACGGGGAACTGGACACAGGTCCTTGCTAAGCGGGCCGCGTTGGTGGATGCTTTCGATCAAAGCAGGGTCGCGTTAGAGATTGCCCGCGACAAACTCTCCAAATATACAAACGTAACCCTGTTAAACGGCGATGCCTACAATCCGGAAGGAGTCGGCCGAAACTATAGCTTATTGTTCGCGGCAGACTGGTTGTCGCATGTACCGAAACAGAAGATTCATACATTCATGGCGGCCGTCACTAAGGCAATGGCCCCCGGCTCGACCGCGGTTTTTCTCGACATGCTTTGCAGTGAGTATTTCCAAAACGAAGAGTGTCATTACGATGACTACGGCAACCGGATCAGCCTGCGTACCCTGCCCGACGGTTCTCAATTCAGCGTGATCAAGAATTTCCCCGATGAATCCGAATTACGGACTGTGTTCGATAATCACTGCTCACGGTTAACCTACCACTCGTTCCCTGACCTGCTGCGATGGCTGGTCATCCTCGAATTTAAGTAGAAATCAAGCCAGCTTCACGTCAATGTAGCATGGCCTGTGCGTCCGAAGCCGTCTGTCTGAAGTAGCCGTTCGTCGTACAGGAATCTTTCTTGGCCAGAATGTCTTCCAGGCATGAGTCCGCAGCGTTGGTCATTCCTTTCGCCTCCAGGATCTTTGCCTTGAGAAACTCGGCTTCACAGGCGCCGCAACTGTCGAAAAACGGAGAATTTTCCCATGCCCTGTATAGCTCCTCCAGCGTCAGAGCGGCCGTATCCCAACTTTCCAATCCGATCTCGGCCTTAACTTTCTGCAACAGACAACTCGGATCGCAATAACCTGATAAATTGAGTGAATCCACGAGCTTGATTACTCGCGCATATTGTGCTTCGTTCAGGTAGATCGGCATCAAGGATTTCGCCGCATTCAGCTCGGCTCCCGATTCCGCGTGCAACACCTGGCGGATCTCCCCGATCCCGTCCTTCCGCCTGTCTTTCACGAACGGAAGCCACGTAACCGCCTTCGACTTTGCCGACTTCCAGTAGTGATAATCACCGATACCGAGAAGCGCTTCCGTAAGAGAAGTATCGAGACGATACGCTGCTTCGAGATCTGAGCAACTGCGGTGTCCGTCTTTAAAGGCCGCCCACCAGTGGCCGTAGGCCGACTGTTCCAGAGCCCGGTATCCGTAGGCAGACCCAAGAACGAACAGAAGACCTTTCTGCTTCCCCTCCGCTTTCACTCTTTGATCGGCCAGCGCGATTGCCGTATCGAGATTCCACATTACCGAGTCGGCGTATCGGTCGGTGCGATACTGACTGTTGATCGAATGAAAGGTTATCCCCAGCAGGCAATAACCGAGCGGATTGAATGACTCCTGCCTGACCAGACTCTGACAGCTGTCGATTGCCGCGGTGAACTGACTCTGCCAGATCAACAAAGCTATCCGGTGAGCCCGCTCACTCTGGACCGCAGTCTCTGCCTTAAGCGATGCGACCGTCATGAGACAGACGATCAGCATAACTGTCGTCCGGCAGCATGACGCCATGCCGGTTGAGCTTTGAGAGAACTCGCGACTAATCGCTTGATCGACCTCCGATGCAGATCTACTCGAATGTGACATTGGTCGCTCCTTGAGTCGGGAGTTGAGATGCGAAGAGTCCGGCGGGAATGTTGTGCTTTTGCACTCGGTGAGGAGTTGACATATGCTTTCGAATCTGCTTGTAGGCCTCGAATACCTCCTCGGCGGTGATATCCGAGAGACATGCCCCCCGTTTCGTGTTTACGACGTTCGCCGGGAAGCGGTTCTGTCTCTCTACGATTACGTCACGTTTATCCAGTGGCATGAAGTTGTTCACGGCGGCCGGGTTGAGCAGAGTAACGCTCCGAAGGCCGGCGTAGTGAGCCAGGTTCCTCGGACCGCTGTCGATTCCAATGAAGCCGTCGGATCTCTTCATGAGCAGGAAAAGTTCCCACAAGTTCAGATCGTTGATCAACGAGTATACCCTGAAATCAAGTCTGCGCTGAATTCGCTCGAATGCTGCAGACTCATCGTCACCCCTCCCCACAAAAACAAACCTGCACTGGTCAAGTGAGTGAATCATCTTAAGCAACTCCACCCACCTCTCATCGCTCCACAATTTCACCTGCCAACCTGATCCGGGATGAATCAATATCGTTCGACCGCTTCCCGCGTCAGCACGAGATTGTGCGGGACCATCGACCACATCCTCGGGCAGTTCGAATGGCGATGGGAGGCGACCGTCAATCAAGGGATCCGAAAGCTTCAGGGTATCGAACATAATCTCACGAGCCTGTGCCACCGGTCGACCGGTCAGACTATTTCGGGCCACTCTGAAGATATATTTGAGCAGCGACGCATCACTGCTGATCAGTCTCCTGCATTTGACCGGCCTGATCAGCTTGAACGCTCCGGGACTCAGCCGCAGAACTATTATCAGATCATACTCATTCGGCATGTCCGCCGCGTTACCGGCCCGTCGCTCGGTCGCCCGATTATATGAGCTGCTCGCAACGAACACGCGACGAACTCCTCTAAGGTGCTCCGCCAGGGACCGAAAATCCGGCGACACGATGATATCATAGGGCTTGCGGGATCTTCGAAAATGCTCTTCGATTGCGGGAAGACAGGAAAGGCAATCCCCCAGGATACAGGGTGCGACGATCAGGATGTTGTCGAAACGACGGCCGGATTGTCCGGACAAGTGTTGTAGAATGATGCGCAGACGAAGACGAAGAAACGGGATGACCTCGCGCAGAATGGCAAGATCATAGAAGTTGATGGTGCTGCTATTCATAGTATCCCCGACCGTGCTGATATCGGAATCGGCACGAGATTTGGAGTTGAACGTGCGGCATCGACTCGTGCGAATCGATCTCGCGCTGTCTTATTATGATCTGAAGTCTGCCGGCTACAGCTGCCGGTTCTCAGTTAACGGTGGGGCGGCTTGATATGCCTTTATGCTGCGGTCGTGAAATTCTTGTGCCTTACCGAAGCGGTCTCGGATCGGCGTTGGAGCACCGGGGGTGATATGTACAATATTCCCGAACGGAACAGGCGCTCTTGCTAATATACAATACAACATTGCCACGCATAAGTTCGCGAACTAACATGAAATAAACGTGAAATCCGAGCTCAAAAAACCCGAAAAGCGACTAAAATAGATAATAATGACTTCTGAAAGCCACTTTTACCCCTTTACTCGGGCGCCGCTTGCCTTCTATAATGAGTGCAAATATATTGAAGGTGGAATTGTACTACCCTCACCCGGATTGACGTGGGAGAATTGTCATGACAGAACCAACCTTTGATTTGCAGTCCGCCCATAAACACTTTTCGATCGCCTGCTTCAACAGAACGTGGGAATTTATGGACAGGGATAAGTTGACGTCCGAAGATGCCCAGGAGATGATCCTGCTGAGCATGACTTCGCTCTGGCATTGGACTCAACGTCCGGAGTGCGCCCCCAACAACCTCTTCGGTGGAAACTGGCAGATTTCTCGTGTCTACGCTATCCTTGGCAACGCTCCGGAGGCGATGAGATACGCCGAGCTTGCGCTCAAATTCGGCAAGCAGGCAGGTCCGTTTCACGAAGCTTACGGATACGAAGCGCTTGCGCGCGCAGAGAAAGTGGCCGGCAATCCTCAGAGGGCACGCCGGCACCTTGACTCCGCACGGGGACTTGCTGAGAAGGTGGAAGAACCAAATCAGAAAGCGACCCTGCAGAATGATATAGAACAGCTTGAAGCCGAGCTGTGACCGGTGGCCCGGCCGCGATCTGCTCCGCAGGTTACTTCTTGGTCACACGAAAGTACAAATAGAAGCTGTCAGTAGCAATGTCGCGGAATTCCGGGGGATAGTATTCGTGCGCTGCACCGTCCCTTACATACTCCGAACCCGGCAGATACTTCTCGTGCATATACTTCCATGATTCGCCGTAGGTTGCCATTTTGCATTCAATCGTCGCATAGGTAGCCGCCGGAACATCCCAGACCGACCAGCCTTCGGGCGCCTTGGCTTCAGGCTTCAATTCCCATCCGGCGATATATCTTCCCTCGTCCTTGCCCCAATTTCCCAGGAACTCGTCGACGCCCGACATCAGACCCCAGCCGCGATCCTGAATCAGGTCACGAATCTCACCGAGGCGCGGTACTGCTGTCTCCCACAGCGGCTTGATCCATTCCGGTCCTTTGTTCGCCGGCCCGCGTCCTTCGATCCCGACCACGGAGAATGCAGGCTTTGTCACGACTTCAACATGCATCGTACTCTTCCTCCAGATCTATTTGTCACAGGGTATCACAGTAAATATATTCAGTATCTTGCGCACCCGCAAGGACGATCCCGATCGATACTGAAGCTTCCCTCTGGGGAGCATTGAGAAAACACGAAACTCTCCAATTCCGCTTCTGATATCCCGTAAGTATGCTCAGAGTTTAAGTTTGACTTGAGACGAATCCCGCAATACCATCGAGATAGCAGGACGATCGGGAGACAGGTGCAATCATGAGTCATTTCGGAGGCAGAAATCTTAAACAGATCATCGGTCTATGGCTCGGACCGTTGGCGGCCCTGATCCTTCTGTTATTCGGAAACCTCGACCCGGCCAATCCGGCGGTCACCAGAACCGCCGCCGTTGCTGTCCTTATGGCGATCTGGTGGGTGACCGAAGCGATTCCGATTCCTGCGACTGCGCTTCTCCCCGTTCCGCTGTTTCCCCTTCTCGGAATAATGAAAGGCAAGACTGTCGCCGGGGCCTATTTCAACGATGTAATCTTTCTTTTCATCGGCGGATTCATCGTCGCTCTCGCGATG
The DNA here is from genome assembly GCA_964520865.1 of uncultured Ignavibacteriales bacterium. GTDB lineage: Bacteria > Zixibacteria > MSB-5A5 > GN15 > FEB-12 > CAVQCT01. The sequence continues at coordinate 47,150 of CAZFOY010000006.1, read as the reverse complement.
CAGCGATGGAATCTGCACCGTCGGGTAGCTCTGTGGACGGTGCGATTGATCGGGACCGGTCCGAAACGGATCGTACTGAGTTTCATGTTGGCAACTGCCTTTCTTTCTATGTGGATTTCCAACACGGCGACGGCGATGATGATGGTTCCAATAGCGCTTTCTGTCATCCTCCAGTTTCGTGAATCGGACCCGGGCGAAAGAGTTAGCAAATTTGCCGTGACGCTGCTTCTGGGCATCGCGTACTCAGCATCAATTGGCGGAATGGCGACATTGATCGGAACGCCTCCCAATCTTGCACTGGTGAGAATCTTCGCGATTAACTTTCCGAACGCTCCCGATATCACCTTCGCGTCCTGGCTTACCTTCGGATTGCCGCTCTCGGTCCTCTTTCTGCTTCTTGCCTGGGCCGTTCTCGTCACAATCTTCATGCCCGGTCGTTCAGAACCGCTTCAAGCTGAGATGCTCAGAGCGGAGTATCGCAAACTCGGAAAGATTAGCTACGAAGAAAGGATCGTGCTTCTTATTTCCGGTCTGCTGGCGCTCCTCTGGCTGACACGTCTCGACATCACGATGGGAGCATTTACCCTGCCGGGGTGGGCCGGTCTGATGCCCGTGCCGGGCTTTATCGACGACGGCACCGTGGCCATCGCAGTTGCACTCCTCCTGTTTATCATTCCTTCGCGTTCGGAAAAGGGATGTATCATGAACTGGGAAACGGCCGCCAAATTGCACTGGGGGATCGTCCTGCTGTTCGGCGGTGGTTTTGCACTTGCGGCCGGATTCAAAGAATCCGGTCTTTCTATCTGGGTCGCGCACGGAATGACCGGCCTTGGTTCGGTCTCTCCCCCGTTTCAGGTACTGGGTATAAGCACGGTGATGACATTTCTGACCGAACTGACTTCAAACACCGCCACCACGCAGATCGTCCTGCCGCTGCTTGCCTCCCTCGCGATTGCGATCAAGTTGAACCCGTTGTTGTTGATGATCCCGGCGACATTGTCAGCGTCGTGTGCATTCATGATGCCGGTGGCAACTCCGCCGAATGCAATTGTTTTCGGCTCCGGCGAGGTCACGATGGGTGACATGGTAAAAGCAGGAATTGTCTTGAATCTGATAGGTATTGTGCTGATCACCGGCATGATGTTCCTGCTTGGCCTTGCCGTCTTCGCTATCAACCCGGCATCACTGCCAGGTTGGTTCACGCCGTAACTTCCGGACCTCATATCCCTCGAACGCTTCAACGATGACTTGAGAACAGGTCGAAGCTGATTCAACTTCGACCTGCCTCGGATATTGTTCGCTCACTCGACACTAATCGTTTTCCAGCAGATGGTCAGTCAGAAACTCCTCCATCGCACGATAGAAGTCGAAGGTGTTCTCTTCATTCTGGAACCCATGCCCTTCGTTCTCCTTGACCATATAAACCACCTCGATATTTCGCTTCCTCAGGGCATCTACGATCTGGTTCGATTCGTTGATGTTGACCCTCGGGTCGTTTGCGCCCTGGGCGACCAGAACCGGCACTTTGATATTGTCAACGTGGAAAACAGGTGATGCTTCGGCCATCAGAACGCTGTCCTTCTCGGGATTCCCCACCATCTCGTAAAGCATTTCGCGGTACAGATTCCAGTATGGCGGAATGGTGTTCATGAAGGTAAACAGATTTGATACCCCGACATAGTCAACGCCGCAGGCGTAGAGGTCGGGTGTGAAGGTGAGCCCGGCCAGCGTAGCATAGCCGCCATAACTCCCTCCGTAAATTGCGATCTTCTCCGGATTGGCAATGCCCTGGTCGATTAGCCAGTTAACGCCGTCGGTAATGTCATCCTGCATCTTCTTCCCCCACTCCTTGAACGAAGCCTGCCAGAACTTTTTGCCGTATCCGGTCGACCCGCGAAAATTGACCTGAAAGACGGCAAATCCGCGATTGGCCAGGAACTGCGTCTCTCCGCTGAATCCCCAGCTGTCGCGATGCCAGGGACCGCCGTGAGGATTGACAACAACCGGAAGATTCCTCGCTTCCACTCCGTTCGGTACAGTAAGATAGCCATGGATTGTCAGGCCGTCGCGCGATTTGAACGAGATCGGCCTCATCTCCGCCATTTGATCCTCAGGCAGCCAGGGACTCCGGTCGGCCAGCTTGGTGATCTCGCCGGTACGAGCATCGAAGAGATAGTACGATCCCAAAGTCCGATCGCTCACCGCCCGCGCTATCCAAACATCTTCGTCACGATTGCTGAATGTAAGATAGGTTTCGTATCCGGGGAACCGCTTGTCGAGGATCTTGTAATAGCCCTCCGTCACCGGATCAAGAATTTTCCGCTGGAATTTCCAATCGGTATACCCGATCGACGTCAGGACCTTACGCTTGCGGGAGTAATTCAGCGAAGTAACATCCACTTCGGGATGCTGATACAGCTCTTCCAACTCGACGTTCTTCGCGAGATCATATTTTACGATAGCCTGTCTGTCTCTTCCGAGATCAGACAGCGCATACACATATTTGTTGTCGAAAGTGAACAGAATTGGCTGAAATGTATCTTTGAACCCGACGGTCATAATCTCCCGAAACTCCTCACTGGGTGAGTCACGATACAGGATGGTGTTGTTCACGCCGTCGGTACGACTGGCGATTCTGACGGCGTAGTTATGGTCAGTCATCCATCCGGATACGTTTCCCGGATTCTTGGCTACGAGGGTCAAATCGCCGGTCACGGTATTGAGCCGGTAGACGTCAAATACCTCTTTGTTCTCTTTGTTCATCGACACCAGGATGTCCGTATCGTGATCGGGCATGTTGTCCACGAGATTTACTTTAACTCCTTCAAACGGCGTAAGATCCTTCAGGTTGCTTCCATCTGGGTCGACTCCGAAGATATGGAAGTTTTCATCGCCGCCGAAATCCTGCAGATACAGCAGACGATCATTCCCTTTCCACAAGTACGTCCAGATATCCCTGTCGGCGACTGAGGTTACTCGGGTAACCTCATCCGTACCTGCCTTTTGCACATAGATGTTCATGCGCCTCTCGTACGGCTTCGTGAACGACACGTACTTCCCGTCGGGAGAGATCTGGAAATACGCCTGTTGTGGATTTCTAAAGAAATCCTCCATCGGAATCTGTGTCGCCAAGGTATACCCTGCCACCAGGGTCAGCAACAACGCCAGCGCCACAATCCGCATAGGACCAGGAATCGCTCGCATAAGTTTGTCCTCCTCCTGCAATGTTATTCGTATTTTTCGGACGGGAACAATTGGATGGAGACTTCGAGATGCAGTCCTACAGTTCCATATAGCAAACATGGAGTATGTACGCAACGATTTTGTTTGGGTTGCACGGAATTGCAGAAGTGAAATACGATCACACGGAAATGGGCCGCCAGACAAGCTGGAGCGCACGTCCTAAGTTGAGGCAACAGAAGGGATTGCCCTGTCCGGCCGGATTCCCTGCGTGCGGCCGACATTCCGACAGAATGATCTTGTTCAGTTCGACCTGACCCCTGAGTCAATGCGACCAACATATACTCCGGAGGAGTTGTTGCCGATTTCGAATGTCGCCGGCGAGACCCCGACTGGTTACTCGGGAGGACAGATTCACCGAGGCAAGTTCACGGTCTATTGCCATTCGTCAATGAACGATGCTACCATTTGTCTCTGTTCAGAAAAAACCCCCGCGCCGCGGGGGTTTGTAGGGTACAACAGATCCACGGGTGCTACTTGAGGAGGATCATTTTGCGCGTCTGTGAGAATTGTCCGGCATCGAGACGATACAGATAAATCCCACTTGCCAGATTGCTCGCGTCAAACGTGACTACATGCTCTCCCGCTTCCATTCGTCCGCTCACCAGCGTGGCGACTTTTTGCCCGGCAATGTTGTAGACTTCTAATTGCACATCGCTTGCGACAGCAAGGCTGAAGTTCAGGTTCGTCGTCGGGTTGAACGGGTTCGGGTAGTTTTGTTCGAGACTGAAGCCGGTCGGCAGCACCGATTCTCCGGCCACCAGAGATGCGGCGTGTGACTGGTTGTACATATCCGACACTGTTGCCGAAACTACCTGATACTTGCCCGGAAGTTCAACCAGCCTGTTATTACCAGCCGGTATCACTTGAGCACCTTGCATGTCAAGTAGCCCGATACGGGTGATTCCTTCCCTCGTCCCCTGGAACAGATCGAGGTCTTTACCAACCAGGCTTACCGCCTTGCCGGCTGTCCCGCCGGAAAGTTCGAGCCGAATTCCTTTCAGGTCAGCAGACGAATTCAGAGAAATGATCGTGTTGTCGCCGACGATGGCCTGACTCACCTCCACCGTCAGATCGCCCACAGCTCGCTTGTTGACCTGGCTGCAGCTGTACCTTAGATCAGAACCATGGCCGAACTGATACTCGACAAAATAGGTCAGATCGGAGATATCACCCAGGCTGCAATCGCCATTGACATCAGATGCCTCCATAATCGGCGGGTTGGGACCGTCAAGAAACATGAACTCGGCAAGGGCAACAAGATCTGATATGTCGAGACTCCAGTTGTCATCGATATCCCCGGCCAGGTAGTTCGGCTCGCCGACCGTAAACGTGTACGGTCCGCCCCAACTCGGGATGATCTGCGTAGTTTGATCCGAGTACCAACCCCAGTCTCCTAGGTGGCCGTACAACGAGGAATCGATCACTATAGTCTTGCCAATCCATTCGTCGCCCAACGGCTGTACGGTGATAGTGAAGTAGTCGGGCAAATCGTGATACACCACTTGCCACGGATACATTGAAATGAGTATTGGCCTTCTTGTCGCATAGAATCCCATATTCTCGGCCGCTTGCGGCGACGCTGTTTCGGCCCAGAGAGAATCAATATCGAAGTTGAGGCTCGCGTCAATTCCGCTACCGGGATCGTCCGGCGAAGTGACTTTGAACCCGTTGGATACGGTCATGACATTGAGTGTATCCCAACCGGAGATTTGGAAAGTGAACGTCAGGACCCGACCGGCGCAGACTGTGCCGTCCTGTTGTAGACCGCTGACCGAAACTAAATGTACCGAACCACCGCTGACCGGATCGGGAGGTTCCGGCCCCTGGCAGGGTAATGAACCGCCCATAAGGTAATAATACAGCATGTAATTCATATCACCGGCGCCCATACCGGATCTCCCGTCTACATCGCCCAGGTCGATTCCAGCCGGAGCCGGATCGTCCAGATCAAACAAATACTGCATAAACGCGACGGCGTCGGTGATATCCAGCCATCCGTTGTGATCGACGTTTCCGCATCTCAGCGTATCGTACTGTGCGGAAGCCTTCGAAAGAGGCAGCAGTGAAACCACCGCCAGGCAGAGCAGAACAAACAGTACCTTTCCTCGTGACATGTCACGCTCCTTTCGATTCTCCCTTATTTCCCGGGCGCTTTCCTCCGGAAGGATTGGGAGCCTTGGTTTAAGTGGTAGTTTTACTGTTAAGTGTCAGCTCGAACTCGATTAGTACAAACGCACAGTGCGATAAGTTCGGACCGATTGACTGTCCCTACCATGAACCCGGTCGAGAGCAACCGTAGACAGGCCGCACTCCCGAGCCAAAGAAATAGTCAACGAGATAGGTCAGGTCGGAAATATCGAGAACGCAGCAATCTCCGTTGACATCGCACGCGTCGGGGTTGACCGGTTGCGCCCCTTGTGCGAAAGCATAGTCGACGGCGTAGATTAGATCGCTGACATCCAGAAACCCGTCGTTATTGATGTCACCCGGATAATAGTCAGGCTCCACGATCGTGAACCTATAAGGCCCTCCCCACGCCGGCAGGATGCTGCCCTGAATCGGGGAATCCCAGGTCCAATTCGCTCCGTTTCCGAAGGTCGCCGTGTCCAGGAAAAGCGTCTTACCGATATCCTCAGAGCCGAAGGATCCGATCGAAATTCGGAAGAGGACTCCGCTATAACCTGCAGGAATCGGAATCGGCTGTACGAGCAAAATACCGAATCCCGAGGACTCTGAAACGGAACAGCTGGCCGGCCCAAGCCGCGCACTTACCGAATCGAATTTGCATACCGCAATGTTCACTTCCCCGGGATTCAGGGTGATCTCGTCGCCATCGGTCGGAATCGTCAAGCCGGACCATTCGGCCGAATCCGGAGAATAAAGTCGAAATCCGCTGCTCACAATATCCAGGAGCGGCGCATCAGATGCATCGACACGGAGATAGAATGTGATTGGCTCGTTGATGGTCAATTCACTCTGTCCCACCAAACCGTCTACAGAGTCAAGGACCACCGAACCGAGGCTGGAGGGAGCAGGATCTGATCCTGCGCAAGGCGGTTCCCCGACTCCGAAGTAATAGCGGAGCATACGGCCAAGGTCGGTAACATTAACGCCCGACACTCCGTTAACATCGGCCGCTTCAAGGAAAGCCGGAGATATGCTGACCGGCGTGTTCACGGAATCGCCGCAGTTGGCTAAGTCCGCAAGGTAATAGGCGGTTCGTAGCATGTCCGTAACAGCAAGAGAACCTGAACCATCGACATCTCCACATATCACCGGATCCCAGGTGAAGGCAAGGTCAGGATCCGCTTTGCCGTTGCCAAGCATTCCAACGTAATCGGGATTCTCAGCATCGATATTGTCCGCACCGTTCAAAAGACAGGTCCACACGTGGAACCCGGAGAAATACGGCTTGTAGGCAGTCAGCAGGGCCGCCTCGCCGGCGACAAACGGAGCCGCGAAACTACTTCCGCTCCAAACGGCATACGCCGAGTCGAGATACGTGGAATGGATCGCCTCTCCCGGTGCACAGACATTTATATGTGACCCGTAGGAGGAGAAATTCGCCAGAGCGTCGGTCGAATCCAAGGCCGCGACCGACACTGCCAGACCATCGGAGGCCGGATATCGCGGAATGGTGTCGGCTCCATTTCCCGACGCAACGATAGTGACGCACCTATGCTCATAGCCGTAACGAATTGCCCTTCGGATAGCGGCGTGTTGCCCGTACATGACCATACTGATATTGATAACACGACAGCTGTCGGCGATAGCCTGCATCATTGCTTCGGCCACCAGATAACCGTCGGATCGACCGGCCGTATCGGCCACCCGATACGAAACGATCTGCGCATCCGGCGCCACCAGGTGAATTATTCCGGCAACGAAGGTACCATGCCCGTGGTTCGCTCCGCCCGGTTCGTCAAAGGCGTCCGAATCATTGTCGATGTAATCGTATCCCGAGATTACGTGTCCCTGCAATGCTGGGTGAGTATAATCCACCCCGCCATCGAGAACGGCTACTTTGACTCCTGCACCGGTGGAAATCTCATGAGCCTCCGGCAGGCGAAGCGCCCGGACCGCCGGCTGGCCGTTGTAACCATCGCCGGTAATATCGTCCGAAATAGGCAGGCTCCCTTGCACCGACTGCATCGGATCTACGAAGAAATTCGGGTGACAATCTTCAACCTCCGGCATCTGCAAAATTTCGTCCGAGAGCGCTTCCAAATCCGCTCCCAACGGCACATTGAGGAGGTAAACATCGAGCAATTGCAGGTGCTGAGCCGTAGTCGTACCGAATTGGGCGTTCACCAGATCGATGGAGAATCCCTCTTTCATTTCGACAACGAGGTGATCAGGCTCGTACTGCTGTGCCGACGCGGAAACTGCCGACAGGATTAACAGACAGGCCAGAGTTATCAGAAGAATGCGATAGTTTGCCGAAATATTCATATCAATCTCTCCTCAAAATGCACCGAACACTGAAAATGCCGCCCAGTGCAACGCCGAAGGGAATTCATCCCTTACTGATTCAACGGCAGCTCTGGCGGCGCTATTCGCTGTTGCACCTCTCAAGTATCTATTGTAGAATTCGCGCATCCATAAGGCGGTTGATGCGTCATCGACAGCCCAGTTCCCTGCGATGACGGTGCGGGCTCCCATTTCGAGCAGAGAGCGCACCAATCCCGAAGATTGCTCCCCGGGCATATAAATCTGTTGTCCCGTACGACAGGCCGCAAGCGTTATTAGCTCGACCCGTGTCCTTTTCAGGCGAAAATCAGCGGCGAAAAGCGGGCCGTCCTCCAGAGATAGCGATGAGTAGAGCGGATTGTCACTCCTGAACCGAGCATGACCTGCGTAGTGCCAGAACTTTGCTTCGCCTGAGTCTGGCCAATCTTCACGACGGCACCGATCTTTCAATTCCGCTTTGAGACCTCTCTTGCCCCCAAGCTCGGAAACTTCACTTCGGACCTCGGGTAGATCGTCCGACCGACCGACAAATATCATCCCCTTTTGCGACGACACTCTGATCGCCTGAGCGTGCAGGAAATGCCTGAGACTCGGGGCGGCGACCAGATCGTAGCGATCCAGCAGGCATTTTCCTCCCGGTGCGAGAGCGGTCCATGGGAGGTTGAACATCATGCCGTCCGGAAGCAGAACGACCCGTTCGGTATCCGGCGGAACCTCAAGATTTCCCCAGAGCCAGTCACCCAGTTCGCGGAACAGCGAGTTTTCTTCGGCGATGTCGCGCTCGCTTCCCCGTCCGGCCGCCATCATGCTTCTTGAAAGAAGGATCTGCCACCATCCGGTGAATTCCAGAAGCTTCCGCCGTCCATCGACGAATCTATGAAAATGAATCCCGGAGTCAGCGTGCACGAATGCGAGAAGATCATCGCCAACCTGTTGGAACTGAACGATCGCGGCCTGCTTCGCCACCGTTCTAAACAGCCGCTTGAGTCGCGCGATATCGTGTTCGCGAGTCACGTGCCCCTTCTCAAGCATCGAAAGATCCTGCCGAATCCGTCGCTGGATCTGCTCTAATTCGGAGTTGTGTTCGATTTGGGCTGTGCCCCTGCTTCCTGTGCTGTCGGTCAACCGGGTAGTAAAATCAGATACCGCGTGAGCGAGTCGACTGAGACTTTCTCTGGCGCGCGTGCGTTCAGCCGAATCACTTTCTGAGGAGATGAGAGGAGCCCACAGCCCGGCCGTCCGCCAGCGTTCTGACCACGCCGCGGCATCAGCCGGATTAGCTTCCGCCTGTGCCTCGACCAGTCTTTCGTGCGGACTTGTTCTCCCCTTCATGAAATTCGATCTTAGTTCAATCGGCGGCAGCTTCACCCGCAATTCATCGAGAATATCAGCTGCCCTGGTCCAGTTGATCCGGGCCTTTTCCATCCCGCCGTTCAACGCCTCTATATCTCCCTGCACTATCTGCCATTCAGCCAGAAGATACGGAATCGATTGCACCGCCGGATTCGTTTTCAGCCGTTTGAAAGCAGTCCTGTCAAAAGCAGAGCTGCGGACCAACTGAAGATCACACATCGCCTCCCAAACCGGAAGTTGGGCGCGACCGAACAGAGAACGGGTCTGTTTGAGGGATTTCAAGTCTGGTCCGTGCGTCTTTGCCGCAAAGCTCGTCTCAAAGAACTCGACCGCCGCCAGAAACCCTTTGTTGCCGACCGCTTCGAATCCCCTCCGTGCCCGAAAGATTGCTTTTCGAGATTCAGCGACTCGACCGATTGCGTAGGCTGCCTGACTGCGGAAGAATGCGGCTTTGGCCAGTTCATATCCGGTCCCGAGCCGCTTGGCCTGACTCTCCGCGAGTCGGGCAGCGTGCAGTGAGTCTGTCCAGAGGTTCAGGTTAGAATAGATCTCTGCGATGTCCAACAGACACAGCACCACACCGTGCGGATGGCCGTGCCTGGAATACTCCTGCTTCGCCCGAATGAGCAGGGTGAGCGCCTCATGATAATTTCCCTGAAGCATCTGCAGCCATGCAACACCGTAGACTGCTTCATTCGCATAGAGGTCGTAGTGGAACTCTCGAAAAATCGACTCTGCTTTCTTGTAACGCTTCAGCGCCTCCGGAAATTCGATCAATTGAACCAGCGTATTCGCTTCGTTGTACGCGCAAAGGGCGAGCTTGAGCCGGTCAGATCCCTTTTCAAAGTATCTACGAGCGGCGCGATATTGCTCAAACGCTTCGCGATGGCGGTCCTGTCGATGCAACAGATTGGCGTAGTTGACCCGGGTTGCTTCACGTTCCGCCTTGTTTCCTATTCGCTCGAAGGTAGACATTGCCTTGTGCGCTCGCTTGCGGGCTTCCTTGTCATCGCCCAGATACATATACACATCGATCAAAACGCGATCGATCTTTCCTCTTACTAACGGATCGCGAAGAGCAAGCTGCCTCGCTTCAAGGTAGGCGTCCTTCGCGGCTCCATATTTGTTCGCGACGTGAAACGCCCAGCCAAGCGCGCGATAGGCCGCCTGCAGCAGAACTCCTCCATCAGGACGGGCTCGACGGACGAACAGTCGCGCCATCTTGAGACCGGAATCGGTGGATCGCTGAACTTCCCGATGAACCGCCGTGCGGACAAGTTCCGCCAGCTCGTTGGCGTCGGCATTACCGATTTCACCGGTGCTCAAGTACTGTTCAACGACGTCCGCCACAATCACTCCGCTGCTTTCCAGTCAATCTTATCGAATTCTATCCTCGTCTCCGACGACAGGAGGTTGATCTTCCGGGGCGGATGTACCGACTCCCATACATACATCTCACGAGCCCCGGCCGTAAGTTTTTCCCGGCCGACCTGAAGGACGAAATTCGAAGACGCGACATTGTTGCCGTCGTACGCGCGGGCAAAGAAGCACCAACCGGAAGGACGTCTCTCTGCTACCAGGTCAAGAACAACTGAATCGCTTGCCAGCCGCATCCTGCGCTCCAAACCCGACGCAGCATCACGCAACGCCAACGCCGGCATACCCCGCCATGAATCTGAAATCAGCCTGCCTTGCTGAACGAACCGGGGGTTTTTGGTTGCTTCGATCAGCGGGATACGTGCGCAACGGGTTATGAGCCGCTCGGACGGCGAAGAGCTGTCAATAGCTCTCTGGTACTCTACATCCTGAAGAAAGTCGAACAGCTCGGAGCAGGCAGCACAAGTCACCAGATGATTTTTAAATGGAATCCGGCCCGATGCAATTGCCTTGAGCATATCACTCCGGCTCGGGTGGCGGTCTTTCTTAGCTTTCATATCTGCTCCTGTCCGCTCTGCAAACAAAATTCAGATCGGTGCAATTCGTTTGGTCCGCAACCAGCGGCTCTTCTTATAGAGTGTTCGACCACGGCGGTTAAGTACATGCTCAATACCCCATTTCCTCAAGCAGTCTGCGCAATTTTTCCAGACAGCGCGCCCGGGTCGGGCCCATACTGTTCACCGGGATTTTCAATTCATCGGCGATCTCTTCGTAGGTCATTTCACCGGGGCTGTAAAACAGCGATTCAAGCAGTTTCCGGCACCGCGGATCGATCCGCTCAAGCGCCAGCTTGACCTGAGCTGCCCGCTCGAATCGGAGCAGATCCTCATCGGCCAGACCGGGAGCCTCCGGTTCCCCCATGTGCGTCAACCTCTGAACTTCCTTTATCCCGCGTCTGATTATCTGACCGGACCTTCGAGCAGCCACACGAATAAGCCATGCGGGAAGGCGGTTCGGATCGTTTACATCATGGCGAGACCGATACAGCGAATACCAGACATATTGAGTGCAATCCTCAGCATCGATCTGATTCAACCCGTTTCGGCGGGAGACCGCCAGAATCAACGGAGTGAATTTCACGACCAGTTCTTCCCATGCCCGGCTGTCGCCTGCTTTGACACGACGCCAGAGATTCTCGAGGCTGACTTCCACGAAACTACTATAACCTTGCGTCTAAGATCGTTCTGTAAAATTGGTACTCCCTCCTCCTGCTCTGCAACGTCGACGAGGAAGCCTTCATCTATATCATACTGTCAGTAGCGGAATCTTGCAACGCAAGAATCGAAAAATGGGTCCGTGCTTCTTTTTTTCTAATACTGCATGTACTTTTGAACGGGTGGCAGACACTTACTATTGGGTAGTTGGCTCAACCAAGGAAACAGGGGGCAGTCATATGCTTTGTTAATTGCATCGCCCCCTCAGGCATTTTATCTTCTGTATTGTGCATGCAAAGAGCTACAGAATGGCAAGTGTAATCAAATGGACAGGACTGCTGATCGTGGTGGCACTCATCGGCACGGCTGCAATTGTCCTGAGAGTAGGCTCTGGCGATGTCGGGGCGCTTCCGGACGGAACGCTCCTGGATAGGATCAAGCAGTCCCCGGAATACAACGGCGATGAGTTCGTCAATACCGAGAAAACCCATGAGTTGCGAGAAGGAAGTACGTGGGACGTCGTCAGAGAGTATCTGTTCGGCAGTGAGCAGCGCCGCCCTTCGCAACCGTTGCCTTCCGTATCGGCAGACCTTTCAGCGTTTCAATCCGATTCCAGTCTCGAGGTCTGCTGGCTGGGGCATTCAAGTGCGCTCATCAGAATCGATGGCGTCACTCTGCTTGTGGATCCGGTGTTCGATGAAACCGTTTCCCTTCGAGTCGGCCATACTGATCGATTTCAGCCTGCTCCGCTTTCACGGGAGAACCTTCCTCATATCGACGCTGTCCTCATTTCGCACGATCACTACGATCATCTCGAGCGAAGTACGGCCGAATACCTGGGAAAGAAAGGCGTAATGTATCTCGTTCCACTTGGAATAGGTGCTGAGCTGAGATCGTGGCATGTACCGGACAGTTTGATTGTCGACCTCGACTGGTGGGAGCATGTCCGTATCGGCGATGTTGCGTTGGTGTGCACCCCGGCAAGGCATTCCTCCGGTCGCACTTTCTTACGAGCCAACATGACCCTCTGGTGTTCATGGACCGTTCTTGGATCGCATCATCGACTCTATTACGCCGGAGACACCGGGCCAACCAGGTCATTCTATGATGTCGGTGAGAAGTACGGTCCGTTCGATATCACCCTTTTGCCTATCGGCGGATACAGTAAAGACTGGCCGGATATTCATCTGACTCCTGAGCAGGCGGTCGATGCTGAGAAGGCACTGAGAGGGAAATTGCTGCTCCCGATACACTGGGGGACTTTCGATGTCGCCTTTCATTCCTGGGACGAGCCGATCCGGCGGCTGGAGATCTCGGCTCGGGACCAGGGCGTCAGAATAATAACTCCACGGCTTGGGGAGGTAGTTGATGTTGGTCGTGAGACTCCAACTGACTCTTGGTGGCGACACGTAAGGTAGCTACTTTTCAACGGACTCGATAGGACCGATGTATCGTTGAGAGACCCTACACCGTAACCTCGTGCCGCTTGATACATCAACTACATATTCCTCAACCCGATTACAGTGCACGAACTGAGCGCCCGCCCGTCCCTCTGATAGACTGCTCCGTACACCTCCCCATTCGCCGCCCAATATCCTTCACCGGAGGAAGGAGGGTCGTCAATGTTTGCTCTTGTCAAGTCATTTACTGTGCTTGCCCTTGTCTGGGTGCACGTTACCGGTTCCCTTACCTCTCCTACTGTCAGCGTTCATTTCTCCGCAGACAGCTTCTACAGCATGATAGTAATTCCCGGCGGCGACACGCTTAACACGGAATATTTTCCGCCCGGCTTCAGATTCGAACGACCTCAAAACCTCGAACAGCACTATTCGGCCTACGGCATATTCTGCACCCGGGGAACGGACTCCATCTACCGTCCCCTTTGGATGGCTGAGCTTCCGTACGAAAAAGCTCCGGTGACTACTCTTCTTGAAAATCAGGGGAAATATGTCGTGATGCTCGACGAATGGCAGAACACCGGGCGGGGCGACAATGCCGTGGTGATCTTCGACAGACACGGATGGATGATTCGGAATCTCTCGCTGACGGACATGATGCCGGCAGAAAGAGTCGCCAAATTCGACAGGTGCGCTTTCGGCGTTTGGTGGAAGTACGATCAGCAGATTCTGCAGGAATCCGATCAACTGGAGATCCGTATGGAGTCCAACAATGACGAAGTAGGCCCGTTCTCCAATTTGCTGGTCTACGAGGATTACCTTCGGCTGGATCTGAAAACCGGCGTCGTCCTCTCACTAAAGTCTAAATTCCAGAACATCGTGGACACCTATCCGGACACCTGTCCCGGCAATCCCATATGCAAAACGTCGAGATACTTTCGTTACCTTCTGAATCATCCCAACCCGGATATAAAAGCGCGGATCGACAGCCTGCACCTCCAAGGCTCTCCGATGGACTCTCTTCGAAAAGTCTACGCATGCTTCGCAAACGACTCTTTCTGGGTGGCGGGCGCCGCTATGCAGCTGATCGGCAGACCGGTGACCTTGTGCGAGCAAGGACTTGCTACAATCAATATCTCGCTCCTGGTACAAACGCACAGCGAGCTGTTCGATTCCACCCTGCGGGACAGCTTTCCGGTGATCGTGCGTTTGCCCGACAGTTCGCTCGCATTTCCTCTCGAGCTGCGGCGAAAGACGCTGACGGAGGCGCTTCTGTTCGGCGGTGAGGGGATGTTCAGTCTATCCTACGAGCTTGAGAACGACGACGAGAGTCCACTGGCTATTTCCTTCTTCCCCCTGGGAGCTACCTGTGTCTTCTGGTACGGAGACAAATGGATTTGCACCGGCTCTCCCGTTTACCTGCAGAAATTGAGCTTCGGCACCCTGGTCTATATCAATTTAGTTGGAAAGTGAGCAAAGGTTTCTGTCGATTGGGACGAAGCCGATGGCTCTGCTTACGACGTCGAACCGCTATAGATTCGACTTGTAGCTACACGGCCGCTTCGTACTCCGCGATGCACTCCCGAATCGTCTTCCGAAGTTCATCGTCGTCCCACGGTTTCGAGATGAAAATTTGGCAATGAAGGATACCGTCGGCAATTGTCGCCGGTACCGACTTGGTCGAAGCGTTGCCGGAGAGCATAACGCGAATGGTCCGGGGACTCTTGGACTGCACCATGCTCAAGAGATCATCGCCACAGACTCCCGGCATCAGGAAATCCGATATGACGACCGAGAAAGTGTGTTTCGCGAGCAATTCTACCGTTTCATGCCACTCGCTGGCCGTGAAAACTTCGTAGTCTTCATCCCGAAGCGCTCGTTTGAGCGCTTTCAGAATAGAACTGTCGTCGTCCACTATAAGAATAGAGTTACGCTTGCTTGTCTCTGTCATAGTTGCTTCCGCTTGCGTGAGTCTCACCCGGCCGCCCGACTCGCCGGATATCCCTTAAAGATTTGTCGGCAGATCATAGATAAACTTGGGCATTTCCGCTCAAAATCAGTTAATCTGTGCTGAAGAAAAAGCCCCTCTCATTTCTTGAGAAGGGCCGTTCCTTACCACCTTTTGAGATCGGAGGCCGCCCTGCGTGGCGGCTGCGTGCTTCTCTCGTCCTAAAAGTTGAGGACAAACGAGGATTGCACCCGGACTGCCTTGGCCGAGTTAGCCCCCTTGTAGTCGGTCTGCCACTGAGAAACTTCCAGGCCTACCGTGAATTTCGGTATCGGAGTAACCCGGATATTTCCGTAGTAACAGGTATTTTTCGACCGGCTGCCTGCGAGCAGATCGGCGTCGTTCGGATCATCAATACCGAAACCGGTAGAAAGCTTGACCGCCTTCGCCGGAGTAACCCAGAATGAACCCCAGGCTCCTTTGCTGTCAGTACCGTTGATCGTGTTGTTATTATTTATCCCGCCGAAATAGGTCGCCAGATTCGAGCCGGTGTACGCTTCCCCGGAAATCCCGATACCGGACGGCAGGGACATCATCAGGTGACCGGAAACGGCATGGCTTGCATACGTCTCGTAAGATCCCAGCGTCCCTTCCGCTTTCATCCGGCCGTAGAGACCACTGACGCCGGTACGAATCGACAGGCCGGTGGCGGACTTATGATCGATCTCCAGCAGTCCCTGCCCTGACGGAACTCCCGCATCGGTGCCATCGTCGGTACCGTCGGCCACTTCGGTTGCCAGAGTAAGAGTCGGGGTGAGATCACTCCCAATAGTCCGAAAGAAGCCAGTCGCAATATTGATGTTGGTCTGTTTGTCGACTGCCGCGGAATAGGTCAAGCGGACCTGCGGCCGCCTATATCCGATGTTGCCGCAGCCCCATAGCACCGGGTAGTTAAGTGTCGACGGATTAAGAGGGGAAATAAGATCCCAGGTCTGACCGGCCAGGAACTGGAAACCCTGCTTCTGGACAGTCAGATAGGCGTGGCGGACCAGAAGTTCCGCCTTGTTCTCGGCGCCCGATGATCCGTACATATCGAACTCAACCTGTCCACCGACTTTCACCTTGTCGTACCCATCCCCGGTTGCCTTGAAACCGAATCGGGATTCCTTGTGCGTCATGTTGAACTGTTGATCGTCAGCCTTCCCGTTTTCCGGTAGGACCCACATGACGTAGTCGCCGTTGCTGGTCAGGTTCTGATCGTAGGAAGCATCGAGCTTGAAGAACCCGTACCAATTGAAATCGAATTTGGGCTGGTCGGCCGCCCAGGCGCCGGCCGCAAGCAGTATAGCGCACGCCGTTGCCACCACTAATTTCAGACCTTTTCTCGTCATTGCATCTCTCCCAAGCAGATGTTTAGATTTAACCCAATTTGTCTAAATGATCCTCAAGCACCCTTCGTGTGGACGCTCTGGTTTAGAATTCACGCGCCTGCCTTTTTCTGAGCGGTTAACCCCGCACGCTATTAATGTCGGCAAGCGAAGCGGTTGACTGAAGACCTGCCGAGCCGGGGCGAAATCCCGGAAGATTCCGGGTCACGGCCATGCCGCCGCCCCCCACAGACCGGCCAACCGACTCCATAAGCCCATGAAATACAACGGCTAAGTTAGTTTTATCTTCTTCGGGGGAAACTTCAGCTTGCCTTGCACGTAAAAAGTGTACTATCATACTTTGAAGTTCAAAGTACTTTGATATCGAGAATATAAGGAGTCGGCAAAGGTATGACTGAACCGGAATCAATAATTAGAGACGGATCGATTCTCGGCCGACTTATATCTAACAAGGACTTTCGAGTGCTCTTTGGCCCCCTTGAGGCGAGAAAGAGCGCCGAAGGTAGTAAGGTAGAAAACAGACAATTAGGCTAACAAATCATATTCAGTATCAGCGTTGAGTTCGAAGACGTCTCGGGAGAGTCTTGATACTCTCGAACCCCGCCTGCAGGAGATACAACGCTGAGCAAGGGAGGAAATATGCGGAAAATCCTCGAGTATGTCGCAATCGTGTTCGGAGTTATCGCCCCGACATTCGAATTGGTTACGCGAATCTGCGCAAATCTCTTTTTCGATCCACTGCCAACATACATTCATATCGTGGCCTTCTATTTATTATCGGCTTCTCTCCTGGCCGCCGTCCTACTGATCTCAAAGCCGTTTACGCCGGGACGAAACAGGTTGGCGATACTGTCGATCTCCTACGCGCTCGTCATCTCGGTCGCCTACTCCATCTGGTTCCTTCCGATCTCCTGGATTTGTGCGCTCGGCATTCTGGCAGTCGGTATCGGACTGCCCGGCCTTGCTCCTTTTTTCCTGTTCGCCGCCACCTTGTCGATATTCGGCCGCTGGCGCTCCTGGTTGCCGGCCGACATCGCCAAAGCGTGCAAGGCGCGAGTTGCCTTGTCCATGTTGCTCGTCATTCCGGCTCTTGTGATTTTCTGGTGGAACCCGATCGTTATCAAAATAGGCGAGTCCCTGCTCCACTCAGACAGCGCATCGTCGAAATACACGGGACTGAGCATACTGGACAATTTCGTCAGCAAAAAGGAACTGCAATGGCGGAGCTTTGAGGTCAACACGTGGTTTTTCGGAGGTCAGGTGTACGATTACAAGGCCCTGAGCAACGCGTTTTATTACGTCTACGGATATCGCCCCGGCATCGCCAAGGAAGAGAACGGATTCCTGGGCACCCGTGAATGGGAGTTCGATGAAGATCGCGGCTCGTCCAGTGTCGGGAGACGACAGTCCGGCGTGAAATTGAGTGAATCTGCCCTCGATGGAATGGTCCGGACATCCGAAGGCTACGGCTACTACGAATGGACGATGGTGTTCGCCAATTCGACTCAGTTCGGCAAAGAAGCCAGGGCGGCGGTTCAGTTGCCAGCCTATTCGGTCGTCTCTAAAGCAAGCCTATGGGTCGATGGCGAAGAACGTGAAGCCGCTTTTGGAGCAACTTCGCGTGTCCGCTCTGTCTACCGACAGATTGTATCCTACCGACGTGATCCGCTCCTCGTGACCATGATCGGTCCTGATCAGGTCCAGGTACAATGTTTTCCCGTTCCCGCAAATGGATCGATGAAGATCCGGATTGGTATCACCTGCCCTCTGCTGGAGGGACAAAAACTGCAGCTGCCGCACTTCATCGAAACTAATTTTGACGTTCCCGACGATCTTCAGCATAAGGTGTGGGTCGAAGGAGATGCCCCTGCTCGGGTGTCCCTTGCCGGTGAAGTGAGCGAAAATCCAGTTACAGTTCTGTCGATGACCGATGAACAGTTGAGCCGCCCGGATACGCACTTTGATTTCGAAGTTACTCCGCCTGACCGGTACAGTCTCGATGACGGCGCGATTACGCTTCGCAAGATTCAGGAAGGCACCTCCGGAGTCAGCCCGGTTCTGCTGATCGATGGCCGAAAAGATCTGTTTACTAAGTTGAAATCGGTGAAATGGTCGGGTAAGAAATTCAGCGAAGTCCTTGTCGCGGAACCGTTCGGATATACCGCCTGGGATAAAAAGGAGAATCTCGCTCAGTTCCTGAACGAAGAGTCCACCTATGGCGGAGTGAATCCCTGTCCGGCCCTGCTCCAATCGATACGGCTGGCCGGAAACTCGAATGCTCCGATCGTCTGGATTCACGGCTCGCTGCCGTCGGCCGTCCGGGACGAACTCGGGTTGGAACAGATATTCAGAAGAAGCGATCATCCGGTCAAAATCGTCACGCTGGCCGCAACCGGCGAGCTCAACAGCATGATTTCCGATCTTTCCTACATGCGGTATTTTTCTCCTCAGGCCAGTTCGGGGGATTTCGGCCGGGATTTTGTCAGCGCCATTGAGAGTGCTGAGCAACTGACCAAAGTGTCAGACGGGTCCGTTCCGCTGGGCGGCCGGACGACATCCGGATTCGAATTCATGGCCGACAACCCGACCGCCGTTTCGCATCCCTATCGCCTGTATCTCTATTCGCAGATAATGCAGAGCTGGAATGCCAAAGGAAGCGTGCCCGACGACCTGATCACTAAGGCTTTGGAAACTCATCTCGTGACTCCGGTAACCGGAGCGGTCGTACTGGAGAATGCCGAACAATTCGCGGCAGCCAACCTGGATCCATCGGTGGGAGTGGAAAACGTCCCGAAAATTCCCGAGCCGGAATTCTACATCTTGCTGCTGGTCGCCGTGCTGACGATGGCGATTTGGTATTGGAGAAAGCGAGTGACCGCGTGCCGAGTATCGCCATAGGCAAAGCCCGCTGGGCGGCGCTGCTCACATTCCTCGCCCTCTGGCCGGCGTGGATCCGTCAGGTCAAGTTCGGCATGCAGAGCTTTCCGGCCGGCCTCGCTATGTTTGTCGTTCTTGTCGGCTGGTGGGCGATCGAGCAGAGACGGATAGCGTCAAAAGAAAACGGAACCGGAGCGTTTGCGTATGCCGCCTGGGTTTTGTTGATCCTCTACGCTGTTCTCCTGGGGCGAATTCCTCCGCTGGCCGGCCAGATTTTGGCCACAACAACCTTCTCTTGCGCACTTCTGGCGGCAATTCCTCGGAGAATTGTCGCCGGGCGAATCGCTAATCTGGCCTTGTTTCCCCTGACACTTCCGCTCGAGATGGCTCTGCAGTTCGTCTTTGGCTATCCGTTCCGGAGGATCTCGGCAGTCACCGCCGGCGCCTTGCTCTCCCCTTATGGCGTGGCAGTGAAGGGGACTACCCTGATGTATACCACTCATCCGCTTGAAGTCGATGCGGCCTGCAGCGGCGTGCTCGGGCTCTGGGCGTTTCTAATCGTAGGAGCGATTTTGTCGCTGGTTCTTCGGCACCACTGTCGCCGACTGATTCTCAACCTATCTATCGCCACGGTTGCGAGTATCGGCTACAACGTCCTTCGTACGTCGATGCTCTTCATCTATCGGTTCCACGAAGGAGCAGAATCGATGACAATGCACTCCGGAATCGGAGCTGTCGCCTACCTGATCGCCGTTGCACTCTTTCTTATAGTCGCATCAAGGGAATCACTCTTTCCGCCGGCGCTTGGACGAAAGGAGAGGACAGCATGAAGTCACTTGCGTTTGCGTTCACTTGTGTAGTCGTCTCTTTGATTCCCCTCTTTCAAGGTGGGAGCAAAGGGATCGAAAAACGCCCGACCTATGCATTCATCAATTCCTTTCAGGGAGCCGGACTGCACCCGGTGCCGATGAAAAAGGCAGAGAAAGACTTCTACTCAGGCTTCCCCGGACAAACCGGCTACTACTCAATAGACGGAAGACCCGGCGAGAGCCTTTTTCTCAGGTACACTGAACAACCTACACGCATGCTTCACTCCGCTGAGGGATGCTACAAAGCGTCAGGGTTTGAAATAGAATTTACCGACAATGTTGTACTTCAGGTCGCAGAACTGGGAAACGACCCGATCGAATGGAGCCAGTTCAGATCTGTCGATCGACAGAATCATTTTCTCGTGCGTCAGTGCGTTTTGTCGCTTTCAACCGGTCGATCCTACTCGGACATTCCGGCCTGGTACTGGCAGACGAATTTCACATCCGATGACCCCGGTCCCTGGCTCGCCGTCACCTGGCGTCTTCCCGAAACCGAGTGATGCCGCACTCCTTCAAGCCGCTGGCTTACAATTGTCTCCTATTGCGTGAAGGGCTGCGCTTGCCGCCTACGGGCATCGCTGAGTTCAAGCTCGGCCTGAATTCGTTCCTTTTCCGCTTTGATCGCCGCCAGCTTTGCCTCCTTCGCCTTGAGTTCTAACACGGAGAGGTCGACTTCGTATTGCGTTGAAGTGCGGTCACCGGTACGCGACGGATCCGAAACCTCTACAGGTCGAGCTCCGGAAACATCAGATCCGGATGAGGCCATCGTGGCGACCGATCCGTATGACGTCGCGAAGTACATGGCAGTCAGCTTGGCAAAGTTGCACGTGGCAGTGCCGCCCGAAGTTGTGTTGTTACCCTCCAAACGAAATGTGTAGGTTCCGGCGCTCTTGAAGTAGGTACGCTGAACCGTCAACGGTATGTAGTTGGCGGAGGTATTCACGTATCCTCCGAGCCCAAATCGAGAGTAGTACGGTGCAGTAAGTAGCCCCCCGGCGGTCTCGTCGATTTGAATACCGACGTCGTTGAAAGAGGTGGTCCCTGCAGTCGTCAATTCGGCAGTGCCTAGGAGTACGATATATCCGCTAGAGGGTATCGTGATCGTAACCGTCACGATGTCACTGACGGTTGAGGTCAACCCCAGCGAGAGTGACCTCACCCCGGCGACAATCCCGGGTTCGTCCAGTATTTCAAGCGCATCGATCGCGTCGTTCGGGAAGATCGCGCTCATGTCACCCGCCGCATCGCCGTCAAGGTGCAGATTCACCGAAGGGAGCGATGCACCGTCGAACAATTCAAGCCTCCCGCCCTGGTTCAACGCAGAACTGCCACCCCGGAGAACACCGCTCTGGTGACCGTCATCGCGACTGACACCGACCTGCCCTCCGTCCGCCTCCCCCCCGAACAGGGAAACTCCGATATCACCACTTGTGTCCCGTACCAGAACTTGTCCATACGGGGCGTAACCGTAAAGATTGACCTTGCTTCGCAGGTCGGGTCCGTACAGGGTGATCGTACTATAATTCGGATCGGCCTGTATCCTCCATTCGTTCGAAGCAGAATCAAGCCAATAGGATTGTCCTCTGAACACAGTGCTCCCATCGCCATGAACCTCGAATACCTCGCCATATGTCGGGTTTCCCAAGAGGACGTTTTCGACTCCACCCGAAGGCCAGAGGCGAACTGTCCCCGCTCCACCCCCTCCGCTCGAAACGCCTATACTCAAACCTCGGACTCCATCCCCCAGATAAAAGTCGCCGTAGCCGCTTCCGACATCCCATCTCCAGTTGTCTGCACTCTGCACGGTCAATGGTGCTTTGGTCGTGTTTGTCCCGACCGAAAACGGCGACAGTGAGAAAACCTGATTGAAGTTGCCGTCTACGGTAAGTTGATCCCCACTAATAGGCGAACCGAACGTAAGCAACTGGCTGCCGCCACTCGGCCAGAACCGCACGTGACCGGCCCCGCCGCCTCCGCTGGCAACACCTATGCTCAAACCGACGACGCCATCACTCACTCGTACGTCGCCGAGACCGTTGCCGACGTCCCATCTCCAGTTGCTGTGAGTGTGAAGTGTCACCGGTGCTTCCACCGAGTCGGTTCCGGCACTGAAGTTCCCTGTTATCGCCAGAGTACCGTTAACGGTGTCCCCGGATTTTTTCACATAGACATCTCCCGCAACTGCGTCCGCCATTCGCGCCCGATAAGCGTAAGCCACAGAAGCTAATCGAGTTCGAGGAGTGAGTTCAGGGTCCGAACCCACCGTCACACTGAGCCAGGCGCTGCTATCGGCAAATAGCGAGTCGGGCAGCGCGGTCATAGGTGGTGCACCAAGTAGCACTGAAAAGAGTCCAGCTGTCGTTGTAACGGTAGTCGGACCGCTGTCCCAGAGGATGTTGGCCGCACCACTCGCTGTTGCATCGTTGTAAATGATAAATCGAGCCGACTTGGAGCCGTCCGCAACCGGAGCACCGCCGGCGTCAGTCAAACGGCCCTGGTAATTGACCACTGCCGGTGTCACTGCCCGCAAGTCTGTCCCGAGCGCGACGGCAGCCAGGATACAAAGATTGAGCACAAGACGTTTCACGCAAACCTCCGCTATGTTCAGGTAGTTTCTGGATTCGGAATTTGACAGTTATTCAGATGAGTTCTGTCACCAAAGGTGTACCGGCGGCGAGGTAGTCCTGCGAGGCGGTCGGCGAAAGATGCCTATCGTACACCAATATAGTCTATGTTCATTAATATACCTTCCCGGCTAACTATGTCAAGCTCCATCAACCTGTCAGGGTCTCTGCCCTGCCCTGACTTGCTGGGCATTGGAAACGATCAAAACCGGTCTCTGAAAGCGTCCGCCCAAGAAAGCCGCTTGACAACTCAGTCTGCCTCCATTACATTCTATCAAATGAAAATGATATTCATTTTCATTTGATATCCGCAACTGAAACCGTCAGGTGAGAGCGGGTTGCCCGCATCTCGATGTGATCGCATAAGTGCCTGTGATTACATACGTTAGTGGGAGCGATCCGAATCATCGGCGATTCAGTAAACCCGGGCGAAACCGAAATAGACCGATGCTGAAGAGGAGTCTGGATGTTTGTCGTTATGAACCGAATGACTGTCCCTGAAGAACTGAGAGAACAATTCGAGGAGGCCTTCCTCACCCGCGCCCGGGCGATTGACCGAAGGCCCGGCTTCGTCAAAGTCGAGATTCTTCGCCCGACCAAGGGAGATGAATATGTAATCATGTCCCACTGGAATTCGGCGGCTGATTTCGAAGGCTGGACAAAGAGCGAGGAGTTCGCCGAAGGTCACCGGAGAGTGGGGCAGTTCAAAGACGAGAACGGCAAGCTGCGACTTTCTTCAACGGTAGTGAAGTATGAAGTTTTTGCGACCTGACAACGACACCCGCTCGTCCCGAGGATCGCGTTTTCGGACGATCTACCGAAAGTACGGCTGGAAGATGTTTATCGGAATCGTCCTGCTCTACCTCATTCGGGATACGGTGCTGTACTTGCTCCTGCCGTACCTTTTGGCGAGAGGTGTTCTCGGATGACGCACCAACGAAACACAACGGGTGCACCCTTTGCGGGGACAACGGACTTGCAATTCCATGCTTTGGATAGTATTGTTCGTGTGAGTTGTCGAATAGACAACGACTAATGACTTCATCGAGGTTAAGGAGGATAATATGCACGAGAAGAGCCAGGTATTACTGAACAGAGCGGTTGGCGATGAGCTGGCCGCCGTTCACCAGTATATGTACTTCCATTTTCTTTGCGACGACCAGGGATTCGACCTGTTGGCCGATCTCTTTAAGAAGACAGCTATCGAAGAAATGATGCATATAGAGCAGCTTGCCGAACGGATTCTGTTCCTTGGCGGCGAAGTTGAGTTGGTGGCGAGCCAGGAAGTTCAGAAGATACACGACGTGAAGAAGATGCTGGCCATCGCAAGAAAGATGGAAGAGGGCAGCGCTCTCGATTACAATCACTCGGCCAACGAGTGTTCGGCCAACGCCGATTCGGCCACCAAGCAGTTGTTCGAGCGGCTGGTCACCGACGAAGAGCGGCATTTCGATCAGTACGATAACGAAATCGTGGCAATGGAGAAATTCGGGGACAACTACCTCGCACTCCAGTCGATCGAACGGAGCAAGAACCGGGCGACCGGCCAGACACCTCAATAGTACGCTCTGTTAGAGTCAGTACCCGATTACGTTTTCAAACGCTGAACGCTCTCCCTGAACGGGAGAGCGTTTGCATTGCCTGCTAATTGGCGTCCACTCTCGCGGCGTAGTTCTGAAGGATCGGGTCAAGATCGATCCAGTTCCGCCTGAACTCGGCCAGATACTCATCCCGCTGATTCGTGAGCGTCTCACCAAATCTGAGGCACGCCTGATAGTCAAAAAAGTACTTTTCGGGTTTGTCTTTCAGGAATTTCCGAAGACGGATAAGTCCGATCACCCGGTCATGCCAGCGGCCGAGCGCCTGGTGTGAAGCGCGAAGAAGTTCATTGAGGGAAGCATCCCGTTCGCTTGCATCGCGGCACCTGGTAAGGACCTCGAGAACATACCGTCCTGCCTTAGTCTTGATCCGTATCTGGTGAAGCACCTTCTCGGGCAAATCATCGCCCGTGGATATCTTAATCAGCTCCCGCGTCAGGACAGCAAGTCTCAACTCCGTACGATATAACACATCCGGTTCGGTCATATCCGCCAGGGCTTTTCTTATCGCGTCCAGTCCCGCCTTCATCGTCCCCGGTTCATACTTCCGACAGGCCGAGGCAAATGGCTTTTCCCGATGCCACTGCTCCGCGACCAGCGAGTTGTAATACTCGCTCAGATTGCCCCCGTCCTGACGCATCCAGTCCCGTGTCAGTTCGATTTGTACGTGGAGATCGCGAAGTTTGTCGGCCGCCTTGAACAGTCTTCTTGTTTCTCTGAGTTGTGTTTTGTCTTCGAACTGCTTGCAGATCCATCCGACAAGCTGGTAGAACGCCCGGAGCCGTTTGATCTCTACACGAAGTTCGTGAACGCCTTCGACCGATGGAAATCGGCTCACCAGTGTATGCTCGGCCTGAAGGCTCTTCTCGCGGGCAGTATGATACTCGATAAATCCTTGAGGAAGCACTGGTGGCCCGTCCTACTCCTGCTCCGACTCGGCGTCCCAGCTCTCGATCGACGTCGATTCCGAGCTATTTCCCGGTTCGGAATTTGCCTGAAGGTGCTTTTCGTAAAGAAGGTGGATCAGACCATCGGGAAGACCCTGTACCGGCACCACCATCTCGTTAGCCTTGGCCCACTTCATAATGGATAGATAGATATCAAGGGCGGGAACGATGACATCGGCGCGATCGGACCTCATCTGGAAATTCCGAATTAACTCTTCATAGGAGTGCTTGCGGAGTTCCTTGAATATACCGTTCAGCTTCTTATAGGAGATCGACTCACCTTCCTTCTTCCGGCTCATGCTGAATGCCTTATTGATATTCCCTCCGGAACCGACCAAGCTGCTCGGTCGATAAGCCGCGGTGACTTCCTTAACCCAGCGCTTCATCCCTTTCCACTCTTCCTTGTCGACCCGGTCGGCCAGGATTCTCACGCCACCAATTCTAAACGAACACGATTCCGCCACCTGATTGTCGGAAAATACGGCGATATCCGTGCTGCCTCCTCCGACATCGACATGCAGAAAGCTGCGAACCTTTTCCATGCCCGGCAGAGGCCGATTACGACAGATTATTTCAACCTCTCGGCGACCGTCGATCACTTCGAGCTCTATACCGGCCTCGTCCCGAATCGCCTCTATCACCTCCTGGCCGTTGTCCGCTTCGCGCATTGCCGAGGTCGCGCAGGCCAGATAGTCGGTGGAGCCGTATGCTTCCATCAGATTCCTGTAAGCTATCATGGTCCGCACGAGGCTCTTCTTTTTTTGATCGGAAATTACCCCGGCGCTGAACACATCCTCACCCAATCGTATCGGTATACGCACCAGGGATTCTTTCTTGAAAAGCGGAGCTCCGCCGTTCTGAATCACTCTCGAAAGCAGCAGTCTAACCGCATTGGTACCTATATCGATACTCGCGAATTTGACTCCCTGCGCGTGTCCGAATGAACTGTGAAGGCTGTCTGTCATGCCGTCCGGTAATCCTCCTATCCGTGAATCCGTTTGAGGTAATCGTAAATCTCCCACTGACTCCTGACTACTTTATCGGAAGTTCTCTCGCGGTATTGATTGTCGAGGGAACCGTTCAGGATTCGCGCTTTCACGTTGTCCTGCCATTGTAAGTTGAAGTAGGTTGCAAGTTCCGATTGCAGAGCCGGATCGAAAATCGGACTCGCCACCTCTACCCGCTGCTCCAGATTGCGCGGCATGAGATCAGCCGATGATATAAAATACTTCGGTGAACCGGCATTGCCGAAGATGAATAAACGGGCGTGTTCGAGAAATTTATCGACAATGCTGATAGCCTCGATATGGCTGCCACCGTTTTCTTTTCCCACGATCATCGAGAACATCGAACGGACAATCAACCGTACCTCCACCCCTGCCTTGCCTGCCGCGTACAGGTGGCGGATCACTTCGCCGTCGACGAGATTGTTGAGTTTGAGATGGATGAAAGCCGGCTTGCCCGCCTTTGCATTGCGAATTTCGTTGCGGATCAACCGGGTGACTTGCTTGCGAAGATTGAAAGGCGAGACAAGAAGATGCTTGAAATGCGGGATCTTGTAATTGTTGTTATAGAAATAAAACACTTTGTGGCACTCTGAAGTTATCCTCGGATCGGCCGTAAACAATGCGAAATCGGTATACAGCTGTGCCGTGTCCTCGTTAAAATTGCCCGTCCCGACCACTGCGTACCGAGTTTTCTGATTTCCGGCCCGTCGCGTGATCAGGATCAATTTGGAGTGCACTTTCAAACCCGGCACGCCATAAATCACACGGACCCCTTCGTCCTGAAGTAGGTTTCCCCACTGAAGATTCGCTTCTTCGTCGAATCTTGCCTGCAGTTCGAGAATAGCGGTCACGGCCTTACCGTTGCGGGCGGCATTGATCAGAGCATTGATGACACTTGAGTTCCTTCCCGCGCGGTAAATGGTAATGCGGATAGAGCTTACTTTCGGATCGATCGATGCCTCGCGCAGCAGATCGATAACATAATCGAATGATTGATACGGGTAATGCAGCAGGATATCTTTGTTACGGATCGTATCGAGCAGTCGACGGTTCCGTTTGAGACCCCGATGCCGTAGCTCCGGCATCTTTTCGTAGTGAGCCTTAGACAACCCGAGGTCAGGAAAATTCATGAAATCGCGGAAATTATGATATCTCGCGCCGGGCACGAGCGTGTCGTGTTCCTCGATACCTAACTTGGATATCAGCGTCTTGAGCAAATCGTCCGGCAGCTTCGCATCATATACGAACCTCACCGGATCGCCGGTACGTCGCTGTTTGAGACTCTTCATGACTTTCTCGACATAGCTCTGGGTGAGATCGTCATCGAGATCCAACTCGGCATCGCGCGTGAGCTTGATCGCGTAAGCATCGACACTCCTGAAATCAAAGACGGCAAAGATGTCGTTGAGACAATATCGAATAACGTCGTCGAGAAGCATCACGTACTGCTGGTGGTTATACGGCGGCAGGATGACGAACCGCGAGCAACGATTGGTCGGTACCTCGATCAGGGCAGATTCCTTCTGCGATTCCGCCTTGCTCCGGGCCAGGCGTATCGCCAGGTAGGTTGACTGATCCCTCAGACGCGGAAGATCCGCGATCTGACTTATCATCAGCGGCATCAGGTGCGGGCGGACCGTCTGCCGGAAGAAATGACGAACGTACTCGCCGTGATGCTGATCCAGCTCCCGCTCGCTGATTATAAAGACGTTACGCGACGCCAGCTCTGATGTGAGATCCTGATAGAGGGCGTCGAACTCCCGATGCTGCGCAAGAACAATCTCCTGAATCTCATTGAGTATTTGTCTGGGACTCTCGCCGATGAGCTTGACGGCCTTCTTCCCGAGTTGCAGCAGTCGCTGAAGTGTCGCCACGCGCACCCGGAAAAACTCGTCGAGGTTGGAAGAAAAGATACCAAGGAAACGCAGCCGTTCGAGCAATGGAACGGTCGGATCGGCGGCCTCCTGCAGGACACGGTGATTAAAGGAGAGCCAACTCAACTCCTTGCTTCGATAAAGCCGCCCGACATCTTCGGATTTCCCCCCGTTGTCTTTCGCCGTGAATGCCCTGGGAGTCAGTGAATCAGCCACATGTCACTCAATTATTGGAGTCTTCTGCATCGGCCGATACGACGGTCTTTTCATCAGGCGATGATCCGACCGCGTCGTTCGATGCTGGTTGAGTCACTTGCAAAACTAATTGTCTTCTAATAAGTTTCTTGCTGCCGGCAATTTTGAAAAGCCGTTCCGCCGCTTCTTTCCCGGCGCTCGACGCCATCCGTTTCATCCGTTCCGCGGCCTCCGGACTGTAATTTCCAATTGCCCCGAGGATCGAGTCGGCAACATCCCGCTCTACTTGCTTCATCAGTTTCTTCTTCGCGTCAAGGCGATCACGCTTGTTCATGGGGGCATCGAGGTAGAATATTGAGCCATCCCCACCGCTTACGGTTGTCCAGGTAGCATCGGAAAACTCAAGACCGATGACGCCTGCTTTCGGCATCGGGGCAATAGGCGCTCCGCTGAGCAAGCTGACAAATTCCGAGAGGCTCGGCTCGTGGCCGAACATCAGAGCCGTGGAGTACGCGTCATCGAGTTCTCTGAGAATGCCGATAAACGCTGAAACATCGACCGACTCGTACACCGGCTCTTTCAGGAGAATCTTCTCTATCGGATAAGCGAGCTCCTTCGCAACCAGATGAGCCGTCTCCAACGCGCGATTCGCCGGACTTGAAATCAAAATTGCGGATCGTAGATCTTGACGGGCAAGTCGCTTGCCGGTCTTCCGCGAGTCCCTCACACCCTTAGGTTCAAGGGAGCGTTCAAAATCAGGAATTCCCAGATCTTTGCCGACAGCTTGAGCATGCCGCACGATATACACCCGTTTCATTGACTCCTCCAAGTGAAATCTCTCAGTGTGATTGCCATAATCGCTTGTATCACTGAAAAATACGCTTAGTCACCTCTTCGGACAAGGGGCATCTCGACCTTAACACAAAACTAATCGAATATTTACCCATAGTTATACATCGGAAAAGGCCCTTCGGCTCCGCCGCAGATCCGTACGGGAAGAACAATCGACGAGCAGGCTAAGCTATAATGTCGCTTCTGATATATTCTTAGGGATCAAAAAGTGGCGGGTGGTATTAAGGACCAACGAGATATATGCAGTCAAAATTGCTACGAGCCGTCGCGGAGATACACTTTTTGCGGGGCCGCATGCCTGCTTCACAATTGAAGCAGCCGCGGAGTTGAACCCGCGGCTACGTGAGGAGTAATCGGAGTGCTAACCGAACCGAATCAGAAACTCATTCCGACGAGCAAATACGAAATCTCCGCCTGAGGATTGACTATCAACGACACCGTCAACGGAATAGAAAACGTGCTGTTCATCTTGATCTCGCGGACAGCCGATACACCCATATTGATCGCATTCAAATTGGCTGTACCGTAATAACCCGGATTGTCTTTGCTCCCTCCGGCGAATCCACAAAAGAAATTGAGGTCGGCCTGTTCGAGGGATAGCGGGTAGTCAATCTGGAAATACGTATTATTACCGGCGTCGTTGTATACGTTCACGTATCCCGACAGACCGACCGGAAATGAATTCGGGCCGGTAAGCGACGCCCCCAGCTCTATCGTGTGAGCACCCGGATCGGGGGTGCTGTCCGAAGTAACCGCATCATAATTGTTGAAATTGAACAGCCTTATGCCGGCGTTGGGGAAATAGTAGTCTGTCGCTATGACCGTGAACGAGAAGCCGTTCTCCAATCCCCGTCCATAACTCAACCAAAAATCGATTTCATCCGACCCCGACTGCTGGTTTGACAGCGTATACGCACCCCAGGAGCCCAACTCGAAACCGCCGTAATCGGCCGACAGGGTAGGCTGGATCGAAGGTGTGCTGGCAATATCGAGACCACGCCAGACGTACCGGCTGTAAAGATCGACCCCGGTGTTGACCGACACTTTCTCCTGGGCGGATGTATTCGCGCCCGACATTACCATCAGCAGAAGCACCGGAATCAGCGCTATGTAGTTTGTCTTCATGTTCCGTTCTCTCCCTTCAGTCGCCGCCTATACGTAGGCGCTTTCACCGTGAAGTGACTCATCGAGCGTCGTCTCTTCCGCCTCGGAAGTCCGAACTTTGGTAATCTTGTTGATTATCCAGAGCATGGCGTAAGTGAACGCAAAAGCATAGATTGAAGAAACAACTACTGCGACCAACTCCTTGACAAAGAAGTCGCCGCCGCCATTAAGGAGACCGTCGGCGCCTGCCGCATTGATGGCCGTGCTGCCGAACAACCCGAGAAGGATGATACCGAGTGCTCCACCGACTCCGTGTACTCCCCAGACATCAAGAGCATCGTCCCAATGCAGTTTGTTCTTCATGCTCACCGCGGCGTAGCAAACCAACCCGGCGCAGATACCGATTAGAGCTGCCGAACCGGTAGAGACGTAAGCCGCCGCCGGTGTGATTGTCGCGAGTCCGGCAACCGCGCCGGTCAAAAGACCAACGAATTTCGGTTTGCGTGATGATGTCCACTCCACGAACAACCAGGCGATCGCGGCGAACGATGCCGCAACATCGGTATTTAAGAACGCGAGGGCGGTATTGGAGTCGACCTGAAGTTCGCTGCCGGCATTGAAGCCGTACCAACCGAACCAGAGCAGACCGGTCCCGAGCGCTACCAGCGGAATACTATGTGGTCCCTGATCTGCCACCCTTCGTCGTCCGACAAAGAGGACCGATGCCAGCGCTGCCATACCGGCAATGTTATGTACCACAATGCCTCCGGCGAAATCGAGCACGCCCCATTTCGCAAGCAGACCGCCGCCCCAGACCATATGGACAAACGGGAAATACACGAGCAGCAACCAGGCAACGAGAAAAACCAGATAAGCGGGAAACCGGACACGGTTCGAGAATGCACCCGTGATAAGCGCCGGTGTGATAATCGCAAACATCATCTGGTAGGCGATAAAGACGAGCATCGGAATGTGCGATGCTCCGAACGGGGTCATCGGATTGACGCCGTGAAGAAACGCCATGTCGAGATTGCCGATAATCCCGCCTTCGCCTCCACTGAAGCAGAGCGAGAACCCGACAGCATACCACAGAATCGTGGTCACCCCCATCGAGACAAAACTCTGAATCATGATCGAGAGCACGTTTTTGCGCCCGACCAAACCGCCGTAGAAAAACGCCAAACCTGGCGTCATCAGCATGACCAAGCTTGTAGCGACAAGCATGAACCCGGTGTTACCAGTATCAAACAAGTTGTACCTCCTGCTTTAAATGGAGGAAATATGTTGTGATACAATGGATTTGGGAATAGGGCATTCCCTGAGAGTAGACAGTGAAATCCCTGATTTCTATCGCGGGAAACGGAGAAATCAGTATCGAATCAAACCGATAAACCTGCCTGATCGACCGCCGAGGCCAAACGGCCACCCGACATGCGCGGCCGGCAGCCCCGTCTGGTCTTACTTAATCGGTATCTTATCCTTATTCTCAGCCAGCCAGCTGTCGAATGTCTGGAGCTTCGGATTCAACTTGCGACTGGTCTCAACCGACCGGTGTCCACGAAACTCGGTTTCGAAATCGCGGTTGAACTGAAACATATTGCCAAGATCGTCCGCCCCGGGAAACCCGAAACCGCGATAGACCGAGGGTTCCACTTCGTTGTAATGCACCGGCTTGCCGAGCGCTTTGGAAAAGGCCGACGCGAACTGCTCGCCGGTCAGATCCTCACCCACGATGCCGACAGTCTTGCCGATATATTCCGATCCGTTCTTGAAGATGCCGTACGCACAGCGACCGATATCTTCGGCGGAAATACTTGGAAGATGAGCCTTACCCATTGGCAAGGTGATAGCAAGCTGACCCGACTCATCCCTGGTCGGCCCCATCCCGAAATTAATGAAGTTGTCCCAGTAAAAAGACGTCAGCAGGAAAGTTGTCGGCACGCCCTGCTTCGTAAACGTCTCGTTCGACTCCCCTTTAGCATCGAGATGCGGGACTTTGTACTTTTCCATCAATGTCGGCATGCGATCGTCTGACAGCGGTACCCACTTGCGGGTATCTTCGAGCGTCGACCAGATAACATGCTTGACGCCGGACTTCTTCGCCGCCTCGGCCATCGCTTTCGCTTCG
This sequence comes from uncultured Ignavibacteriales bacterium, assembly GCA_964520865.1. Classification (GTDB taxonomy): domain Bacteria; phylum Zixibacteria; class MSB-5A5; order GN15; family FEB-12; genus CAVQCT01. The sequence continues at coordinate 14,685 of CAZFOY010000006.1, read as the reverse complement.
GCCTTCTCTTTCTCGGGGGAAAAGTGCTCCCAGAAGAAAGTCACACAGTACGCTCCATAGGCGCCTTCGAATGCCTTGACGAGGCTCTGCGGATCGTCAACATCGGCGTGCACCACCTCCGCACCCATGCGGGCAAGTTCCTTTGCCTTTTCCGACTCCACATTACGGGTCAATGCCCGAACCGAGAATTCACTGTTCTTGTCTGCAAGAATAGCCCGCACCAGGCCGCCACCCTGCGCTCCGGTGGCTCCTACAACCGCTATGATCTTCTTGTCCACGAAAAAGCTCCTCTCTTAAACCGTGACCGACAGAGTTCTTCCGGAATCGGGCGCCCGCCGCCGGACAAAACCTATCAGCCCTGATCAATGTATTATGACAGTAAAACGAGGATAAGATAGGTCCGGTTCCGACAATTTCACGTCTGATTGTCGGATCCGGACCAGAAAGTCCAAAAAACGGAATAAATTGTTTTTCGCCGATCCATTCCTAAGGGCAGGCCACCGGCGCGGGACCGTCGCCGAAGGAATAATCTACCAGATAGATCATGTCGCTTACGTCCAGGGTTCCGTCGCCATTGACGTCTGCTTCTTCGGTGCACACAGGAGCCGGGCCGGTGCCGAAGGAGTATTCGACAAGATAAATCAGGTCGGAAATGTCAACCAGGTCCAGCGGATCATTATTCACATTCCCGCGCATTCCCACACAGCATTGCTGGGGCGCGAAAATTCCATGAGGACCGGCGCCGGTAGGATTGACGCCGTGACAAACCGTGCACGTTTTCAACGTCCCGGCAAAGCCCTGAAGAGCGATATTTTGCACATTGTCGCGAGCATTACCACTCGGCGCGATGGCATGCGGCTCTCCGTGACAGGCACTGCAGAACAGACCGCCGTGACCGCGCGATTCGCGGAACAGCTTCCCCGGTTCCTCGGCATAGGTCGAGCCATGACATTGCGGCGCGCCGCACGATGGTTCCTGAAGCCACGGCTCACGACCGCTGCTGATGCTCTCCCCCACGTTCGTAACGCTGCCATGACAGTCCTGACAGACGAGGTTGTGCTGGGTTTTCATTACCCCTCTGAGGCACTGCGTATTCGGGCCCGGGTGACACTTGTAGCAGTCATTGGTTCGTTCACCATGCTCCTTGTGCACCGCCTCGGAGAGAGACGGAAGTCCCGGATGGCCCGGGGTGCCCAGGGCGTTCGAAGAATGGCAGCTTGCGCAAAGAATCGGTCCGCCGTTTGGGTCAAATCCTGCTTCCGGACCGTGCAAATTAAGAATAGCCTGCGCGCTTGAGTGACAGCCGGAACTCACACAGTTGATCTCGTTGGAGACCGGAACGACCGGCGAGGTCGTGGCAAGCAGCTGATCGGTATTGTCGTACAGATTGAGGAGGCCCAGTTGAAATGGGTCCTCGTTGACCAGATCGGCATCGGTATACGGCGTGAGCGGCACTCCGGTGACATAGAAGTAATCACCACCGTTCGTCATTGTCCCGGTCAAACCCGCGCCGGTCAGTCCGATATTGGGCGGAAGGGATACGCCAAACAGGACATCTTCGTAATCCCAAAAATTAGTCTTGCCAACGGAGTAGGTGTTCCCGGGAATCGAGTAGTCGACGTGAAGATCCGTCGTGAGCACCTGCGGCAGATTGGTCGCATCGCCCACCTCGATAACCTGGGCCCTGATATTGTTATATGGAGGCAGTACTACAAACTTCGAAAAGTCCTCGTTGCTGCAGTGCATGCCGAGATCGTTCCATCCGATTATGATATGCTGGCGGGCGAGTACGGAGGATGAAAGAACGAGGAGACAGAGGCAGAAGGAAACCTTGATCGATTTCATGTGAGCCTTCTTTCTGAGGGGTGGGTTTACCTTAATATGGGTAACGCGAGCCATTTGTCAAGATTAACTTGACGGTATCAATCCATTATCGTGCGGAATTGCCGGTCCGCTCAATGTCGAGGTGCTACTTTCCCAATCTAACGGAAAGCAAAGCGCCTCCGTAGGATTCTCTGGCATTGTAGTTGGCGAAAATGTGCAGCCCAACATGACCGTAGTAAAGTTGACTCTGTGCGGCCAAACCTGCCTGCGATGGTGTCAGTTTCTCGTAAGAATTCTGAAAGAATCCGTCGTGCGAAAGAAATGAACCTCGCCGTACAAGCCAGACCGGTCCCCCGCCGATTTCGATCGACGCTGACAGGTGCTTGCCGATCTTGCGTTTAGTCCCGAATAGAAGGGCAAGATCCGTAACCGATTCCGAGGGACTGGTCCCACCCAGTATCCGGGTTTCTTCCTGACGCAAAAACCTGACCGACCAGACGATCGCATTTTCAGAATAGGATGCGTTAGCGCCGTAGGCCAGTCCGAAACTTCCCGCTCCGAACCCACCGCTCACGGAGAGATTCTGGGCTCCGGCCATACCGGCACAACAAAGGAGTGTGAATAGCGCGATTATTGGTGCTTTTGGGGACAGATTGGTCATTTTGTGCTACGCCTCTGCGCTGGCTCTTGTGAATTCTCCAACAAATATGTGCGTTGTGGACTGCAATGTCAACAAATCCCCGAAGGCCCGCAGCTTCATTGAGGATTGACGCAAGCATCTATACAACCGTATATTGGGTGATTCACTTATCGACCGGAGACTCAGATATGAATTCCGACTTCTTGAGTTACAGCGATGACGTCGCTGTCGTGAAGTTATCGCGCGGAAAAGTAAACGCATTGAACGCTCAGATGGTCAGTGAGCTTGCAGCCTGCTTCGAACAATTGCGCTCCTCCCGGAAAGCCCGGAGTGTCGTGCTGACCGGAAACGGAAAGTTCTTTTCATTTGGTTTCGATCTTCCCGAGCTGCTTACTTACGAACGACCCAAGCTCAAGAGATTTCTCCTTGATTTCACGCGCCTGCTGACTGATCTGTTTCTGTTTCCCAAACCGATCATAGGTGCGTTGAACGGACATACAACCGCTGGAGGCTGCATGCTTGCAACAGCTCTTGACTATAGAATCATGGTCGAGGAAAAGGCGAAGATTTCCTTGAACGAGATCAGTATCGGCGTCCCTGTCTTCTCCGGTCCGGCCGCGATTCTGCAGTATGTGGTCGGGAAGCGAAACGCCGAAACCGTGCTGTTCAACGGCGCGATGATGGAACCCGGCGAAGCAGCAGGTCTTGGTCTGGTCGACTCTCTTGTACCCGTCGACCAGGTACTGGATTCCGCGATACAAAAGGCAAGACAGCTCGGCACGAAGAATCCCGAAGCGTTCGCAGCGCTCAAAGGGATGCTTCGTGGTCCGGTTGTGGATGCATACTCAACGACTGAAGAAAAGTCGATCGATGACTGGCTCGATATTTGGTTCACCGATGAAGCCCAGGCGCTTCTCCGCAAAGTGGAAATTCGATCCTGAACGAAAGCAGGGATGCTCAAGAGAGGACATGTTCTTATGCTAAATTTCCGATCTCGGTTCAGACTGACAATCGTAGCTGCAGCCCTACTAACGATTGCGCTCCTGTCGTGCCAGAGGCAGATGGCTCGGCAGTCAGAGTCGCACCCCTATCTCGTGTTGTTCGCATTCAACGAAGAAGGGAAGCAGATCAGTTCGCATATGGAAAATATTCGCACGGACGAGCAGCTCGGACGAGGTGTTCTCCTCGGAGAAGTTGGCGGAAAACAGATCGTCCTCGCCGAGACCGGCGTTGGGATGACGAACGCAGCCATGACCACACAGCGAATGATCGATACCTACCATCCGCGTACCGTCATCTTTACCGGGATTGCCGGAGCGATCGACAGCAGCATGCGAATCGGCGATATCGCCGTGCCGAAATTCTGGAAGGAACATGACTACGGTTACTACGGTGCGAACGGATTTCAACCGAACAGCCCGACAGCATATTCACCTGCCGTAGACTCACTTTCCAAGGACTACGCTTTTGAAGCAGATTCGACCCTTCTGGCCATCGTCAGCGGGCTTTCGCACGATAGCCTCGGGCTGATCGCGATCGATGACCGCAAGCCGGAAGTAAGAGTCGGTGGACTCGGCGTCTCAGGAAACAGCTTCATTGACAGCAAAGAGAAACGCGAGTGGCTGGCAGGCCAGTTTCACGCCGAAGTCACCGATATGGAATCGGCGGCCGTGGCGCAGGTCTGCTCGGTCAACGATCTTCCCTTCATCGTCTTTCGATCGGCCTCGGACCTGGCCGGCGGCTCAGGATCTGAATCGGCTCACAATCAATTGGACCAGTTTTTCAAAGTCGCGGCGGTGAATTCATCTACTCTCGTCATTGCCCTCCTGAAGAAGCTTAACGAGTAACGGATGAACCTGATAATCCTGACCGACGATGATCGTATCTCGCCTAACAGGTACGAGCTGCGCGACGAACGTTTCCGGCACATCTGTTCGGTGCTTTCCGCTCAGGTCGGCGATCTTCTCAGAGTGGGAGTCTTAAACGGACCGGTCGGACAGGCAAGAATAGTTGAGCTTACCGATTCCAAAGTGACTCTCTTGTGTGAAGAACTCACGGAGCAATCGCAGGACCCGCTCGTCATCGATCTTATCTGCGCCGTCCCCAGACCAAAGACTCTTCGAAAAGTATACGGTGTCGCGGCCGCTTTGGGAGTAAGGAGCATCCACCTCGTGCGGGCAAATCGTACGGATAAGAGCTATCTCGAGAGCCCGCTGTTGAAATCGGATGGTTTCCTGCCGCCTTTGATTGAGGGATTGGCCCAGGCCAAACGAACTCGCCTTCCCGTCGTGGCGGTTCACTCGCTATTCCGGCCTTTTGTCGAAGATGAACTCCCTGAGATCACCTCCGGCGGCGATGGAATCACCCTGAAGCTACTGGCCGACAGTGAATCGTCGAGTCGCCTCCAGGACGTCTACTCCAGATCAGTCGGTCGGATAGTACTTGTGGTCGGCCCAGAAGGAGGCTGGGTGCCGTTTGAATCAGGTCTCTTTATCAAACAGGGGTTTCGGCCGTTCAGCATGGGTCCCTGGACCCTGCGAGTCGAGACCGCCCTAACCGCAGGACTGGCTCAGATCGAGCAGGTCCGTTCCATAGTCGACAGGCAATAAATCAACAGGCAGGGGCGCTTCACCATCCTGCCTGTCTTAAATGAAGATAACAAGGGGGTTTCGTATTACGTCAGAACCAGCCGAGGGCGCCCAGTTCCGGAATTTTCTCGTTCATCTCGTCAGCCAGATCGCTGAGCCGGTCAGCCCGGTCTTCGAGTTGCTCGGCTCTGGCTTCCAGTTTGGAGGCTCTCTTCTCGATCTGATCAGAGGCCAAATCCATATCCCGTTCAAGATCATCGCCGTCATAATTCGGCGAAAGAAGCTTGAACACACAGCCGACCGCCTTCAACCCGAGAGCCGCTCCGGAGATACCGATCTTCGCACCTTCCAGCCCAATTGCTTTCGCTTCTTCGACAATCTCCATCGACGTCTCATGGTATTCTTTCAACAAAGCCGTCTGCTCGTCGTTCGTACGGACGAGCTTATCATTGATGAACAGCTGGTAGTCATCGGTGATTTCAACCCTCGAATCGTCCTCCCGATTAACCAGGATAATTGATCCGTGCTTAACCTTCCAATCAATACTATTGTCGCTATTGTCGCGGTGATAGCTACACGAATTGTCGTGCCGATATTTAGGCTCAGATTTCGCGTGGTACTTTCGGGCGGCTGCTCCCGGCGCTACGATCATTACGAATACACCGATCAGGGCCGCTACCCAGGCCGCGTATATTAACTTTTTTCCTTTCATTACCACTCTCCCTGCAAGGCATTGTCTCCGGTGAACGGTACAAATCTAACCTGGTTCCGGACCGACCAGACGACCGGTCCCTTATATTAGGAATACGTACTTCCGGGCGCAAAGTTGCCCCGCGGCCCCTGCTGAGTACCCGAAGAGCACAAAAAAGGCCCGCTCCATGTGGAACGGGCCATCAGATGATATCACTTGGTGTTGACTAAATATCGAATTTGCCCGTGTACATATCCACGTGCGTCGGGCTAACCCTGAGATGATAAACTTTTGCCCACGCTCTCATGCCTGACTCGGCATAACCGGCAACATCTTCCGCAAAAACCAGCCCGGTCTGAGCTCCTTCGAGGAAGAAATAAGTCCAGGCACCCTGCTGGAGATCCGGGGCATCATACGAGTACGTATTATTAGAGGCGGTCGCCACAATCGTCCCGCTCGAGGCGTCCCCCAGGAAGTCCCCGATGACACAGGCGTCGAGTGTTACCAGCTTCTTAGCATTGACCGCTGCGTTTATCCTCTCCATCACATAAGAATGAGTGATGTAATAGAGGTCGGTAGAGATGATACAGGAGCCGTAGGCATGAGGATTGTCGCCATGGCCGGAATAGGCAAAAGCGATTTCATCACCCGACTGAGCCTGATCGACCAGCCATTGGAGACCGGCCGCGATAGCATCCGCGGTCGCGTTCCGATCCACATCCATTCTGATGGTGAAGCCCTGGCTCTGGAAGTAGCTTCTCATTGCGTAGGCGTCATCATCGCAGTACTGAAGGTCGTTGGCGGTCCCTTCATAATCCGAGATCCCGACAATATATGCATATTTGTGCGGCGGGTTCGGATTGGGATCTTCTGATGATCCGGTGTCCGGAGGCGGCGGAGGCGGTTTTTTGTAGTGAAGGTACGCCAGCGAAGCATCCTTGATGTGCTGGGCAATCACTTCGGCAGGGCGGGTATCCACAAACTGGGGCCGCTGGACCAGAACGATTGCCGCGGAATCTTTGCCGCTGTCCGTCGGCGGCGACTGGCTGCAGCCAAAAAGCAGCACTAATGTTAAGACTACGAACAACCAGACAAGTTGCTTTTTCATCCCGTTCTCCTCTGACTGGACGGTGGAAGTTCTCCTTGATATCACCTGTACAGGCATAATAGACCGTCCGGTCCAGTTAACCAACAATAATTTTCGAATGATGCCGGGACCGGTGACCCTGCGTCAGAACGAAAAAAGATCTTGGATAATTTTTATCCTAAATTATATTAAATGGACGTTGACCCGCCGGTGGTCCCGCAGTATACTCGATAACCGAACCTATAAACACCTTAGCATGTGAGGTAACCTGAAATGGCTGCTCGCAGGGAATCTTACAAGAACCTGATTGAAGTTCGCACGTCCCACATCCAGGGGCGGGGAGTATTCGCCCGCCGAAGAATCCGCAAGGGAACTCGTATCATTGAATATATCGGGGAGCGCATTGGGCCGGAAGAAGAAGCCAAGCGGTACGACGATGCCTCGATGGAACGCCACCACACGTTCTTGTTCGCGGTGGACGAGAATACGACTATCGACGGCGGCCGGTTCGGCAACGAATCAAGATTCATCAACCATTCCTGCGACCCGAATTGCGAGTCGGTCGACGTGGAGGGACGGATCTTTATCGAGGCAATCCGCACCATTCCGGAAGGCACGGAGTTGACCTACGACTATAACTACGAAGTAGACGGACGGGTCACCAAGAAGGTCCTCCAGCGGTATATTTGTGAATGCGGGTCGCCCAAATGCCGCAAGACAATTCTCAAAATCAAGAGCAACGGACACAAACGCAGACGCTGACCCACTGCCGCTAATTCAAGATACGGCCTGGAGCCGAACCTGATCGGCCCACTCGGCCGCTCAATTCATTTGACAAATCGTAGACTTGTGCGTATATGTTTATAGAGAACAGTTACGTGTGCGAATCGCCGGGCTCCTCGATACATTTCAGTTTCATAGGTAGCGATTGCCCCCAAAGCTTAGCGGAGGTTACCGATGAAAAAGTTCGGATGGCTGACTGCCTGCGCCCTGGCCGTCGTCGCGATGCTCCTATTCCCGCTTTCGGGACATTCCGGTACGTCGACCTGGCAGTGTGCCGATCTCAACGGTGACGGCGACGCGGCCAATGTCATCGATATGATCTTTATGGTCGACTTTATGTTTGGCGATGGACCCTCCCCTTTTCCGGAAATGATTGCCGACTGCGATGGGAACGGCACTGTCGATATTAGTGATCTCGTACGGATGGTCGACTACCTGTTCGGAACAGGCGATCCGCCCGTGTGCAGCTTCCCCGGATTACCTGACCACGAAGAAATATCAGGGGAGTGTCTCAGCCGAAGTTACGACGCCGTGAAGACCGATTCGGTCGAGTATATGTACGCCGAGGCAATCGGTTCGGACATTCACATTCATCATATGAACGCCTTCTACAATTGTTGTCTCGGATATCAGGTAGACTATGACTTTGTTGGAAATCACATAACCGCGACCGAGCATGACACCCTCGACGCCTGCGACTGCTATTGCCTCTTCAATCTCGAAACGGTTCTCTACGATGTCCCTCCCGGCGAGTATATCGTAACGTTGATCGGAGGTGCAAACGCTCAGGACACGATCGGCATTGACACTGTAATCACAACTCCACATATCACGCATTTTGACTGGGACGGATGCTTCCCGCAGGAAGAAGTCGACGACACGACGAAGTTCATCTACACATATCATGACGATACGCTGTCCCTGGACAATCAGAATGTCTGGTTCCTGTGTCTGGCTCAGTTCGAGGTGCGGTTCAAAAAGGTAGGCAACATACTGTGCTTTTACGAAATCAATGTCGACACTTCCGCTCCCGCTTGCATTTGTCTCTATAACATACGCTCTCAGGCAGCATCGATCCCGCCGGGAGAGTATACGGTCGAAGTCTACAGACAGGAGGCCATCGGGGGAGACCGTATGGAGCTGCTTGATCGCAGGACGCTCGTGCTGCAGAATTGAGTCCGGACCGAGTGGAATCTTCTTGATTTGATTATCTCTGAAAAAAATAGAGCCACGCGTTAGCGTGGCTCTGGGGTCAGACTTGTTTTTAATCCTCTGACCCGCAATTTGGTGCTTGTTCCGAAACACACCATATCAAATTCAATGCCGACTTCCAACCTGTTGATTTACTTCAGTCTTTTCCTCTCGTCTGACAATTGACTATTGCCCGCCCACAATACTCTGCGGGTTCTTCTCATATCTTTAGCCTTGCCGCCGGTCGACTCAGTCCGTAAGATGATCCTTATTCAGTCCCGGAAAGGAAGATTCTGAATGTCCCGTTTTCTCCAGGTGGCAAAACGCGCAGCCCGCGAAGGCGCCCGGGTAGCCATGTCTTATTACGAGAAGAATTTAACCGTCGAATTGAAGGCCGACAGATCGCCGGTGACCCGAGCGGACCGCGAGACTGAGAAGACGATTATTAGAACGATTCGGGCGGAATTCCCCGACCACAACTTCTTCGGTGAGGAGTTCGGAAGGTCCAGCAAGAGAAGCGAGTATGTCTGGATTATTGACCCGATCGACGGAACCAAGAACTTCATCGCCGGAATTCCGCTCTGGGGGACGTTAATCGCCCTGATGCACGGGAATGAAGTCATTGTCGGCGTATCGTACATTCCCACTCTGAAGGAAATGGTGTGGGCTGAAAAAGGAAAGGGTGCGTTCCTTAACGGGAAACAGATTCATGTCTCTCGGAAAGCGAAGCTGTCGGATTCGATGATCAGTTTCGGTTCCCTCCCGGCCTTTAAACGCAAACGCCTTGGTACCAAACTGCTCAAACTTCTTGACAAGACCGGCCGTCAGCGCTCGTTCGGCGATCTCTGGCCCTATCATCTACTCGCCTCCGGACGGTTGGAGATAGTCGTGGAGGCTTCGATCAGGGCATACGATATCGCCCCATTTGTGGTCATCATGCAGGAGGCCGGGGGAACAACTTCGGATATCGCCGGGCATCCATTCTCGCTGGAGATTTCATCTTTTCTTGCTACGAATGGCAATGTTCACGACAATGTCCTTAGGAGCCTCGCCGGTAGTAAATAAGCGTGCGTGCCAACCGATCGAGTCTCGTGCTCGACGGCGCGTCGGACAACCCTCTTCTCGCACCTTCACACTTTTTTAACCTTGCCCCTCGCACTTTGCGCAAATAGCTTTGTTGCAAATTGCAAAACCACGATTATGGGAAAGGAAATTGCCATGTCTGAATTCCAGTATATTCATGCCCGCCAGATTCTCGACAGCCGCGGGACACCTACAATCGAAGTCGATGCTTGCCTGACCGACGGCACCCTTGGCCGCGCCGCCGTTCCCTCGGGAGCGTCGACCGGCGCTCACGAAGCGGTAGAGCTTCGCGACGGTGATCCCAAGCTCTTTTTCGGAAAGTCGGTACTGAAAGCCGTGTCGAATGTGAACGACATTATCGGCCCTGCCCTTCTCAAGGATGAGATCGATCCATACGATCAGGTGACGCTGGATAATTTCCTGATCAAGCTCGACGGCACCGAGAACAAATCGAAACTCGGCGCCAATGCGATCCTCGGCGTCTCCCTCGCAACGGCCAAAGCGGCGGCGGAGTCCAGAGGACGATTCCTGTATGAATATATCGGCGGAAGTAACTGCAAGCTCCTTCCCGTCCCGATGATGAACATCCTCAACGGCGGGAAACACGCGGACAACAATGTCGATCTGCAGGAATTCATGATCATGCCGGTCGGTGCGAAGAACATGCAACAGGCCGTTCAGATGGGTGCCGAAGTTTTTGGTCATCTCAAGAAGGTCTTGCACAAGAAGGGGTACAACACCTCGGTCGGCGATGAAGGTGGATTCGCCCCCAACCTGAAGTCGAATGAAGAAGCTCTGAAGGTCATCATGGAGGCGATCAAGAACTCCGGTTACAAGCCGAAAAAGGACATCTATATCGCGCTCGACCCGGCGTCATCCGAGTTCTACGACACCAAAACGAAAAAGTACGATCTGAAGGCCGAAGGCAAGAAGTTGACATCGAAACAGATGATCGACTTCTACGAAGGTCTCTGCGACAAATATCCGATCATCTCGCTCGAAGACGGTCTGGCCGAAGACGATTGGGACGGCTGGCAACTCCTGACTGAACGGATGGGCAAGAAGATTCAAATTGTCGGCGACGACATCTTCGTCACCAATCCAAAACGGCTCGCCCGCGGGATCAAAGAAAAATCAGCCAACTCGATTCTGATCAAACTGAATCAGATCGGCACATTGACCGAGACGCTCGATGCAATCGAGATGGCGCAGAAAGCCGGCTTCACCGCGGTCGTTTCGCATCGATCGGGAGAAACCGAAGACGCGACGATAGCCGATGTTGTGGTTGCCTCCGGCGCAGGCATGATCAAAACCGGCTCGATGTGCCGCACCGACCGGATCGCCAAATACAATCAGTTGTTGCGGATCGAGGAGACGATCGGTAAACACGCCGTCTACGCCGGCATGGATGCCTTTTATAATCTGAAGTAGTGTCTCCTGCAGGGCGGCACACTCTTATGGGCCGCCGTTCGTGGTCAGTGACAAATCCATCGTAGGTCAGGAACCCTGCGTTCCTGACTTTCATAATCGATCGATTCTGCGGCAAAGTCAGGAGGGCAGGCCTCCTGACCTACGGATCTGCAATCGTGACTACTGCGTGGCCGCAGGCTACGGACAGGGGCAGGTTCGAAGCGAATCTGCCCTACAATCAATAGCGATTCTCCGAGGTCAACGCCCGAGTGGGCATTGACTTACTTCTTCGTTTCCGCCGTCGACTCAAGCGCCTTCCATACGATCGATCCATCGTCGGCCACCTCGTACCGGAACAGCACGGCCCGGCCGACCCGTCCATTGTCTACATACGCCCAGACACGATCAGGTCCGAGCAGACAGATCCGGACGGGCGACCCGAATGTATACGCCCCTCCAGCTTTGTTGCCAGGCGGAATCACTTCCGGGTGTTTCTGCAGATCGGCCGGGATCTCACTGTACGGATCCTTGATCCCCTTTGCTGACAGATCAGTCAACTCGGATGCAGTGAGAACCGGCACCAGCTGAACTGTCTTGGCAGAGTCATTGCGAATGACCTGGCTCAGCGATGCTATCGACTGCTGCTGCTCGCCGAGTTTGTTGTCAAGGTCAAGGAGTTGTTTCGAAGTATCGTAAACCTGGCTCTGAAGCCGGAACGCTTTGATAAAGAAGAAAGCGGCGCTGACCAGGAGGACCAAAACGAGGAATATCCAGACCAGGCGCTCTCCACTGTAGCTTTTCTGTGCAGACTTCGATTCCATCTGTTCCCTTTCTTGTGTTATCCTGACTAAGTTATCCATTCTGAGTCCAAAGTAAAGAGGTTAGGATTAACGCCGGGGCAGGAGAACTGACTTTGAACCAGTTTTCACGAAAGGAAATTCCTGGCTCTCGCCAACAATTCATCGCAACATATGATGTAACAACAAGTTATGCTTTGCCTGGCCCTTCTCCCGGAATCGCACTACTTTACCCAAAAAGGGGCTATTCAGCCGGAAACTTCTTGACACATTCGCTGTTAAATATATATTGATGGCCGTTAGCACTCGCCTATTGAGAGTGCTAATAACAAGTGGAACTCAAATTTAATCAACTCAAAAGTGAGTGTCATAGGAGGATCGAAATGCAAGTGAAGCCTCTTGCCGACCGCGTCATTGTAAAGCCGGTCGAAGAACAGGAAGTAAAGAAGGGCGGAATCATTATCCCGGATACGGCAAAAGAGAAGCCGATGGAAGGTGAAGTGATCGAAGTCGGCCCGGGTCGTACGACCGAAGAAGGCAAGAAAGTCACTCTCGAAGTCAAGAAGGGTGACCGGGTTCTGTACGGCAAGTACTCCGGTACGGAAGTGTCCATTGAAGGCAGTGAGTTTCTAATCATGCGCGAATCCGACATTTTCGCCATTATCAACCGTTAACCGACAGGTCCCAAGGAGTATTTTAGATATGTCCAAACTCATAGATTACGATACAATAGCCCGTGACAAACTCAAAAAGGGTGTCGACAAGCTGGCTAACGCGGTCAAAGTGACGCTCGGCCCGAAGGGCCGGAATGTGGTTATCGAGAAGAAATTCGGCAGCCCGACTATCACCAAAGACGGCGTGACCGTGGCCAAAGAGATCGAGCTCGAAGATCATTTTGAAAATATCGGCGCGCAGATGGTCAAGGAAGTTGCTTCGAAGACTTCGGACGATGCCGGCGACGGCACCACCACCGCTACCCTGATCGCCCAGGCTATCTATCGCGAAGGTCTCAAGAACGTGACCGCCGGAATCAACCCGATGGCCCTGAAGCGCGGAATTGACAAGGCCGTGCTGGCCGTTTCCGAATCGATCAAAGGGATGTCCAAGCCGGTTTCCGGTAAGGCTGAGATCTCTCAGGTCGGTACTATCTCCGCCAACAGCGACCGGCATATCGGCGACCTGATCGCCGAGGCGATGGAGAAAGTCGGCAAAGACGGCGTAATTACAGTCGAAGAGGCGAAGACGGCCGACACTACCCTCGACGTAGTCGAAGGTATGCAGTTCGATCGCGGCTATGTCTCCCCTTATTTCGTAACCGATCCCGACAGTATGGAAGCGGTTCTCGAAGATCCGCTTATTCTGATTCATGACAAGAAGATCTCCAGCATGAAGGATCTCCTTCCGGTGCTTGAGAAGGTCGCCCAGCAGGGCCGCCCGATGTTCATCATCGGTGAGGATGTCGAAGGCGAAGCGCTGGCTACGCTGGTCGTCAACAAGCTGCGCGGCACGATCAAAGTCGCAGCCGTCAAGGCTCCGGGCTTTGGTGACCGTCGCAAAGCGATGCTCGAAGATATCGCTGTCCTGACCGGCGGTAAGGTGATTTCCGAGGAAGTCGGCTTCAAGCTTGAGAATGCGATTCTCACCGACCTCGGTTCCGCCAAGAAGGTCACGATTGACAAAGACAACACGACCATAGTCGAAGGTAACGGCGAGAAGGAAGCGATCAAAGGGCGTATCGCCCAGATCCGCAAGCAGATCGATGACACCACTTCGGACTATGACCGCGAGAAACTGCAGGAACGTCTGGCCAAGCTGGCCGGCGGCGTGGCCGTCATCAACGTCGGTGCTGCCACCGAAACTGAGATGAAGGAAAAGAAAGCCCGCGTCGAAGACGCTCTTCATGCAACCCGCGCGGCGGTTGAAGAAGGTATCGTCCCGGGCGGCGGCGTGGCGCTACTTCGCTCCATCCCGGCTCTCGACAAGATCACCGCTACCGATGACGAGATGGTCGGTGTCAACATCATCCGCAAAGCGCTCGAGGAGCCGATTCGTCAGATCGCCCACAACGCCGGTGTCGAATCATCGGTCGTCGTCAGCAAGGTGAAAGAGAAAGACGGCGCGTTCGGATACAACGCAGCGATGGATGAGTACGAGGATCTCTTCAAGGCCGGCGTTATCGACCCGACCAAGGTAACCCGTACTGCTCTCGAGAATGCAGCTTCGATCGCCGGATTGTTGCTCACCACCGAGGCGGTCATTGCCGACAAGCCTGAGGAGAAGAAGAATATGCCTCCGATGCCGGGTGGTCCGGACATGGGCGGCATGTACTAAATCGATTCTGAGATACACACCTGAAATAAAAGACCCGGTCAAACGACCGGGTCTTTTTTTGTCTATTGTACTTTACGTGCGATACTATCAATCTATTGTAGGGCACCCTCGTCTTCGAGCGTGCCATTCTGCGCATCGCGTTCGTAGGCCCGACCATTCTTATGGCCGGGTGAATCACGCATACCGAAAGGGATGCATCTTAATGTAGGTCGGTGTTCTGACAGAGCAGACCGCATTAATGGGGTCTGCGAGGGAGAAAC